>JAFIEX010000039.1 GCA_020832365.1 Crocinitomicaceae bacterium
GTTTCTTTACTAAACAAAAAAAGAGCTAACCGCAAGGCTAACTCTTCTTTTTGGGTGGAAGATGGGGTTCGAACCCACGACCTCTGGAACCACAATCCAGCGCTCTAACCAACTGAGCTACAACCACCGTGTATCGCAAATTCAAATATTTCGTTGAACGCGGGTGCAAATATAAGAACTTTCAATATACAAAAATTAGTTCTTATCAAATTTATGAAAAAAAAAGTCAATTTAATTGCCTTGAAGGTTTTTAGAATTAACACGAGCAAACGATCAAAACAAAAGAGTTCACTCTGGCGAGTGAAC
The DNA here is from genome assembly GCA_020832365.1 of Crocinitomicaceae bacterium. GTDB lineage: Bacteria > Bacteroidota > Bacteroidia > Flavobacteriales_D > Crocinitomicaceae > JAFIEX01. The sequence goes on from JAFIEX010000039.1 coordinate 307, forward strand.
TCTTTATAACCTAACCTATAACCAACCTAAATCCATTGTTAAAACACAGCTCTGCTTTTTTTGTTTTCTTTAGAGCGAAAAAATTTCTTCTTCTTCACTAATTGGCTTCCGGAAGACAATTTTTTGGTCAAATAAATCCATCACCACATTATTCGAAGTATCAATATTCTGTGCTAAAATTTGCTTAGATAATTCATTAAGCACTTGTTTTTGAATCACTCGTTTTACTGGTCTTGCACCAAAGTGAGGATCAAACCCAGCCTCTGCGATCCAAGCTATTGCATCCTCTTTCACCACCAACCGAATGTTATTTTCAAGTAGTCGCTTTTTGAGTATGTCCAATTGGATGTTCACTATCGCAAGCGTATCTTCCTTTGTCAAAGGAGTAAACAGAATAGTTTCGTCAATTCTATTTAGAAACTCAGGTCGAATTTCTTGTTTTAAATGTTCAAGCAACGCTAATTTAGTTTTCTCTTTTACCTGTTCCTCCGTCCCTGCGATGATACCATCAAAATTTTCCTGAATGATATGTGCTCCCATGTTAGAGGTCATAATGATTAAAGTGTTTTTAAAATTCACCACCCTTCCTTTGTTATCGGTGAGTCTTCCATCATCTAACACTTGTAAAAGAATATTGAATACATCGGGGTGGGCTTTTTCAATTTCATCCAACAAAACGATGGAGTATGGCTTTCTGCGCACAGCCTCTGTCAACTGACCACCTTCGTTGTAACCCACATATCCTGGAGGTGCACCCACTAACCTACTCACACTGTGTTTCTCCTGGAACTCACTCATGTCTATTCGCGTCATGGCATTATCATCGTTGAAGAGATAGGCAGCTAGCGTTTTTGCTAATTCTGTTTTCCCGACACCAGTTGTACCCATGAATAAGAACGAACCAATTGGTCTGTTAGGGTTTTGTAGTCCTGCTCTATTCCTGCGAATGGCATCAGCTACAGCTTCTATAGCTTCCTCTTGTCCAACCACACGCTCTCTCAGCTCATCTTCAAGTCTTAGCAGTTTTGAGCGTTCACTTTCGAGCATTTTAGCAACAGGAATTCCAGTCCATTTTGCCACGACATCGGCTACCTCTTCGGCATCAACCTCCTCTTTAATCATTTTATTCTGAGATTGCAGCTCCGCTAATTTGGCTTTTGCATGTTCCACCTCATTTTGAACCTCTTGCAACCTTCCGTAGCGAATTTCAGCAACCTTACCATAATCACCTGCTCTTTCTGCTTGTTCTGCTTCTAGTTTTAATTGCTCTATGCGTTCTTTTGCTGTCTGAACTGTGTCAATCAAATCCTTTTCAGATTTCCATTTAGCCAAAAACTGGTCTCTTTGCTCTTGCAGGTTTGCTAACTCACCACCTAAAGACTTTAATTTATTTTCGTCACCTTCACGCTTGATGGCCTCTCGTTCAATTTCCAACTGCATAATTCTGCGCTCAATCTCATCTAACTCTTCCGGTTTAGAGTTAATTTCCATTCTTAACTTTGAAGCAGCCTCATCAATTAAGTCAATTGCTTTGTCTGGAAGCTGTCTATCCGTAATGTAGCGTTGCGAAAGCTCCACTGCTTGGATAATTGCATCATCTTTGATCAATACCTTATGGTGATTTTCGTATTTTTCTTTAATCCCACGCAAGATAGAAATGGCATCCTCAGTGCTAGGCTCATCAACCAAAACAGTTTGAAATCTTCTTACTAACGCTTTATCTTTCTCAAAGTATTTTTGGTATTCATCCAAGGTAGTTGCTCCAACAGCTCTTAATTCGCCTCTTGCCAAAGCAGGTTTAAGAATATTTGCCGCATCCATGGCTCCCTCTCCTCCTCCTCCAGCACCAACTAAGGTGTGAATTTCATCTATGAATAAAATAATTTCACCTTCGGATTTAATTACTTCATTGATTACCGACTTCAATCGTTCTTCAAATTCTCCTTTATATTTGGCTCCGGCAACCAAAGCACCCATATCAAGTGCAAAAACGACTTTACTTTTCAAGTTTTCAGGCACATCGCCCGCAACAATTCTATGGGCTATTCCCTCAGCTATTGCCGTTTTTCCAACACCAGGCTCACCTATTAAAATTGGGTTGTTTTTGGTTCTTCTTGTTAAAATTTGAAGTACCCTACGAATTTCTTCATCCCTACCGATAATAGGGTCTAGCTTTCCATTTTTAGCCATTTCATTGAGGTTATTGGCGTATTTAGAAAGCGACTGATAATTCCCGTCTTTTCCTTGAGAATTAACCGTTTCTCCATTACGTAATTTCATAATTGCTGCTTTTAAATCTTTTTTATTAAATCCATTGTCCTTGAGTAAACGCGCAACGGCATCGTTGCCATCCAATAAGGCAAATAAGACAATTTCTAAACTCAAGAATTCATCTTTAAATTGTTTCATCTCATTGGTCGCGTAATTCAATACTTTATGCAAAGAATTACTCAAATAAGGCTGACCGCCATCCACTTTTGGGTAGGATTGCACCACACTACTTAAAGCCTGCTTAAACATGTTCAAATCCGCGCCGATTTGTCCAAATAAGAAAGGAACAACGTTATCCCCAACATGTATAACACCTTGCAATAAATGCCCTGTTTCTATTCCTTGTTGACCATTTTCAGCAGCCAATTGCTGGGCATATTGCATTGCCTCCTGCGATTTTATGGTCCATTTATTAAAATCCATCTTTTTTCATTTTAAACTTCTGCTGCTTAGTCCTCAAAACCTTTACCAAGTTTATAAAACACTTATTTAAATGACATTTTGACGGTCAACTAATAGAATTAATGACATTTTGTCTATTGCAATTTCAAAATGCGCTAATAGGTTCATATCATAAATGTATTAACTTTGTAACTTAGTTCAAATAAGTAATAAAATGAAGCGTAAATACAGCATACCCGTTTTACAACTAATCGTTCTTAATTTTACTTTTTTTCTTCTTTTCAGCTGCCAACGGGAACCATCTTTCGATGTGACCTATTTTGGAGAGTTAAGAAAAGTAATGAAAAGTAATGACCTATCTGCCCACGCTGATTTAAGCGATTTTGCTGCTACTGCTAATTTTTATGCCATTGGCGCACTTGAAAACCTTGCTGGCGAAATTACCATCATCAACAGTGAGCCTTATATCACTACTGTGCGCGGTGAAAAACTTGATTTGCATCAAAACTTTGAATTTGGAGCTGCATTTTTAGTCAGTGCACAAGTTAAAAATTGGCAATCCTTTGAAATTCCCATCAACATCAAAAATTTAGAACAACTGGATGCTTTCATAGTTAATAAAGCCATTGAAGTAGGTATAGATACTGCTGCTCCTTTTCCATTTAAATTAGAGGGCATGAGTGATCGATTTTCTTGGCATGTTGTTCATTGGGATTTATTGGATAGTATTCATTCACATATTAAACACGTTCAATCCGGTTTAAATGGTGTTTGGATGGATCAGGTAGTTGAAATAATAGGATTTTATTCCAACAAACATCACGGAATATTCACGCATCACAGTAGTAACATGCACATGCACGTTCGGACAAAAAACAATGAAGTCATTGGACATTTGGACGATCTCGTTCTAGGGGCAAATATGAAGCTATATCTTCCTAAATAATTGTGCTATGGAGGAATACCTCTCCCCAACATTTTTTTTAGACTTTACCAACGAAAAAGTTCAACTATTTTGTTCGGACATAAAACAAAAAGCAAGCCCAAAAGAAAAGGCCGTAGCACTTTATTATAAAGTACGAGATGGGTTTGTTTATGATCCCTACCACCTTGACATACGTCCTGAAGCACTTACAGCGAGTAAAATTGTTGAGAAGCGTAGAGCATGGTGTGTAGAAAAAGCCATATTATACGTTGCTTGTTGCAGATATTTGAGGATTCCTGCTCGTCTCGGATTTGGTATTGTTGTTAATCACTTGGGGGCAGAACAATTAAAAACTTACTTAAAGCGAGAAGAAATTGTTTTTCATGGTTATGCTGCTGTCTATCTTGATGGTGAATGGATAAAAACAACCCCAGCTTTTGATAAAATAGCCTGTAGAGCTAGCAAAGTTTCAACATTAGAATGGGATGGAACTAAAGATGCAATGCTCCAAGCCTATGAAGGAGACCAGCAATTCATGCAGTATATACATTTCTATGGTGAATTTGCTGATTTACCGATAACATTGCTAAGGGCTGAAATGCAAAAATACTACCCACATCTTTTTGAAACGATTCATCAGGAGAAAGTATTTTCATTTACTTTTTAAGTGATGCGCAACATTTATACTTTCTATTGTAATGACATTTTTTTGAGACCTCTAATTTCCTCTTTTTTGAAGAAAATATAAGCTCTAAAAAAAAGGTCGGTTCATAATAAACCGACCTTTTGCATGATTGAATTTTGTTCTACCATTGTCTTTTCAGGAACTACCTAATAAAATTCACCATAATTCACCCACTAAAACAACAGTAGCATCTTAATCCTTAATACAACGAACAGCTCTTCCATCCGCTTTAAAGCTTGTGAAAGTGAATGCAGTTGAACTAGAAAAATAAAGTGCCCTTGAAGCGTCCGATGTTGGGCTTACTGCACTGCTACTCCAATAACTCGCATCACCTCCAACGCCTGCCAAGTCTCCATTGCTGCTAGATTGTCTTCTCCCGGATAGAGGCAATTTAAGAGGAGAATCAAAAGCACCACTGGCATTTGATGAACTCCAACTTTCACTTTCATCCAATAACTCCGTTTCAGTTGGAAGGCGATAACCAAATGGGCATGGGTTGTTGACACCATTTACTCCTTGCCATAAGCTACTGTTGACTGGGCTTCTCCAGTCTATTGAACCTACAATAAAATCTCCATGTCCCGGTTGGTCTGTGCTACTTAAGTTAAAGTTAATGGCTGATGTTCTACATTGGTGACCATCAGCTCCTCTACCCCATTGGTATAAATCTCCATAAGCATCAATATCTGTGTTACTAGTAGCCACTTGACTAGCACCTAAATTTCTATCCATCCAAGTTTTACCAGTTGTTGGGTTAATGACTTCAACAACTTCAGTTGGTGCATTACAATGAACTGTTCCTATCGGATATAATGATACTACCGTAAGCTCCAATGTACAAATTTGCCCACCAATTTCTAGTGCAAAAATCGCTATGCCATCCTCACTTGGCGTTCCAGTAATATCATAAGTCAGTGAGCCAGAACCACTAGCAAAGTTTCCAACTGTTAATGTTGCTGTTAAACCTGTTACTCCTGTTGAAGTTACTGTTTGACCATTGTGTGGACCTCCATTTCCACCTGTGTAACTAATTTCAGCAGAGACACCACTTGCAACATCACCTTCAATTAATGTCCCTGTTATTGTTGCCGTTGCACAGTCTAATCCATTTATTTCTCCAATTAATTGCCCAGAAAATGTCACATCATCAATATCAGAAATGACATGACCTACCATGCTTCCATTGTTGAAAATGATTTCCATTTCTGTTTGGTTGGCATTGAAACGAATACTGTCAATTTCAGTAATTGGGTTCGTTGTCGTTCCTGATGTTTTATTGATGTTTTGCTCGATTTGTCCAAAAGCTGCACCGCTGATGACTAAACCTATTGCTATGAATAAATTTTTCATGACTTTCTTTTTTATTGAATGATGATTGGTTTTGTAATCGCTTTATTTGGCGTAGTGATTTTCACCAAATACTTTCCTGCTTGAACCATATTGTTTGCTTTAGCGCTCCAAGTAACCGTTGTTGTTTCTTGATTTACTCCGTCAAAGAGTTCTTCATTCAACCTTCCATTGATGTCATAAACTGCAATTGTTATCTTACCTGAAAGATTTGACGTGTAATTAATATGCACTAAACCAGATGAAGGATTCGGAAATACGTTCAGCTCATCTGTAGCAATTGTTGTTGATTCATGGATATTAGCCACACCATCAAAAGCATAATTCTGAATATCATTGATATCCCACGTATTGACAGTTCCGTCCAACTCATTCAATATCATTGATTCCGTTCCAAACTTAATACTTTGAATATCCGCCACAGCAAAAGTTTCCGTGTTGGAGTTAGTCAATGTAACCACTAAATTTTGAGCTTGAACACCTAGAGCACTTAATAATGTCAAGGCTAAAAGCCAGATGTTTTTGGTTTTCATAGTTGTTGTTTTTGATTTATTTTTCTTAAATAATTAATCCTATTCTAAATTAATCAAGCTCTTGATAAAATTCCTGCATTCTTCCTTCGTCGTCAAAAACCAGGTTAAATTGATCTGCTATAACCCCAAACTCGTAATCAAAAAAGCCATCTGGTGATTTCAACTTACCTGACCAACCAGAAATTTCACCTTCAATGAATTCGCTTTCAATCAATTTCATTTCAATAGGTGTTTCATCGTTTACATTCCAATAAAGAATGGTATTAATTAGCTTTCCGTCCGGTGTATAGATAACCTTTATCCACTCACTCGCTGCACTAGGTCGATATCCATCAGAGCGATAGGTTTGTGAAGGCCAGTCTTTCATTGCTTCGAGATCGATTTGCCCTACTGGTTCCTCACTACTATTTTCATTTGTTTCTTGAATGGTGATTGGTGTTTCATCTAGACGCTCCCCGCATGCCGTTAGTAGGGTCAGCATCAGACCATAAATTAAATTGCGTTTCTTCATTGTATTATTTTTTTTTGATTTATACTCAACTCTTCATTCTCGGATTTCAAGAGTCATCCGAGAACGAAAAGTTTAATTTGCTTTTACCACGATACTTTTTGTGTTTTCTTTTCAAAGGTTCCGTCACGTCCATTTTGCCCTGGTCGAAACGCAGATGATTTAGGAGGTTGTGCTTTCGCACCTTTGTTGGAATAATCAAAATTATAAGTTGATACCGAAGGGTCTAGGATCAAGCGAATGTCTCCACCATCACCACCATTTTTACCATCTCCTGATGTTTTATTTCCGTGTGAGAAACCACTACAATCTAAGAAAACAGTATTTTCAGGCTTAATTCTAACAATTTGATACCAATGCGCATCTCTTTTGTAACGTAATCTGTATTCTAACAAAGGACTTCCGTCTATTTCATTTTTCACCTTTTTAACTTCCACTACTAAGCTCGCACCACCTAGCTGACCATCCCAAGGGTTTCCTGCGTAATTTAAGTTTAACATTTTTGGCTGCGAGTAATCCACAGGTAATTCAATATTAGCTGCAGGAACATTAGGATGGAATTTTGATTTAATTGTAACAGTTACTTTATCACGAACTTGACTTACATCAAAATCATTTCCACTCTTGAATTGGTAGCAAAGGAGCTTACCTTCATTATCAATAGTACCACCCTCAACAGTAATCTCATAATCTTCCATCCATGCTTTTTTACCAGTAGACATTACTTTTCCATCGGCAAGCGTTGCTTCAAAATGAAGATTAATTCCATAATTTACGGGCATTTTGTTTCTCCATTGGCTGTTTTAATTTTGATAGATTTCACCTCTTTTCCCTCTATGGAATTCAATGCTCTATCTTCTTCATGTAATTGATTTGACAAACCTAAGATAAAACCATCTGGCTCGTTTTCACCTTTGATAAGGTATTCCATCAATTTTTCTTCCAGTTTTGCATAAGTAATGTTTTTTGCAGCATTCTTATCCGTCACCCATATCTTGGTAGGAAGAGTAGAAATTGAGTAGCTTTTGCCGCCATCATATCGTCTGTAGTTCGCATAAAACGCTATTCCTTCAAAAAACATGAATCCGTTATAGTCCAGGGCTTCTTGTTCAGTAAACTTTTTTCCCTCACCGTGATTTTTTACAATTTTTTCTTTGTCATAAGCGCTCACCCATGCCGATGGTCCTTTATCGTAATTGGTATAATAGGTTCCAACACCACCATTATCAATGCGCATATGTGGTGAATCAAAACTTGGCTCTCTCGCTTCTCCGCTCTTTTCTCCTAGTTTAAATACATCGTATTTTTTCTTAACGAGTTCAGCGGTTCCGTAAGGGCTAAACTCATCAAAAAAATATTTTCCAGAAGAAAAATCCCCTTATAATTGATAGACGGTAGTATTTTCTTTAAAAAATTCCTCCGCATAAGTCAACTGATTTTTTCTATAATCAAAATCTAAAGATACAGGAGCTGAGGGGCTGTCATCTTTTTTACCTGCCTTACTCGATGGTCTAGTGTAACCTTCAGCAAGCAAGAGAGATTCCTCCTTTGTTTTCTGCTCACGGATATGTATTTCGTTGTCCGTTAATTTAAGAATATCAAAAGACTCTTCTTGACCATCTTGGCTCATGGTTAATGTCTTTGCGCTTACGTTCCACTGCATTGATGCTTGCTCACTACCGTAGAATTTCAAAGCCACTTTACCATCTTCTCCGAAGTGCAAACGTAAGTCTTTCATTACATTCTTTTGGTTTTCTGCTTGTTCTTTGGCAGTTCGCTGCTCAGCGCTCATATTGCTTTCGTTCATGCTGCCATATTTGGCTTGAAAAGATTCTTCGAGTTTTTCAGCATCGTATCTCCAAGAAGTGCTTGTTAAGATCCTAGCAGCATTTTCATCGTCTATCTTAACTGATTTTGGTTCTTTCGGTTTATTGTCCTCCTTCGACAATCCATCGGCTGTTGCGGATTTCACTTTTTGTTGTGCCTTGTTCTTTAAGTTCCCTAGGTTTTGGGAAAATGCGTCTTGTGGGGACCATACCAAACAGCATAATGCTGTAATAATAACCACTGATCGATAATAATTCATTGTTCAAAATTTTATAAGATGTTCAAAGCTATATAAATCCTTTGCGCAGAAGGACATCATTTTATGAATGCGCAACCTTTCTTCACGAATCACGGGTATTTCTTTATAAGCAAAAGTTGTAAGTATGGCATGACCACCTAATTGATTTGAATATGCTTCATTTGCTGTTTTCTTTTCAAATTCTCTTTTGGGTATGGTACTAAGTTTTTAAGGCGCAGAACTGGATAAAATGTATTGAAACAGTTTTCTTTGACGCTCATGAAATTTATTAGTAACTCTGTGAAAATGAAAATAAGCAAAATACCTCCGTTCTATACCTAAAGCAAAACGGAGGTCTGAATGTTAGACCCCCGTTTTTATAAATTTTCAAACCAGAAAATTACTTCACCATCAATCGCTTCGTGATGGTTGTTTGTTCGTTATTAATTTTTACAAAGTACATCCCTCCTTCAAAACCGTTAACGTTTACAGAAAGGGTGTTTGCTGCATCAAGGTTGTAAGTACGAATCAATTTCCCTAAGGCATCGTGGATAGTTACAGAAGAGAAATCTTTTAGGCCATCGATGGTAACGATGTCGTTGGATGGGTTGGGGTAAAGGGTTATGTTTGAGAGGTCACCATAGTTGTTTGTATTTAGCAATTGCACATTGATGCAGTCGGTTTCTGTTTCACAAGTACTCAACGAAACCAAGGCTTTATACTCACCAGATACAGTTGGGGTAAATGTGACTCCTGAGCTGATGGTTGTTGCTTCGTCGTTACAATTCACCCATTCAATACTTGCCTGGTTTGGCAAATCAAGAGATAAGGTATTCCCTATTTGTGTAACTGAATAATCTTCTAATTCGCATTGATCGTAAACAAACAAGAAGCCTCCATTAGTATTGTTATTTCCCATAGGAATACCTGTGTTGTTATAATCTAGTGAATACAGAACCTCAAAAGAACCTGAGTTAATGTCTAACATAAAAGCTTGCGCCTCTACAGTTCCAACAGGCCACGCAGCCTGATAGTTATAGCCCACTAAAAAATCACCTTTTTTGAATAATGGTTTTGCAATATTAGGCAAGTTAGACAGTTGATAATCATAAAGAACAGTCCAATTATTGCCATTCAGGTCACATTGAAAAATCACTCCTAAATCATTATCTCCCCCGGCAAATGTGGATCCGAAAATTTGGTTGTCTTCAATCGTTATACGGCCAATAAGGGCGCCTAATTCAGGAGAGTTTGTAATGTCTAGCTCGACAAGGGTAGAATGAGTAGACGTGTTTAAATCATAAGCATGTAACATTCCCCCAGAGGAGTTGTCTGATGAAAAATAGAGCGATTGGTCAAAATACTCAAAAGAATTCACAAAGGAGTAATCATTTTCAGTCTCTGTAAAAGAATGTAAAATGTCGGTTGTATTATCAAGTTTATTATGTTTTCCAATGAAACCAAAATCATAAGTACCCCCTAATTCATTCGCAAAATAAATATCATCACCAACAACTTCTAAGGCAGATATTGTAGATATTTCTGAATGCGTAAAACTATATTCTTCGAATTGGCTTGTAACTAAATCGAATGTGTAAGTAATAATTTCACCGTTAACCGATCTCGCTAAAAGCACTCGGTCTTCATTTATTCGTAACTCTTGGAATGAGGTAACTCCAAAATTGTGAAGAATTGTAATTTCCTGATTATTCATATCGAATGAATAGAGTAGAATCTGATTAAGTTCGTTTGCCCCTATACCAAATAGCGTCCCTTGTTTCAAGACTTGGAATGACAAAAATCTTGCAATACCCTCGTCATAAGTTCCCAAATTTAGTCGCGTGGCAAATTCTTCAGTACTTAAACTGTAGCTAAAAAGTGTGCCAACATCGATTGCACCTCCTCCCCAGGATAACCCATAAATTGAGTTTGTTGCCTCATCAAGAGCGAGGGCTCCATAGGCTTGTTCGACAGCTGTAGAATCAAAGTCGATAACTTTGGTGAGTGTTTCGGTACTTATTTCATAACTCAATAATGTTCCTGCTTCGTTCGCACCATATAGTCTTGTTGTGAAAAGCAATGTACCATTGTTTTCGATAATTCGATAACCACCCCAACCACCAATATTTGAAGTAGAAGGTCCATAAGTATCAAAGTGGTGTAAAACCTCATAGTCATCACTTACAAAGTCATAAGCTAAAAGAACACCTGCATTGTTGTCTCCTCCCTCTGTTGCTGTCATGTATAGTTTGTTACCAACACGCAAGGGCTCATTAAACAATCTTCCATCGGCAACAGTACATGTAAATAACTGTTCATATTGATCATTCAGTGTATTGAAGCGAAACGCACCAAGTCGATTGGAGCCAAGGATATAATCACCATCCAATGTAATTGCCCTAAATCCTCCCTGCTGGACACTTGATGCTAATGCATAATGCATTGTTTGAGTTTCATTCACAAGGTCATAACTATAAATCTCGAAATTGGACGTACTAAAGTTAAATCGTGTGCCCCAAAGCTTGTTGTCGTGATAAATGACATTGTGGTCGGCTACATAATCATTTGATAACGTGTAAATAATCTCACCAACACCGGTTGTGATGTCGTACTTTGAGACCTCCAATCTATTATTGGTGAAAATGACTTGATTGCTCTGATCGTAGGCCAAAGGCTGAGTCCATATTTTATTTGAGCCAGACCCTCCCAATTGAGAAGCATTTTCATACAAGGTAATATATTCATCTGTTAGTGGGTCCCAAGAGAACATTACGCCGAATCCTTGGCCTGTTGATACACCGTAGTATAGACCATCATTTCCCAGCACCATATCATTGTTTCTTGGGTTACGCGCATGTATTGAGCCTGGTTCATATAGAATATCTAATTGATCGTTTTCTAAATCAAACTCATAGATACTGCCAATACTTCCCGCCGCACCGTCTATATTCGATCCAACAATTTTGAGTTGTCCATGTGCATTTAAAAACATGCTAATAAGTAGAATACTCGTAGTTATTTTTTTCATATTTCTATTATTTCGTCACCATCAATCGCTTCGTGACAGTTGTTTGTTCGTTATTAATTTTTACAAAGTACATTCCTCCTTCAAAACCGTTGACGTTTACAGAAAGGGTGTTTGCTGCATCAAGGTTGTAAGTACGAATCAATTTACCTAAGGCATCGTGGATAGTTACAGAAGAGAAGTCTTTCAGGCCATCGATGGTAACGATGTCGTTGGATGGGTTGGGGTAAAGGGTGATGTTGGCTGCCAGCTCGTTTTCACTTAACCCTACCGTTGTAACCGCTATACAATCCGAAGTTGCTGTACAATCATTTTCTGTAATTTCAACTGCATAATTGCCGTTAGCAGTTGCCGTGAAGCTTTGGTTGGTTGCTCCTGTGATTGGTGCATTGTTATCATCACAATCTATCCATTGGTAGGTAGCATTAGTATTATTGGCAGTGATGGTTGCGCCGCTAAGAGTTGTAGTGATGTCGATTGGAGAACAATTAATCGCCAAGTTTCTATAAACTCTTGCAAACTCTAGCTCTCCATAAAGGCCTTTTAGACCAGCAAGCAATACATCTTCGTCGCCGTCATTGTCAATGTCAGCAAAAACCAATGCTCCATAACCTGAATTATCGAAAGGCATTCCTGTTACTGCTGTAAAAACTCCAGTTCCGTCGTTTTCGTATAGTAAGGTGTGACTAACAAAATTAATATCTGCACCATGAATTAATAAATCTAAATCACCATCCAAATCTACATCAGAAAACGCTACTCTACTTTCAAATAATTGAATTAAGGGATTTGGTGTTACTTCTGTAAACTGACCTGCTCCATCGTTGGTGTAGAGTTTAGTCATGGGTTCATTACTTTCATCGTATCCTGTTATTACCAAGTCTAGATTTCCGTCGCCATTGATGTCACCAAGGTCTATGCCACCCAAATAGTGCCCACTAATTTGGTTTTGTGTATCTTCTGTAAAGTTTCCTGTACCGTCATTGAAATATACCTTTGTAGTAGCAATGTATGAATTATCAGCATCTAATCCAGAAATAATCAAATCTAAACTTCCATTATTATTTAAATCTTCCATGATTACCTCACCACCATAGATGTTCATTAAGTTGGCACTTGTGTTTACGGTGAAGTTCCCATTTCCATCATTGGTGTAGTACACTGTTATGTAGTCATTATTTGAATCTCTACCAGAATGAATTAGATCTATATCTCCATCGCCATCTGCATCACCAAAAGTTACTGAACCATCATCATAAAGTTGGGTAAATAAATTATTTGTATCTTCTGTAAAGTTACCATTTCCATCGTTGAGATACAAAATGGTTGTTGTAGGAAATAGTTGCATATTAAATCCTTGTAGCATTACATCCATGTCCCCGTCGCCGTCAACATCAGCAAATGCTAATGCTGGGTTGCTCAACGGAACAAATGGAGTTCCCGCAACTTCTTCATAAAAACCATTACCATCGTTAAGGTATAGCTTAGTTGTGCTACCTGCCACAAGCATATCCAAGAATCCATCCCCATTCACATCTGCGAAAGCAGCCTCTGTTCCTGGTTGAAGCATATCAATTAACAATAGTTCAAAATTGCCAGCTCCGTCATTGATATAGAATTGAGAAATTTCATCGTTACCATTATTAATATCTCCACTCAAAAATAAGTCATCATCACCATCGTTATCGATATCGAAAAGCAGTGTTACATTTCGTCTAAATTTCGTAAATGAGTTGTTTATAGCTTCAACAAATAATCCATTTCCATCGTTGAGGTACAAAACAGTAGTATCAGCAGATGAACCGAAGTACTGTCCTGTTAAAATAAAATCGATATCGCCATCTCCATCAACATCGGCAGCAGAAATATCACCAATCCGAAGTGCTTCAAAAGAAGAATTGGTGTTTTCTGTGAAAGTTCCGTTTCCGTCATTCAAGTAAAGTTCAGTTATAGCAACACTAGATTGACTATTGCTTCCAGAGATTACAATATCCAAGTCGCCATCTCCATCAGCATCAAAAATGACTACCGAACTAAGTTCAATGTCTGTCAATGGATGTGTTGTATCTTCTGTAAAATTACCATTTCCGTCATTGATATAAATAGATGTAATAGATTCCCCGTTACTGTCACTTCCCGTTACGATTAAATCTGGACTGTTATTTCCGTTTAAGTCAGCAAAATTAACAGTAGCTCGGGAAACCGCTGTAAATGAATTGGAATTATCCAATGTGAAATTTCCGTTTCCATCATTTAAGTACAATTGAGTAAGGAACGTAAAAGGACCTACACCCTCTCGTCCAGTTATAAGTAAATCCAAATCACCATCTCCGTCAACATCTGCAAAATCAAATGCCGCAAAGTTAAGATCAGGTAGTCCAGTACTTGTTACTTCTGAAAAGTTACCATTTCCATCATTCGTAAATAAACCAGTATAGGGCAAGAAGCCAACTATTTGTCCTGCTACTATGAAATCTAAATCACCGTCACCATCAATATCACCAACAGCTACGCCTCCTTTTCTTGATCTAACACCTGTAATAGAATGGTTGGTGTCTTCAATAAAACTGCCGTTTCCATCATTGAAGTGCAAGCCACAATGAAAATCGTCACCTGGTTTATTGCCAAAAATAATTAGATCCATGCTTCCATTTCCGTTAAAATCACCAACAGCAGCACCTGGGTTTTGATAAGGCGCAATGTTATGTGTAATTTGTGGTGCAGGCGGTGGAGGCGTTATCAGCTCAAAATCTATTTGCGCATTTACTCCCCATGCGCTAAACGCTGCTAAAATAAGTGTATATCTTTTCATCTTTCTATTATTTCGTCACCATCAATCGCTTCGTGATGGTTGTTTGTTCGTTATTAATTTTTACAAAGTACATCCCTCCTTCAAAACCGTTAACGTTTACAGAAAGGGTGTTTTTCGAGTAAAATTACAACACAAGATGAATCACCTTCTTTAAATTTCACGAAATCCTATTTTGCCTTTATGAAACAGCATTTTTTATTTATAAAGTATATTAAAGTTGAATTGTAGGATTTCATGAGAAAAAAAATTAAATAAAAAACAAAAAATGTAACCTGTGTTACAAAAAAATATTTTAATTTTATGATCACTAATTACTATTACTATGAATTTCAAGGAATTACATCAAGGCATTCTATCAATGATATATATGTCTTTTTTATACACTTCTGTATCATACTGTCAAATTAATTATTTTGAAGATTTCAACGGTTGTAATTCAACATCTTGCCATAATTGGACAGTCAGTGGAGGCTTTTCACCTAATATTACTTCAATCCATAACAACGGATTTACTCCTTGCACTAATTCTTCAGTGCGTTCAAATATTTATAATACAGAACCAAACACCTCTTTAACCAGTGGGGTTTTAGGCATATCTAATGGATTTAATGCAGCAATCAGCTTCAACTACAAGTGCATAAACTGGTCCACGGGCAATTCAACACCAGCCAATTCAGTAAATATTATTGTTGAATGGAGTTCAAATGGAAGCACATGGAATACTATAGGCAACTTTGAAAATGTCTCAAGCTCGTCATGCATATCTTCACCAGTTTTTAATTTCACTCCGCCTGCTGGCAATAATATAAGAATACGCATAAGGTCAAATAGACTTTTAGGAGACTTCTGGATTGTTATTGATGATATTTCTTTAATTCAAATAATGCCTTTAACACCTACTTTATTAAACATATCAGCTGATCCCAATTTAAGCACAAGTTTTGCACACAGAAAGTCATCCAGTGCAACACCAAAATTTACTATTTCAAGCAGTAGCAATTTTAATGCTGTGCAATTTGAGCTTAATCATTTCTCTCTGTTTAATGGAACTGCTATTGTATCTACTATCATAGATGGAAATAGTTATATGGCAAGCACGCCATATGATTTTTGGACTACTCAACAATTAACAGGTCCACGCACATATTTTGTTCGCGTTAGGTTATCTGATGATGGTGGACTAACTTGGGGAAATTGGACTACTCAATTATGGCCTTACTCCTATTACCCCAATACTGTTTACCAAGAAGAAGGCTGGTTTTTTACCACAGAGGAACAATTTGCACTTGGACAGGTTCAGGAGCAGTCGTATAACTTCTACAACATTGTTCAACCCAGTAACACTTTACCAGATAATGATTACTTTGAAATTGGGGAGGGTGTTTTTTCTGTTAACGCTGGTGTTGGAGATGGAGTTAGAGAAGGCTCAAGTTGGTTTCCTAATAGTAATTTCATGACCATGGGGCGCAGAACAAGCGGCTGCACCCAAACCGGTAATTTTTGGAATGGTATGCCATTTCAATTGCCAATTCCTAGGAACGCTTTAATTAATAGTGCCGATTTTTCTGTTGTTGTTAATGACGATTGTCCATGCCGTAACCAAACTGCTACACTTCATATGATTTTCGATGCCCACGCTGTTGATAATGCTCCAGCATTAACTTCGACTAATGTAGCTCAAACAACTGGCAGAACGACAGCAAATCAAGTATTTAGTTATTCTACTTCTTGGTTCGGTTCTAGTGGGGTAAGGTTTGTTTTAACACCTGTAGATAATATTGTTCAAGAAATCGTAAACAGACCAGGTTGGAACCAAAATAATATGATGAATTTATTAGCTAGATGGAATTCAGCTCACTCACCATCTGGAACACATAACCGCTGTATGAGTCAAGCGAATCACTCTGATGCTCAAGCTCCAAGACTAGATGGCACCTTTACCAACTTTTTTAATACCGTTCGATTCCCTGCCGTGCATAGGTCTCTCTATGGTAACAGTGCAAATTGGGACGAATTAAAAATTGAAGATAATACTACTAGTTGTGGTACTTGTTACGTAGAGTATAGTATTCACGATGCCAATAATCATAGTTTACTTGCTGGTCCATTTCTTCGTCAATCTGGACTATCAGGGACTGCCTCTTTTGATATATCATTTGTTTCACAAGCAGAAATATATGTAAGTGCGCGTGTTTTTAGAAATGGCTCACCTAGTATTCATAGTTTATGGCTTACTACCAGTGACTTGTCACCTCTACCGGTTGAATGGAAAACGATACATGGAGATTGTTTCGAACGTTACAATGAGATAACCTGGGAAACAGCATCTGAAGAAAATAATCATTTCTTTGAGCTAGAAAGAAGTAAAGATGGTCAAAATTGGGAGGTGATATGTACAGTAAATGGATCTGGCTCAACACCTTTTGGCAATAGTTATAATTGTATCGATGACAACAGACAACAATTAACTTATTATCGCATAAAACAAAACGATTTTGATGGAACCATAAATTATTCACAAATATTGTCCATTTATTGTGATTCAAGAAATGACTTTAAAGTTTTTCCAAATCCTAACAATGGTGTTTTCACATTGCAAGGAGGAACCGAAACAATGATTGTTAAACTTATTGATCAAGTGGGAAGAGTGATTCACAAAAATCATATTGATAAGGCGTCAACACTATTTGATTTTCGAGGATTAAGCAGTGGCATATACCTTTTAAAAATTGAAGAGAATCAAATACCAATTGAAACCCTGCGTATAATGATCGAGTGATCTTTTTATTTATGGATATTACAAAACAACTTTCTCAATGTATTTGGAGTTCATAACACCAAGCGCCCCCATGTAAGTCA
>JAFIEX010000040.1 GCA_020832365.1 Crocinitomicaceae bacterium
AGAAAACTCTTCAAAAATTCAATATGATATGGGTAAAAGGAAGCGTTTTTTATTTTTACTGAATTAGTTGTATATTTAATTTTAATCAATTTTGGGTGACAAATGCCAAAAATATATATGCAAATCCTCAGATAATGAAAAGCAACCAGTTTGATAAGTTGATAGGGGAGAGCCCTTTTGGTTAATGAACTTTAATTGTTGAACCCAAAGACCATTTCATTAGTAATACACTTTAAGGAGGGTTGAAATTAAGTAAGGATTATTGGTAATTCTACTTTAAAATGACCTTGAATTTAGTGTCATCGTGAATTTTTTGTGCAATGCTTTCAAGCATTAAAAATGCAACGAGAAAGTTGTTCTATCTAGTAATTCGTTCAAAATTAACTTGAGTAACGAAAAAAAATCTATACGAAAGATTGTTTTCAGACTTTTGGCATCAGACAATAAAACCTACAACGTCACGCATTCATACCTGAATTATGAGAATAACGGTTTTTTAGAAGTTGGGATAGGAATGAAAGAAGCTAATTTAGCATTACTTCAAAAAATACCGAATAATATCAGTGCTTGTGATAATTCCTTTAATTTGTTCACCATCCATCACTGGTAAAGAGTGGAAGTTTCCTTCAGAAAAGATGGTGGCAACCTCTAAAATGGTCGCTGCTGAAGATACGGCAACAGGTTTTCCAGTCATTACTTGATCTATGGTAAGCATTTCAAAGATGGCTTCATCAGCGCCTTCTTGTGCTTCAAACATGTTACCGAAACTTAACCGATGAATATCATTTCTACTGATCATTCCAACCAATTTACCCCCTGATAGGATGGGGATGTGACGTATTTTTTCCTTTCTAAAAATTTCTTTGACATCTAACAAAGTATGATCATTTTTATCTACAGTTATCACGCCCGTAGTCATGATAGTACTTACTTTCTCATTTGTATTCATGGTTTACTTTCTATATTAGGTTTCAAAGTAAATCACAAATAATCAAATAAAAAATGACCTTCATCAGGTATTGCATTAAAATTTAAATGTGTTGGATTAATGCAGCTTTCAATTCCGTTTTTACTGATATATTGGATTGATGAATTTGTGCACAAAATCAAAATGTTATTGTTTAGGTAAATGAAGCTATTCTTGTGATTTTTATTTAGATATTAGCACTAATTCGAATGCGTAAAAAAAGAGATTTACCAAGTAAAATTTGTCCAGTATGCTATCGACCGTTTACATGGAGGAAGAAGTGGGAAAAGGTTTGGGAAGAGGTTGTTTATTGCAGTGAACGATGCAGACGAAACAAAAAGTAGTAAACAAAAAAAGGGGAACAGCATAATGTTCCCCAAATTTCAATATTTTTTTATCTAAAGTGCATTCACTTTCAAACGTAAGCTAGATTTCAAGTTAGAAGCTTTATTCTTATGAATAACATTTGTTTTCGCTAACTTATCTAACATGGCGCAAACATCTTTGTACTTGTTTTCAGCCTCTGTTTTATCAGTCATTGCACGTAAATCACGAATTGCATTTCGTGTAGTCTTATGCTGATATTTGTTTCTTAATCTTTTCGTCTCAGAAGATCTGATTCTCTTTAATGCGGACTTGTGATTCGCCATTTTATTTTTTATTTAAGTTTTTATTTGTAGCCCATAGGAGAATCGAACTCCTGTTTCCAGGATGAAAACCTGGCGTCCTAACCACTAGACGAATGGGCCATTTTTATTTTACCTGAGCTAAGCTCTTTCGTAGCCCATAGGAGAATCGAACTCCTGTTTCCAGGATGAAAACCTGGCGTCCTAACCACTAGACGAATGGGCCAAAAAATGTTTATTTCAAAAATCGGAGTGCAAATATATATGCATTTTTTGAAATGAGCAAGTTTCTATGAAAAAAAATTAAAATATTTTATCGTTTTCTGCATTGAACCTAAAACCTAAACGTTTTCCTGTTTTTAACTGCTGTGCAGAGCTAATAGTTTGCATTTGCATCACACTAATTGTTGCAATCATATCTGCTGGTGGAGCGAGTAGATCAAATTTTGCAGCATGGCGGATGGCTTCATCAACGATTTGGTGCATTTTTTCAGTAGTCAATTCTTCGTGCAAGAAATCTCTGAACAACATACCAAGTTGCCCTTTTCCTTCTACCATGAAGTGATTTTCCTTGTTAATGAATATGCGCCCCAACAAATAACCAGCGTCATTCATTCTATTGTGTAAAAAAGAATCTGCTAGGAAATTATAAATGTGTATTACCCCACAATAGGCCCTAGTGAAGTCGTCTTCAACATAAGACGTTTTCTGAATGGGATGTTCGTCAGGAAAACAAAACACATTAGAATGCATATTGAAAATCAATAAGTCACTCCCTGAATAGGCATGTATTTGATAATCTGTTTTTTCTTCATATATCAAACGCACCCGCTCGTCTTGAATATTTTCTTTAAGCCCATTGATTTCTTTTTCAATGACTGCTTTTAATTCTTGAAATTTCGCTTTTGTAACGGCATAAACGTCCTGTTTCAGAAGTGAACGATCTTTCAATATTGCTGCGGTACTCTCTCTCTTTTTTTTCTTCATGCGTATAGTTCTTCTAATTGAGCACCGATTTTTTGATCTTTTTTGTATTCTTCATAAGGCATCATTTTATCGATAATTCCTTTTGGTGTAATTTCTATTATGCGATTCGCTACTGTTTGTAATAATTCTTGGTCATAAGAAGACAACAAAATAGTTCCTGGAAAATCACTTAAACCATTGTTCATAGCAGTAATGGATTCTAAGTCTAAGTGATTGGTGGGTTCATCTAGCATTAGAAAGTTAGCCCTTTTCATCATCATTCTGGACAACATGCAACGCACTTTTTCACCTCCAGAAAGCACCTTGCTACTTTTCATGGCTTCTTCACCTGAGAACAGCATTTTACCTAAAAATCCGCGTAAATAAACTTCCTCTCGCTCTTCATCTGTTTGTGCGTATTCTCTTAACCAATCAACTAAAGTATCGTTAGATTGAAAAAAAGCGCTGTTATCATTAGGCAAATAAGCAGTTGTAATGGTTGTTCCCCAGCTAAATTTACCAGCAGTTGGCGCTAACTCTCCGTTTAATACTTTGTAAAAAGCACTCACAGCTTTGGAGTTACTGGAAAGTATAGCGATTTTATCTCCTTTACTTACATTGATATTCACATTGGAAAACAAAACCTCGCCATCTTGCTCATAGGCCAAATTCTCAATATGGAGTATCTGATCCCCTGCCTCTCTTTCTTGCTCAAAAATAATTGCAGGATATCTCCTTGAAGAAGGTTGAATTTCATCCAAATCTAGTTTGTCCAATAATTTTCTCCTACTTGTAGCTTGTTTAGATTTAGAGGCATTGGCAGAGAAACGAGAAATAAACTCTTGTAATTCTTTTTTCTTCTCTTCTGCTTTTTTGTTTTTATCAGCGCGCTGTCTGGCTGCTAATTGTGAACTTTTGTACCAGAAAGTATAGTTTCCTGTAAAAAGATTGATTTTCTTATAGTCAATATCACAAATATGTGTACAAACGGTATCCAAGAAGTGTCTGTCGTGCGATACAACAATTACGGTATTTTTAAAATCTAAAAGGAAGTCTTCTAACCAATTGATGGTTCTCAGGTCAAGGTCATTGGTAGGCTCATCCAAAATAAGTAAATCTGGGTTACCAAATAGTGCTTGAGCTAACAATACCCGAACTTTCATGTCGTTGGGAATGTCTTTCAACAACTGATAGTGGTAGCTTTCGTCAATACCTAGATTGGATAAAAGCGTTGCCGCATCTGTTTCTGCGTTCCATCCTTCCATATCGGCAAATTCGGCCTCCAATTCTGAAGCTCGCATACCATCCTCATCGGAAAAATCTTCTTTGGCATACAAAGCGTCTTTTTCTGACATGATGTCAAATAACTTTTTATGTCCTCTGATTACGGTAGATAAAACGTCAAACTCATTGAATTCAAAATGGTCCTGCTTCAATACCGCCATTCGTTTTCCCGGTTCTAAGTCAATAGACCCTCTTGTTGGATCTTGATCACCAGTTAATATTTTAAGAAATGTGGATTTTCCCGCACCATTTGCTCCGATAACACCATAGCAGTTTCCGTGTGAAAATTTTAAATTTACCTCGTCGAATAATGTTCTTTTACCAAACTGTAATGTCAGGTTGTTTACTGTTAACATACGTGCACTTTTTTTGCAAAGATAATGTAAAGGGTTCGAACATCTTGTAAATTATTCATAAAATGGTATGCTGTGATGATATATCCGAATAAATAATACCGCTGATTTCTCACTATTTTTTAGAAATTATAAAAACTTGTGAGCTACTGGACCTCAAAAATGCGCTTAAAACTTTATCTTCGTATCACTTGTTAAGCTAAAAAAGCGTATCATGGAAACAATTTTGGAGGAGCATAAAGTCGCAGAGATAAAGGAAATTCTAATTCAGCAGCGGGATTTGGAGAATCTTTCGAGGTTACGCAAGTCATCAGCGAAAGAACGCATAGCAAAGATTAAAGCCATTGAAAAATACTTGTTGCAACCGCAAAAACAGGAGTTGTGGTTAGCTGCATTGCACAAGGATTTAGGTAAGTGTAAGGAGGAAGCGCTGATAACTGAACTTTCACCCATTCTAACGGCAATGGCCCACATATACAAAGAGTTGAAATACTGGATGATGGATGAACCAGTTTCGTCGCCTTGGGTGATGGCGGGTCTGAAAGGAAAAATTCAATTTGAGCCGAAAGGACAAGTGCTCGTTATTGCTCCCTGGAATTATCCTTTGCAGTTAGCAATCAATCCGTTAATTCATGCTATTGCAGCAGGTAACGCGGTGGTTTTAAAACCTTCTGAAATTGCAGCGCATACTTCTGCTTTTTTGCGTCAAATGGTGGAAGAATTGTTTGCTGCGCAAGATGTAGCTGCTGTTGAAGGCGGAATTCCAGAAACAACTTATTTATTGGAATATCCCTTTCATCATATTTTTTTTACGGGAAGTCCTGCAGTTGGAAAAATTGTGATGCGGGCTGCTGCTAATCATTTGACTTCTGTAACTTTAGAATTAGGGGGTAAGTCTCCGCTAATTTTTGACGGAACATATCCAATCGATGCTGGCGTTGCTAAAGTTGTTTTTGGTAAGTGTGTAAATGTTGGTCAGACCTGCATCGCTCCAGATTATGTGCTATTACCAAAAGCATTAAAAGATGATTTTATTGCTGCTTTTGCCAAGCAAGTGGAACGATTTTACGGTGGACAAGGAGCAGCAATGCAACAATCGGATAGTTATGGTAGAATTATCGATGATAAAAATTTCAAACGATTGAATGACTTATTGGAGGATGCTCTTGAAAAGGGAGCGCAATTACACATGGAAAGAGGGGTGGATCCTGAGCATAAGTTCATGTCTCCGGTTTTATTATCAAATGTAACACCTGAAATGAAAGTGATGCAAGAGGAGATTTTCGGACCAATTCTTCCTGTAATGACTTATGACAACTTAGCAGAAGTTCCAGCTATTTTGAATGATTTTGAGAAACCGCTTGCTTTATACATGATCAGCAAAAACAAGAAAAACAGAAGATTTATTTTGGAAAACACCACCTCAGGAGGCGCAGCAGTTAATGAGCTAATGGTAACCTCCATCAACCCGAATTTACCTTTTGGTGGAGTCAACTTTAGTGGGATTGGAAAGTCGAACGGAAGGTACTCTTTTGTAGAATTTTCTAACGAGAAAGGGGTAGTTCAGCGAACTTGGGGTAGTTTTAGCATTGTTTATCCGCCCTACAATAAAACGTTGGTAAAATGGTTAAGTAGGATTGCAAAATGGTAGATTTGAAAAAAGAAAAAGAAGTAGCAAAAGCAGATATCTTAGCGGCATTTTATGACATCATAACGCCAGAAAAACGAGAAAAATTTGATGAGTTAGCGGCTTTGCGTTCCAATTACGTTACTGTGGCGGTTGAAAATTTAAATCAAGAGCACAATGCCAGCGCAGTGATGCGTTCTTGTGATTGTTTTGGCATCAGGGACTTGCATATAGTAGAAAAAAATCATCAGTTTACAGTGCAACGTGATATTGCAAAGGGATCCAAACGTTGGGTGAAGCATCATCATTATTCGGATGTCAAATATCCAACATCTAAATGTATTGACAGCTTAAAATCTCAAGGTTATAAGGTGGTGGCTATGACACCTCATGAGCAAGAAGTAAGTATCTGGGATTTACCCTTGGATGAGCCGCTCGCTTTTTTCTTTGGAACAGAAATTTCTGGGCTTTCTGAACAAGCATTAGCTTTAGCCGATACGCACTGCGTCATTCCAATGTATGGTTTTACGGAGAGCTTTAACATTTCAGTATCTGCGGCTTTGACTTTACAAATCATTCGTTCTCGTTTGGAAGCGCGGAAGGATATCGATTGGTTGCTTAATGAAGATGAGCAAATCGATTTGAAATTGCACTGGTGTAAGCAGATAGTCAGGAATTCGGAGATTGTAGAAAGAGAATTTATACAACGTTTGCAGCAACATTAAACATGAATAGGTGTTATTTTGATAAGTAAGCATAAATTATGGCAGAAAAAGATAAAGAACCGAAGGAAACATTTTACAATCCCATTGATCCGGATAAAATCACGGAAAATCCGCACAATCTTCCTTATGCACACCATGTAGGTAGCGGTTTGGTAAAACCAGAAGACCAGGGTAAGTTGAAAGGTAGAGCATTAAATGCGATGGAGCATCAAACAGATATGCAGTTGGATCAAATTTATCAGCAAATGCAATTGCTTGCAGACCAAGCGAAAAAATTACAAGATCGTAAACTTATTTCGGAGCGAATCTACATGGCAGAAATGCGCTTTGAACCGCTTATAAATCATACTTATCACCTCTATAAAAAAGATACAGGCAAGTTTTTATTGTCACTCATCGCTCCTAGTCAATGGGGAAGGTCGAAGAATAACTTCATATTTATTGCAACTGTTAAGCTGTTAGCAGATCACACTTGGGAAGTACTCGAAAAAGGAGAGACAATAGATTTGGAGGATATTTAAGTGATTTGGTTGCGATAAATCAACAGCGTCTATTAATTTTGTCACTTCAATTGAAACTATGATCGGCAACCCATTAAAACTGAAGAAAAAGGTAGAGGATTTCACACTTTCTTTATTTTATATCTTATTCGAAGAAGAGCAGACGAAAGATGATTTGTTTGAAATTCATTGTGATTATCAAGAAATCGTTGCCCGTTTAAAAATTGAAAACGCAGCAGCAATTTGGGAACAGTTTTATCCACAGCTCCCCATAATTGCGGAGAAAGTGAAAAAAGATGCGCAGGCAATTCATGAAAACGACCCAGCCGCCCAGTCTTTGCAAGAGGTTTGCTTTGCTTATCCAGGTCTTTTTGCAATAGGTGTTTACAGAATCAGTCATGTCTTATATCAATTAGGACTTCGGTTATTGCCCAGAATTATGAGTGAATATGCGCATAGCACAACTGGGACTGATATTCATCCAGGGGCTCAAATCGGGGAATCTTTTTTCATTGACCACGCAACCGGAACTGTAATTGGGGAAACAACCATCATTGGCAATAACGTAATGATTTACCAAGGCGTTACCTTAGGAGCATTTAGGGTGGATAAATCCCTGTCACAAACCAAAAGACACCCAACTATTGAGGACAATGTTGTTATTTACGCCAACGCCACTATTTTAGGAGGAAATACTGTAATAGGTAAGGGGAGTACCATTGGAGCCAATGTTTGGATAACAGAATCCGTTGCACCAAATTCTTTTGTTTACCATAAGCCAGAAACAAAAATTGTAAAGAAGAAGGCATGAGCAACAAATACCTTTTAGACACCGTTGGAAATACGCCATTAATTAAGGCCAATAAGCTGATTGATAATCCTAATGTCACTTTATTGTTAAAATTAGAAGGACACAACCCTGGTGGCTCTGTTAAGGATAGAGCAGCAAAAAATATGATCTTGAGTGCTATGGAAAGAGGGGAAATCACAGCAGGTGACACCATTGTTGAAGCAACTTCAGGAAACACAGGAATAGCCTTGGCTTTGATTGCGAATTTAGCAGGTGTTCAGATGAAAATTGTAATGCCCGAAAATGCAACGATAGAACGTGTTAAAACGATGCGTGCTTATGGCGCAGAGGTGATTCTAACTCCAGCCGATAGCGGAATTGAAGGGGCTAGAGATCATGCGGAGCAAATGGCGAAAGAGCTTGGATATATTCAGCTGAATCAATTTGCAAATCCTGAAAATTGGAAAGCGCATTATAAAACTACAGGCCCAGAAATTTGGAAAGATACCAACGAGAGTGTGACACATTTTGTATCGGCAATGGGAACAACTGGAACAATTATGGGGGTAAGTACTTTCCTCAAAGAACAAAATGCTAACATTCAAATTGTAGGAGCGCAACCAAAAGATGGAGCAAGCATTCCAGGTATTAGAAAATGGCCAACAGCTTATTTGCCCAAAATTTACCAATCGGATAGAGTAGATCAAATACTGGAAGTAAGTGAAGAAGAAGCCACAATAATGACAAGACGCTTGGCTAAGGAAGAGGGTGTTTTTGCAGGGATGAGTAGCGGAGGGTCGGTGCATGTAGCATGCCAATTAGCCGCTTCCTTAGAAGAAGGGGTTATAGTTGCTATTGTTTGTGACCGCGGAGATCGGTATTTGTCGTCTGATTTATTTGCGCTTTAATAACTCAGCTAATAATCAGTTGAAGAATCACAAGTTTGTTACTTATTGTGCTGTCTTTTTTTCTAAGAAAGGTTTGCATATCAGGCAAATTAATTAGTTTTGTTTATCATAAAGCAATGCAAGCATGCTAAAAAAATGGATTAATTTCTTCAAAAGTCGCACTTTTTTAATTAATGTCGGGGCTATTATATTGTTTTGGGTTGTTCTAATCTGGGGAACACTTGGTTACTTTAAAAGCTTTACTTCTCATAGTGAGGAGGTAGAGGTGCCTAATTTGATAAATAATAATATTGAAGATTTGCCGCTATTATTGAAAAATAAGCCGCTGCGTTATGAAATTCTAGATTCTATCTATCATCCCAATTTAGTTGAAGGAACCATTATTTACCAAGACCCGCTACCTACAGACTCAAGTGGTTTAAGTGTAAAGCCAGATAGGTTAATTAAATTGAGAGTTTCTAAACAAACAAGGTTGGTAGAAGTGCCAAATGTGGTGAGTAGAAGTGAACGTTTCGCAGTATCTTCATTAAACTCTAGAGGCCTGCGTGTTAAAGTGAGGTATGTCCCAAGTATCGAAGAGCAAGGTAGTGTGATTAATCAAAAGTATAAAGGGGCGCCTGTGCAACCAAAACAAAAGTTGCCTATTAATTCCATAATTGAATTAGAAGTAGGTGAAAAGAGGGGGTTGGATTTAGTTTATGTTCCAAATTTAATTGGTTTTACAATAAGAGATGCTCAAAGTCGTTTAGAAAGCACTGGGAGTCTTCGCTTATTTGCAACTTGCAGTGATTGTGCGACACAGGCCGATAGTTTGAACGCAATTGTTATTAGTCAGTCACCAGTTGCGGGCGATAGTAACAAGGTGTCTATGGGGTCCACTATCACCGTGATTGCTGCTATGAATGCACCAAGAGAATTTATTTTGGAATGAGAATAATACTATTTTTTATACTTGTGGTTGTAGCCACTAGTATCGTTTACAGTCAAGACTATGTTTTACCACTAGGTGTCAACACCGAATTAGTGAAGCAGTCATCGTCTGAAACAACTTTAGCTAAAAAATCAGGTAACACTACTTTTGATAGTACATTCGTGTATATAACAGATACGCTGTTTTTACCAGTGTTTGATGAATTCTCAAGAAGTAGATTTCAAACATTTAAAGGTGATTTAAATGATCCTTCGGTTACATCTCAACTGTTTTATAAACTCCTAGACCCACTTACTTTTCAGCCTTTACCTAATAACACTTTCTTGACCGATAGCGCAACTTTTCGAATTGAAATTAATCTGATTGATGATACAATCATTAGTCACCCTTTCCCAAGCGTTACATTGCTGTTTAATCCATTACAAAACTTCCCGGTAAACTATGTTCAGATGGAGGCTTATCCGCCTTATATTATAATAGACTCTGTAGCTTCCTTTCCAACAACTCCAGATACTATTTTTCTGACAAATCCTTTATTTGTTCAAGACTCAGCGAGGATATTTTTGCAAGAAATTGATGACCCAGACAAAATTTGGTTGAATAGGCAGGCCTACCACAATTACCGCTTTGCCAAAAATCCATGGTCACTTGGTGTAGTAACTTTTGATGGGCTTGATGAAAAAGGTTTTCCATACATCTTTGCCCCAACAACTGCAAGAATGATGTGCGATACTTTGCTATCAAAACCGATCCATTTGAATCAATATCAACCCTCTGACTCCGTTTATTTCAGTTTTCTCTATCAAACCGAAGGGTATGGGGATGTTCCTGAAGAAGGCGACTCACTCATTTTACAGTTTTACAACCCTGTTCAAGATAATTGGAAAAATGTTTGGTCGGCACCTGGAAAACCAGTAAGCGATTTTAAAGTGGCACATATTCCAGTACTTAATCCAGAATATTTTAACTCAGGTTTTCAATTTCGCTTTATGAATTATGGTTCTCCAGCTGGAGCACTTGATCATTTTCATATTGATTATGTTGATTTGAGACCTTTCTCCGCTAGACAGGATACCTTATTCCGAGATTTTGCTTTTGTTTATCCGATCTCTACCATGTTGAAAGATTATATTAGTGTTCCTTGGAAGCATTATGTAAATACATCAGAAAACAAAATGACCGATTCTCTTAAAGTGGTTGTGCGAAACGGTTCAGAGCTTCCTGAAAATAACCAGGCTGGCAATGTTCGGGTCGAATTTGATGGACAATTACAAGCCAATTTTCCGCTAAATGCAACATTGCTTTCAGGAGGAAACATCAATTACTCACCCAGAACAAGCTATGTTTCTTACCATAACTTTTCCACGGCTTATGAATTTGACCGCTTAGTAGATAATGATACTTCTGCCACTTTTCAATGGATTGCCAATGCCAGTGCGCAGTTCCCAAGTTATCCACCCAATGATTCCACTTTTGGCGAACAAGTTTTTATGAATTATTATGCCTACGATGATGGATCTGCAGAGAAAGCATACGGTGTTTTTGGAACGCAATCGCAATTGGCTTATCAGTTTAACGCCTACCAGTCCGATTCCTTGATTGCAGTGCAAATGCACTTTGTTCCCACAGTGAATGATGTTTCAAATTCTTTGTTTTTATTAGCTGTATGGAACGATAACAATGGCCGTCCAGGAACAAAAATTTATGAAGATGAGTTCTTTTTTCCAAAGCAACCTGTTTATCAAAATGGTCCAAATGGTTTTTATACCTATTTCTTCAAAGACACCATGAAAATCCCTGTTGATGAAATATTTTACATTGGTTGGCGTCAAATCGATGAGCCAAGACTCAACATCGGTTTTGATTGCAACCACAACAACCAGGATAAAATCTTTTGGAGTGTAGACGGCGGAAACATTTGGAATAATGCCAATTTTGAAGGGTCTTTGTTGATGCGTCCAGTTGTTACTAGTAATCTTGATTTTATTCTTGGAGTGCCTGAAGAAACAAAAGTTTTAGCCACAACTAAGGATTTTACAGTTTATCCGAACCCTACAAATAGTTACTTTCAAATTGGTTGGCAAGAGACACAGCCTGCTAAAGTGGTGTTACAAGATATCAACGGAAGAACAATTTTAGAAGCATGGTCAGACGAAAAAATTGATGTTTCCGTTTGTCAAAAAGGAATTTATTTGGTTACACTAATTGACAACAATGGCAAAGTTGGAACAAAGAAATTGGTGATTCATTAAGCATTTTACATGTCAGATTATACAGAGGAGATTGAAGAAAACGAAGGCGATGAGCTTTTTGAACACCACCGAGTTATTGCAGACAAGGGGCAGGAGGTTCTGCGCGTGGATAAGTTCTTAATGGATAGGCTTCCAAATACCACTAGAAATAAAATCCAAACGGCTGCGAAAAATGGTTCGGTACATGCCAATGGAGTAGCGGTAAAATCAAACTATAAAGTGAAGCCAGGGGATGTGATAACCATTGTAATGCCTTATCCAGTTAGAGAAATTACATTAATTCCTGAGAACATCCCGCTTGAAATTCATTACGAAGACGATACATTGATTGTTGTAAACAAACCATCTGACATGGTGGTGCATCCCGGTTACGGAAATTACACAGGAACTTTGGTGAATGCTTTGGTTTATCATTTTGATCATTTACCTGAAAGAAGTGATGGATTTTATGGAAGACCTGGTTTGGTGCACCGTTTGGATAAACACACAACAGGTTTAATGGTTGTTGCCAAAACAGAAGACGCCTTATCGCATTTGGCACAGCAATTTTACGACCGAACAACAGAAAGAAAATATTACGCCTTAGTTTGGGGGGATGTTAAGGAGGACAGTGGAACGATTGAAGGAAACTTGGGTAGGTCACTCAACAATCGAAAAGTAATGACGGTATTTCCTGATGGCGACTATGGCAAACACGCGGTAACACACTATGAGGTAATCGAAAGATTTGGTTACGTTACATTGGTAACGTGTAAATTGGAAACAGGCAGAACACATCAAATTCGTGTGCACATGAAGCACATCGGTCATCCGCTTTTCCATGATTTAGAATACGGTGGTGATAAAATTTTGAAAGGAACAACCTTTACAAAATACAAACAATTTGTAGAGAACTGTTTTCAATTACTGGATGGTCAAGCTTTACATGCAAAAACCCTAGGATTTCAACATCCTAAAACGCAGCAATGGATGCAATTTGACAGTGAATTACCAGAAAATTTTCAACAGGTACTGAGCAAGTGGAGAACTTACATGTCGAATAGAACACAATCAGAGCAAGCATGATTTCCAAGCAGGTAATAAAGGATATCCGAATATTGCACCAGAAGAAATTTCGTTCAGCTGCTCAAAAATTCTTTATTGAGGGGGAGAAAATGTGGGAAGAATGTTGCCAATATGCTCCTCACTTGGTGGATGCTCTTTTCGTTACAAAAAATGCGGACCACACTAAGTTTAAGGGTTTTAATGTTGAAGAAATAGAGGAGAGGCAAATGCGTCAGATTTCAGCACTTAAGACACCAACAAATGTGTTTGCGTTACTAAACATGCCAAAGTTAAATCAACAACAGCCAGATACTGACAACTTAAATCTGGTTTTAGACGGAGTGCAAGACCCAGGAAATTTAGGAACTATTTTAAGATTATCAGCCTGGTATGGAATTAGAAATATTTATGTTTCTCAAAATACAGCTGATTGTTTCAATCCTAAAGTAGTCCAGGCTTCTATGGGGGCTATTTTTCATGTGAATGTTTATTATACAGATTTATCAGAGTTACTTTTACAGCATGCACATTTACCTGTTTATGGGGCGGCAATGGAAGGAGATAACATCTATTCCGCTAAACTTTCTCATGGGTTCCTAGTTTTAGGTAATGAAGGAAACGGAATTAGTCAAGAAATATTGAGTTTAGTTAGCCAACCGATTACTATTCCAAAATTTGGGCAAGGTGAATCTTTGAATGTAGCCATGGCAGCAAGTGCTTTTTTGTATGAGTATCGGAGGAATATTGAAATATGATTAATGCATTAAGCCTTGGTTTATAGCTATTTAGTATTCCAAATCAATAATTTTAACTAGGCACACCGCTGTTTGATTACCAACCAACATAAAATTGGCCACAAATTGCACCATGAGGACATTGATAGCATAAACTTTTACAATACAATGCGCTGTGCCGAGAAGTCAGATATAAATCAAAAGAAATAAACTATATTAACCTTTGTTTTCTTCCTTACCATTTGGATATCTTGCGAATCGTCCCTTGCTTCTATCGTGTACATGGTCATATCTACTAAAAGGCCATCCACCGAACTGCGTTTGTTGGTATTCATCAAAAGCTTGTTGAATCTCCGCTCTAGTGTTCATTACAAATGGACCATGCTGAACAACTGGCTCTTGAATAGGCATTCCTTGTAGTATTAGAATTTTCGCGCTTTCTTGTGCACTCCTTATAGTAATTTCTTTATCAGAAATAACATCAACGGCATGATAATCAGGAATCCCTTTATTTTCAATAGTTAATCCTTTGCCTTGATAGTAATACAATGATCGATTAGCTCCAGCTTTTGTAGCCGGAAGTGTTAAGGTTGTGTTGGGTGGCAGAACGATATTAAAAACGCCAACGACATTGTCTTTATCGCTCGCCCATGAATTGTGAGGAGGAGTAGGTGAGTGTTTGCCAAACATTTCGCCGGCTAAAATCTCTACATAAGCTCCTTTGTAGTTGAATTTCGGAATGTTTTCACTCCAAAACATTTTATAATCTGGTTCAACCATCTTCGATTTAGCTGGAAGATTTAACCAAATTTGAAATAGCTCTAACGGGTTGTTTTTGTCCTTGTTAAGCAGTGGGAACATTTCTGAATGTAAGAGTCCTTTTCCGGCTGTCATCCACTGCAAGTCACCATTACCATATCTTCCTAAACCTCCTTTAGAATCAGAGTGGTCAACCATACCTGTCCTAACAACTGTTAGTGTTTCAAAACCGCGATGTGGGTGACCTGGAAAACCTGGGACCTCAGTGCCATGGTACATGCGCCATCCATCTTTGATATGAAAATCATTTCCTAAACTTCTACCACTTAGGCTAGCTGCTGGTCCCATTTTGTCATTGCCTTTTGGATAATAATCCTCATGATGCACACAGAATAGGAATGGATCTAAGGTTTCCCATTGAAAGCCCAAAGATCGTATCTTTTTAATTTTTGTCAACTTTTCCATTTTATTTTCTTTAAATGTCATATTCGCAAATAGGGGTGTAGCTATCATTGCGCCGCTTCCAGTTAATATCTGGTGTAAAAATTTTCTACGATTCTTCATAGCAATTGATTAAAAAAATATATTTACCATGGTAAATATATTAAAAAATTATTGATTAAGAAAAATTGTTTCAAAAAAAACTTTAATTGCATCTTTTCGTTTTATACAAGTTCTGGTTTAAAAAAACCTCATGGACATAACAATTTTAAAATAAATTGGAGTTTTAAATGTTTCATTGTAGTTCGTTTCCATTTATTATATTAGCAGAAAAAAGATATGATTATAACGCTTAAAACAGGGTTGGCACAAGATAAAATAGGGCAATTAGCTCTTCAATATAAAGCATTTCACATAAAGGATTGCAATAAAGATGTGTTGATTACATCTTCAGGTTTAAAGGAGCTACCATCCGAAATAGCACCTTATGTTGAAACGGTCTGGGTTTTTGATAATGACATGCAGCTGGCCTCAAGAAAGTACAGAAAGGATACGAGAGAAGTTAAGATTGGAAATGTTGTTATAGGAGGACAAACCAAGAATACGCTTCTTATCGGTGGCCCTTGCTCTGTGGAGTCAGAAGAGCAAATTACAAGTTCATCTGAATTATTGCTAGAGCTAGGATTAACCACATTGAGAGGTGGTTGTTACAAGCCTAGAACAAGCCCCTATAGTTTTCAAGGGATGGGTTATGAAGGTCTCATGCTGTTGGTTAAAATGCGTGAAAAATTTGGATTAAATATTATCACTGAGGTAAGAGACGCTTCTCATGTTGAAGAAGTAATTGCACATAGCGATGTTGTACAAATTGGCGCCAAGGCAATGTATGATCAAGGAATACTTAGAGCTTGTGCAAAGATCAACAAGCCCGTTCTATTGAAAAGAGGTTTTGGAACAACATTACAGGAGTTTGTTCAAGCAGCTGAGTTTATACTTTCTGGCGGTAATGACCAGGTAATTCTTTGTGAGCGCGGCATAAGAACTTTTGAAACTAAAACTAGGTTTACGCTTGATTTATGCGGTGTTGCTTACCTTCAGGAATACACGAACTTACCAATTGTTTTAGACCCTAGTCATGCTCTTGGTTATGCTTATGGCGTAACGGCATTGTCTAAAGCTTGTGCAGCAATGGGAGTAGATGGATTAATTGTTGAAACTCATCCAAACCCGAAGGTAGCCAAATCCGATGCTTCACAGCAATTAGAACATGAGCAATTCAAAGCTTTATTTCATGCCGTGAAGCCAGTTAGTGCAGCTGTTGGATATCATTTAATATAATTCACCAACGCATGAAAAAGTTAGTTGAAAATATTCGTTTCCTATTGGAAAGCAATGTTTTAAGAGAAGGTGAGTTTTCATTTAAAAACGATCCTATGGATTATAGTTTAGCAGATTTATCTCGAATAGCTGAAGAAACGAATTACACATTGGAACAACTGTTTTTTGATAAAATCGCTATCACTCAAAAAAAGCATACGCACATAAAATTATTGATTTTAGATGTGGATGGTGTCTTGACGGATGGAGGAATGTATTATTCCGAGAATGGCGACCAGATGAAAAAGTTTAATACCAAAGATGGAATGGCGATTTTACATTTGATTAAAAAAGGTGTTCTAGTAGGTATCATTTCTTCCGGCTTTAAAAATGAAATTGTAAAAACAAGAGCGGAAATTCTAAAAATTCCATTAGTGTATGTCGGACGAGAACCTAAAATAAATGTTTTAAAAGAATGGTGTGAACAGTTTAGCATAGCATTGAATAATGTCGCTATAATCGGTGATGATGTAAATGACCTATCTGTAATTCTTGAAGTTGGGCTTTCGGCATGTCCCTCTGATGCGGTACAAAAAGTTAAACAGCATGTTGACATCTGTTTAGATAAAAAAGGAGGGGAGGGTTGTGTTCGTGAATTTATAGAAAATTATTTACTCGAAGAGGATATAGTTTTTTAATATTTTATTTTTTTGGTAATAATGCAATGACTCATTATTTTACTAGTCATTCAAAATCAAATTTCTTTCATTAATACTCTCAATTGTGTTTGATGTTTTTTGAAATTCGTAATTGACAAATCCTTTGATTTTTTGAATAAAAAAAGTGGAGTATATCTCCACTTTTCTTAAATTTTACGCATTAAAAATCTGTGGTAATTTCATTGCGATGGTCATGTCGCCATGGATACGTACTTTACCGCTCATAACAGCTCCCATTGGATTCAAATCGCCAGTTAAAAGATCTTTGAAGTCTTCAATACTGACATCTACACTGCACTCAGCATCTTTTTTCTCTGTTGAAACCACATTTGCCGCACCAGTTCCGTCGATATGGAGACATTCATCACCAAAATCAAATCTTAATGTGTGACCAAGCGCATCAGCACTACTT
>JAFIEX010000041.1 GCA_020832365.1 Crocinitomicaceae bacterium
TAGAAAGGCAAACAGCCAAGTCAAGCAATGCAAAAGCAGTGGACAGAGGGGAGCTAGTGGTTAGTTCATCTTCATTATCTGAGCGAATTGTTATACCTGCAAACAGACGATGCATACTTGAGGGTATAGATGATGAGACAGGAGATGTGAAAGTTCGTTTTGAGATGGGGGCAGGACGATTTTTAACATTTACCACTAGACCAAATCAAAATAACAACCAACGCATGTATTTGAAAGCGGTATGGAGAGATGGAAGGGGGGAACTGGATTATGGCGGTGCTGTTTATTTTGCAGTTGGGACAAGTTCTGCTGCTTACCTTCAGGTTAAGCTCAAACAATTGCAGCGTAATAGAAGAAGCGATAGAGTTGTTAAAGGCATGAGGGTTTAATTTAATGGAACAAAGGTTTTGAATTCGGATAGCATTGTAATTATACCTACCTTCAACGAGTTGGAAAACATTGAAAAAATGATTCGAACTGTGTTTTCCTTTGATAAGCTTTTTCATCTATTAATTGTGGATGATAACTCTCCCGACGGAACAGCCGATAAGGTGCGCGATTTGCAAAAAGAATTTCCTGATATACTTCATCTAGTTACAAGAGAGGGAAAACTTGGTTTGGGGACAGCATATATTAAAGGTTTTCAATGGGCTTTGGAACGTTCATATAACTATATTTTTGAAATGGATGCTGATTTCTCCCATCACCCAAAGGACTTAATTCGGCTGTATGATGCTTGTGCCAATCAAGGTGCCGAACTTGCTATAGGTTCGAGATATTGCAAAGGTGGAAAGGTGAAAAATTGGCCTTTAACAAGAATATTGATGTCTTATTTTGCATCTGTCTATGTACGAATGATTTTGTGGATAGGTATTTCAGACACTACGGCAGGATTTAAATGTTATACTAGAAAGGCATTAGAATCTGTGAATTTTGCGATTATCCCATTCAAAGGATACGCCTTTCAAATATGCATGAAATATGCTGTTCGTAAAAAGGGACATAAAATAATTGAAGTGCCAATCACGTTTATTGATAGGCAATATGGAGAGTCTAAAATGAGTACAGGTATATTTAAAGAAGCGATTTGGGGTGTTTGGAAAATGAGAAGAATGAAATTGTAATTGTATAAGTTGCGCAAAATGAAAAGGATTTTACTTAAGAATGGTAAGGTAATTAACGAGGGTAAGTCAGCAGTATTGGATGTGCTAATTGCTGGAGAAAGAATCGAAAAAATTGGTTCGGACTTATCTGATGCTAATGCAGAAATCATTGATATTGAAGGTCAACTTTTAGTGCCTGGATCAATCGATGACCAAGTTCATTTCCGTGAGCCTGGATTGACACACAAAGCCAATATCTATTCAGAGAGTAGGGCAGCTGTAGCTGGCGGAATAACTTCCTTTATGGAAATGCCAAATACGGTACCTAATACCTTAACGCAAGAATTATTGGCTGATAAATATCAAATTGCAAGTGAATCATCCATTGCAAACTATTCCTTTTTTATGGGGGCATCGAACGATAACATTGATGAGGTGCTTAAAACGAATGCAGCGCAAGTTTGTGGTGTTAAAGTATTCATGGGGTCAAGTACTGGAAATATGCTAGTGGATCGGACTGCTACTTTAGAAAAAATTTTTTCGGAAGTTCCTATGTTAATCGCAACGCATTGCGAGGATGAGGCAACTATAAGAAGAAACACTGCTGAAATGCTAGCAAAATATGGCGAAGATATTCCAATGGAGATGCATCCAGTAATTCGTGATACTGAGGCATGTTATTTGTCGTCTTCCATGGCAGTGGAATTAGCCAAGAAATTTAATTCTAGATTACATGTTTTACACATTTCAACTGCTAAAGAATTAGCCCTCTTTAGAAATGATATACCTCTAACTGAAAAACGAATTACAGCAGAGGCGTGTATTCATCATTTGTGGTTCGATGATAGGGATTACAAAACAAAAGGCGCTTTTATCAAATGGAACCCAGCCGTAAAGTCTGAATCAGATAAGTTGGCTATTTGGCAAGCCTTGAATGATGATAGAATTGATGTTTTTGCTACTGACCATGCGCCGCACACCATAGAAGAAAAACAAAATAAATACGCTAAAGCACCATCTGGTGGGCCATTGGTTCAGCATGCCTTAATTGCGTTGCTTGAAAAAGCAAAAGAAGGTAAAATATCTTTTGAGAAAGCCATTGAAAAATCAGCTCACGCGCCGGCTATTCTTTTTAGGGTAAAAGAAAGAGGTTTTATTAGAGAAGGTTATTTCGCTGATTTAGTGGTGGTCAATCCTAATAAGACTTATCAGGTAACGAAAGAAAACATATTGTACAAGTGCGGATGGTCTCCTTTTGAGGGCTACGCCTTCAGCCATTCCATAACGAAGACTTTTGTGAATGGAAATTTAGTTTATGATAATGGCGCAATTTGTAGTGATACAATTGGTAAAAGATTAGCTTTTGATGTTTTTTAAGTCATGGTCTTTACTCATAGGAGTTGTTTTTTTAGTAGTTGCATGTCAACATGAGCTAGAAATTGTTGGGAAACCAAGGGTGCTCATTCCAGCAGATACATTCGAATTAATTTTAGAGGATTTTATGTTGATTGAAGCTTTTACGCGTTCTAAACATAACAATGTTCACGATTACTATAAAATCATGCAAAAATCTGGAAATGAAATCCTGAGATCTCACGGTGTGGATAGTTTACGTTTCTCGCTTTCTATGGATTATTATGCTCAAAAACAAGAACTTTTAGTCGAAATGTATCAGTCTATTTTGGATCGTACTAAAGATGAGTTGACGGAAGAAAACAACTAAAAAATGGATTATGTTTTTTTAATATTAGCCTCTGTTTTTTTAATTGGAGGTTTGATAGGTAGCCTTTTACCTGTAATTCCAGGGCCACCTTTAAGTTGGATTGGACTGCTCTTCATTTATTTTTGTAGTTTTATAACTTGGGATGTTAACTGGTTAATTATAACTGCAATTATAGCTGTTGTAATCACTATTTTAGACTTTATCATTCCAGCCCAAGGAACAAAAAAAATGGGTGGAACAAAATATGGTATTTGGGGAACAAACATTGGCCTTTTAGTTGGGATATTTACTCCTATTCCTATGGGTATTGTTGTTGGCCCTTTTGTAGGAGCATTCATTGGGGAATTGTTACAAGACCATAAAGATAAAAGCAGGGCGATTAAGGCAGCTTTTGGCGCATTTCTTGGCTTCTTGATGAGCACTTTCTTGAAGTTAGTTTTCTGCATATATATATTTGTTTATGCAATAACGTTAGTTTCAAAAGGTCTTTTTGTTTAATTAAGTTCTCCTTGTTTTTGCCGTGAGTGAAATACATTTAGATTATCAACTTTTTTCATTTTATGAAAGCATTAAATATTACATTCTAAATTATGCTTCAAGTTTATAATCGACAAGATGTTTTCTAAAAAATATTTTGATAAACTCCTAAAACTAAATCCATATTCATTTTAGCGATGACATAGTCCATTTTGGCACTGAGTATCCGCGTTTGCGCTTGTATTATGCTAAATTGAATTTCTCTCAATTCAAAAGGACTCAACGCACCAGATTCGAAAGATGAATTAGCTATTGAGATAATTTTTGCAGTTTTACTTTCTGATCGAATGGCTAATGCTAGTTGTTTTTGTGCCCAATTGTAGGCGATATAGGCATCGTTTAAAGATTTTTCTATTTCCAAATCTACTTCTTTTTCAATTAGTTCGGCATTATCTAATCGTATTTTAGCATTTTTATTTTCTTGAAAGCGACTCAAGTGGTCTAAAATATCCCAACGTAAAACAATACCTAAAGCTGGTCCATAAACCCTATTTCTTAATAAAAATCCCACTTCATTTTCGGCGGTATTAAAGTTGTAATTGGCCAGTAAGCCAATTTGCGGATAAAATCTACTATGCACTTCCTTTTGTTCTAAAGCAGCAATTGCATAGTTAGATTTAGCCATTAAAAGTTGAGTATTTATTGCTTTTGCTTTTGTTAGTATCTCGTCCCAGCTAACGTCTTCTGTGGTTTT
This sequence comes from Crocinitomicaceae bacterium, assembly GCA_020832365.1. Taxonomy (GTDB): domain Bacteria; phylum Bacteroidota; class Bacteroidia; order Flavobacteriales_D; family Crocinitomicaceae; genus JAFIEX01. The sequence continues at coordinate 4,058 of JAFIEX010000041.1, forward strand.
TGGAAACTCCCCACTAATTTCAAAATCTACAGTGGTATTTTCTGCTAATAAGTTACGAATGACGTTCTTTTGTTTTAATAATTGCTCACGATTTGATAAATAAAGAGAACTGTCGTTCATCAAGTCTAATTCTGCTTGGATTACATCTATTTCTGAACTTGTTCCAGCATCCAATAGGTTTTGAAAATGAGTTAATCTGTCTAAAGTGAATGCAATACTTTGAAGATAGATCGTCTCCATCTCTTGTAACATTAACATATTATAAAAAGCCATAGAGGCCTCATAAACTTTCATTTCAACCTCAGCTTGAAGGTCTAACTTTGCTAAATGAGACAGTTCAGTAAGTTTTTTATCAGTTGCAAACATTTTAAAGCCATCGAATATGGTCCATTCCAATTGCGCAGCAGCTGTTAATGATAAGTTCCTAGCATTATCTATTTCCAGTGTTTGCCCCCCCAAAAACTGTTGTCTCGCAGAGTTAAAAGTCCAATCTCTTTCAGAAAACATACTAATTCTAGGCAAATAGCCTGCATTGCCTATGTTGTCTTCATTTGCTGCTATTTTTGAATTATTTCTGACAAGTTTTATTCCTAAATTCCGCTCTAATACCAATTGAATTAGTGATTCTTTTTGAAGAACGTTTTGACCTAATGCCGCCGATGTAATTAGGAACACAGGAAAGATTAAAAGCCACTTTCTCATACCGTATCGTTATTATTTATTCGCTTTTTACCTGATAGTATAAGGTATAAGGCAGGAATAATGTATAAGGTTAAACCTAGTGAAAATAAGAGCCCCCCAATAACAGAAATACCCATAGGTATTCGACTTGTAGCTGCGTCACCCAATGCTAAAGCAATTGGAATAGCCCCCAAAATTGTTGCCATGGAGGTCATAAGTATTGGTCTAAATCGTTGAGCGGATGCAGCAACTATCGCATTCCATTTATCAATACCTTCTTTTCTTTTTTGGTTAGCAAATTCAACAATCAAAATACCATTCTTGGTCACAATACCGATTAGCACAATTATTCCAATTTCAGAAAAAATATTGATGGTTTGATCAAAAAGCCAAAGTGATAATAGCGCTCCTGCAAGGGCGAGAGGAACTGTAAACATGATGATCAAAGGATCACGAAAACTTTCGAATTGTGCAGCTAGGACTAAATAAACCAACAAAAGGGCTAATATAAATGCAAATAATAGACTGCTGGCACTTTCTTCATACTCTTTGGAAGTTCCTGCAAGTGCTGTTGAAAAGTTATCATCTAACACTTTGTCTGCTATGCCCCTCATCTCCCGGATTCCATCTCCAATTGTTTTTCCAGCAACTGTACTTGCAGAAATTGTTGCTGAGATATACCTATTGTAGCGAAACAACTGCGGAGGGCTAGACGCGTCTTCTACTTGAATAAAATTTTGAATGGGTACCAATTGATTATCCTTGTTCCGAACATAAACCAAATTCAAATCACTGGGTTCATCTCGGAATTCTTTTTTTGCCTGACCGATGACTTCGTATTGCTTGCCTTTCATGATAAAATAGCCATAGCGTTGACCAGAAAAATAAAGTTGCAGTGTTTCAGCTATATCACTTACTGCAATTCCCTGTAATCTCGCCTTTTCGCGATTGATGGTCACTTGAATTTCTGGCTTGTTGAATTTTAAATCGACATCTACAATTTGGAAAGTTGGGTTGCTTCTTGCTTCTGATAGAAATTTCGGTAATATTTCTTCTAACTGAGAAAGTGTAGATGCCTGCACAACAAACTGAACTGGTAATCCTGAATTTCGTCCACCTCCAATAGTTTGTTCTTGAACGATAAATGTTCGAGCAAAAGGATAATTTTTAAGTAATGGGTTTAATGATTCAACTATTTCCATTTGCGAACGCTGACGTTCACTTTTTGACACTAAGCTCAATCGAACAAAACCTCTATTGGTAGAAATGGAAGAACCAAAACCTGGAGAAGTAACAGATAATACATCCCTTTTTTCTTGCAGTGTATCAACCAGAGCAATAATATCCAGTTGATTGTTATCCATCGCTTCAAAAGAAGTTCCTTCAGGTGCAGAGGAAATGATTTGAAATCTTCCTTTATCCTCCAAAGGGGCTAACTCAGAGGGAAGCTGTTGCCAAACAACAAAGATTATTACTGCTGTTAGTGCTATAAATATGGGGGATATAAAGCGCCAATTGATACTCTTTTTTAAAGAATTTTCATAGGCAATTGTCAACCAGTTGAAAAAACTTTCTGTTTTGCTGTAGAAGAGATTTTTCTTTTCTTTCTTTTTGAGGATTCTTGCACTCATCATTGGGGTGAGTGTCAATGAAACAAATGAAGAGATAATAACTGCTCCAGCAACAACAATTCCGAATTCACGAAACAACCGTCCCGTTAGACCTTCTAAGAAAATAATTGGTAAGAAAACAGCAACGAGCGTAACAGTTGTTGCGATTACAGCAAAAATAATTTCCTTGGCACCCTCATGCGCTGCTTGTCTCGCTTTTTTGCCTTTCTCTACTTTGGCATAAATATTTTCCATCACCACAATGGCGTCATCAACAACTAACCCTGTAGCCAAAACAATACCCAAGAGCGTTAAAATATTGATGGAGAAATCCATGATATACATCACGAAAAATGTGCCTATTAGTGATATAGGTATGGCAATGATTGGGATGAGTGTCGTTCGCCAATCCCTCAGGAAAATAAAGATAACTAGCACAACCAATAAAAACGCAATAAGCACAGTACCTTGTACTTCTTTGATAGATTTTCGAATGTTGATCGTGTTATCCAAAGCAACACCCAATCGAACGTCATCTGGTAACTCACGTTGAATCTTACTCACTCTATTATAGATTTCATCAACAATGTCTATGTAGTTAGCTCCTGGCTGCGGTTGTACCGCGATTCCAATCATTGGTTCGCCACCATTGCCACGGAGTAAGGTCCGTTCATTTTGAGGCCTTAACTCTGCATTGCCAACATCTCTAAAACGCAGTATGCCATTATTGTCTTCTCTAATAATTAAATCATTAAATTCCTCCTCTTCTGTTAATCGTCCAAAAGTTCTGATAGTAAGTTCCACTAGACTGCCCTCAATTCTTCCAGATGGCAGCTCAACATTTTCGCGATTTAGTGCGTCTCTGATATCCTTTACTGTAACACCAAAACCTGCCATTTTGATTGGGTCTAGCATGAGTTTCATTGAGAACTTTTTTTCTCCCCAAATATAAATTTTGCTAATACCAGGAATGGTTTGAAGGCGTTCTTTAAAAACATTATTTCCTAGTTCGGTTAATTCTAATAGGCTTTTTGAACTCGACTGAACAGTTAAAGAAAAGATGGTTTCTGCATCGGCATCAGATTTAGCAACAATAGGAGGGTCAGCATCTTGTGGAATATTTCTGACTGCTCCAGCAACTTTATCCCTGATATCGTTTGCAGCGTTATCTAGGTCCATGCCTAAGTCGAACTCTACCGTTATGGTGCTTCTACCGTCCGAACTAATTGAAGAGAGTGTTTTAATTCCTTGAACTTCACTGATGGCTTCTTCTAATCGTTCGGTAATTTGCGATTCTATAATATCTGCATTGGCACCAACATAGTTGGTCGTTACTGTGATTATTGGTGGATCGACAGATGGGAATTCGCGAACACCAAGCGAATGAAATCCTATGGCACCGAAAATGACGATAACCAAAGACATAACGGTAGAGAGTACAGGTCTTTCTATGCTTATGGAAGACAAGTTCATTACTTCGTTTTTTCGTTTAATTGAATTACTGCACCCTCTCTCATAGCCAAAAGTCCAGTAACAAGAATTGTATCTCCTGCATTTAAATTTTCGTTTCGAACTTCAATTTTATCACTTGTCCGAATACCAGGCTGCACCATGATTGCTTTGGCTTTACCTTCTTCAACTTTCCAAATTTGTTGACCATTTAGTACAGGACTTATGGCAATGGCGGGAATCATAAAGCCAGACCTTTTCAGAGAAGGACTTGCCGAAATTTCCACAAACTCACCGCCACGAAGAAAGTTGATTTTATCAAAGGTTTTGGCTCGGTATGTTTTCATTCTACTGGCGCGATCCAAAAAGGCTTCTTGGGCATAAATTACTGCTTGCATGGTGGATTTTGAATTGGGTAAGGAAAACTGAATCGTGTCGCCAATATTCAAGAGTGAGCTTTCTTGTTGATTGATGGAGAACTCAATTTTAAATTGAGATAAATCTGCTAACTGTGTAATGGGAGTAGAAGGGGTAACCAATGCCCCTAAAGATAAATCACGTAATCCTAATCTGCCAGAAAAGGGTGCTCTGAGAACATATTTGTCTATTGATACATCTATCGTTTTGATTTGACTTTTTAAATATAAAACACGATGCTCTGCTTCTTCATATACTTGCATCGATGTTGCTTTATTCTCAAGTAATTGTTTTTGACGTTTAAATTGCGATTCTGCCAGCTTTAACTCTGCTTGAAGTTGTTCTTTCTCAGCTAATAATAAAGATCTGTCAATTTCAATTAATATTTGACCTTGCCGAACTTCTTGTCCCTCATCAAATAATAGCTTTTCTAGGACTCCAGAAACTTCAGGATAAAGGATAACTTGCTCGTTAGGCAAAACTGTTCCAGGGGCTTTCAAAACATCGGAGATATTTGATGATTCAAGTATTACATAATCTGCAAGTACTTGAGAATTATTTGAAAATGTAGGTTGCTCAGTTGTTCCTTTACAGCCAACTAAAATCATTGCCATAAATGCAATTACTAAAAAACATGAAATAGATTTATGCATTTCTTTTACCTTTTTTTGGTTGCTTTATTCTTTCATAAAATAAGGAAATCGGAGCCGCTGGAAAAACTTCTAACTCTTTGCTCATTTGGATTATTTCACATAAAAAAGTCGATGGTTTTTCAACAAACTCTAAAAATAGTTGGTCGGTTTCTTTCAGCGCTTTTTCAATTTGTGGAACATAAGCATCAAATTCTTCAGCAATGAATAAATTTATACTCCTTTTATCCTCCAAGTTTTTTAGCCTGTAAATGGCTTTTGATTTTTCTAAATAAGCAACGATGCGATTAACGGTTACTTTGTCTGATTGTAACAAATTAACAAGTTCTTGCTGAGTTAACTTGCCACTATTTTGAGCGATGAGCCAGCATGGATAAAAATATCGTTCAATTGGTAAATGCCTTAGTTTATAGGAAAGTATCGCGATGTAGGTCTTGGTAAGTTTACCAAAAACTAAGCCCAGAGGAATAGTGTTTTCTCGATGTTGCATAATATAGTTTACAAAGCTAACTAAATAAACAGGTATATTAATAAATTGTTTGTAATGTTTCATAAAATGGATTGGCGAAGTTTAAACGAAATAATAACATGGCTTAAACTTTTAATAATATTCACTTCATAATAGAGGCATATTAAGAACCTACTTTTGTAGTGAAACAACATGTCACAAAATATGTCAAATAAAAAGGTCCTAATTGTTGATGATGAAATAGATATATTAGAATTTCTAAAATACAATTTGGAAAAAGTTGGGTACTCCATTGCCACGGCTGAGAATGGAAAGGAAGCAATAGATATGGTGAATAAGTTTGAACCAGACTTAGTGTTATTAGATGTCATGATGCCAGAGATGGATGGGATGGAAGCTTGCCGAACCATTAGGGAAGAAGCAAAAACACAGCCGATTATTGCGTTTTTAACTTCACGGTCTGAAGACTATTCTCAAATAGCAGGTTTTGATGCGGGTGCTGATGATTACATAACAAAGCCAATTCGGCCAAGAGTTTTAGCAAGTAGGGTAGAGGCATTGTTAAGGAGAAAGCCTCTAGCGGTGTATGAAATTGATGACGATTCTTCCGAACAAAAAATAAAGCTAGATAAAGAACGTTTTTTACTGATATTTAATGAAGAAGAAATTCAACTCCCAAAAAAAGAGTTTGAACTATTGGATCTTCTACTTAAGAAACCAGGTAAAGTTTTTACGCGAGACGAAATTCTAAGCCAAGTATGGGGCAATGATACTATCGTAGGAGAAAGAACAATTGATGTTCATATTCGTAAACTTCGAGAAAAAATTGGCGGTAACGCAATTCGAACTATTAAAGGTGTTGGATATACTTTGAATAATTAATTATTCGGAGTTTTGTATTTTTGTAAAAAATATTTGTTTGAAGAATAAAACTCCCAGCACAATAATTCGAATAGGAGGAATTATAACCTTCTTGGCCTGTTTAGTGATACTTTCAATTTATGGGTTGCTCGGTGGTTTTTTCGACTTCTGGAACATTCTACTTGTTAGTTTTTTTATTGCTACCATCAATTACATCGTTTTTTATGTATTTGTTCAGCAATTCTTATCCCAACGATTAAAAGTGCTTTATAGAATTATTCGTAAAGGAAAAATAACAGAAAAGGAATCTTTTTTTGTTCCAATGAGAGAAAATGTCCTGGATTCAGCTACTAAAGAAACTGCTAATTGGGCAATGGAGCGACAAAAAGAAATCACTAAGTTAAAGGAACAAGAGGCTTTTCGTAGAGAATTTTTGGGCAATTTAGCTCATGAGTTAAAGACACCAGTTTTTAGTATTCAAGGATATATTCTGACGCTCTTAGAAGGGGGGTTGGAGGACGAAAATGTGAATCGCAAATTCTTAGAACGTGCTTCTTTAGCAACTGATAGGATTTCATCTATTTTAGAAGATTTGGATACCATCACGAAATTAGAAGTAGACCAAATTGTAATTCAACTAGCGCAATTTGATATCGTGGATCTTGCTAAAGAGGTAATGGAATCCTTAGAGGTAAAAGCAATTGAAAAAAACAACACCTTGCGATTCAAGGAGAAGTATGAAGCCATAATGGTGCGTGCTGATAGGGTTCGCATTGCGCAAGTACTGACAAATTTAATTGCCAATGCCATCAATTATGGTAATGAAGGAGGTAAGACAGATATTCGTTTTTACACTTTAGATGACGCTATTGTTGTGGAGGTCTCAGACAATGGCCCAGGAATTGCAGAAAAAGATTTGCCTCGCTTGTTTGAAAGGTTTTACAGAGTAGAGCAGAGTAGGAATCGCAATCAAGGCGGCTCTGGGCTTGGATTGGCTATAGTTAAGCACATTATAGAAACCCAGCATGGACAAACGCTGAATGTTAGAAGTACAGAGGGTGTTGGTTCTACATTTTCTTTCACCTTGGAGAAGGGATAATTTTTTTTGCAATCGCGTTTTAAACACAAATTCTGCTTACTTTCGCAGAAAGCGCTGCAAATGAGTAATATTTTTGAATTTAATGGATTTAAGCCAGTAATTCACGAGTCTGCATTCATTCACCCTAATGCAACTGTTACAGGAAATGTTTTTATTGGTAAAGATGTTTATATAGGTCCAGGTGCTGCCATTCGAGGCGACTGGGGAGAAATAAGAATAGCAGATGGTTGCAATGTTCAGGAAAACTGCACTGTCCACATGTTTCCCGGTAAAACTGTTGAACTAAAAAAAGATGCTCATATCGGTCATGGCGCTATTATTCATGGAGGGGTAATTGGCGAGAATACGCTAATTGGCATGAATGCTGTTATTATGGACGATGTGGTGATTGGAAAAGAATGCATTATAGGTGCTTTAGCATTCGTCATGGCAAATACGGTTATTCCTGATAGAAGTTTAGTTGTCGGTAACCCTGCAAAGGTAATTAAATCAGTATCAGATGAAATGATTGCTTGGAAATCCAAAGGTACAGCCCTCTATCAAACTTTGCCCAAAGAATGTAAAGATTCTTTAAGGCCTTGTGAGCCGCTGCGAACTCCCGAGGTTAATCGACCAAAGCAGGATGTTTTATATGCAACATGGAATAGTATAAAAAATAGTTAATTTTAACCTTACTGCTTAATTTCCCTCACGCGTTAAGCTAATTTTGTAGCACCATGAAGATTACAAAAGCAAACATTTTGATTTTATTCTTGCTGTTAGTTCTTAGCGGAAATGCCTTGGCTTTTGGTATTCAGAGAGGCTTTGAGGCTTTAGAGATTTACAACTATTTTAAAGCCAAGCAAATATTTGAGCGTAACCTGAAAAGAAATACGTCCGCAGCGGCTTACGGGTTAAGTGTTATCTATTTTCGTCAAGATAATCCATTTCATGATATGGAAAAAGCTTATCATTTATCGCTTAAAAGTATCGAGTCTTATCCCAACTTGCGTCCACGATTAGCGAGAAGGCTGGAAGAGAAATTTAATGTGAGTTTAGAAACCCTAATTGCCCACAGAGCTCAAATTGCGCAGTACAACTATAACTTGGCATTACAGCAAAAAACGATTTCCGCAATGGTTGAATTTAAAGCAAGACACCCATGGTCAATCTACAAAGACAGTGCGGAAAATAGACAAACAGAATTGGCTTATCAAAGGGCTTTAAGTGCTGATAACTCAGCTGGATATCAACTTTTTCTGAGACATTATGGCTCCTCGATTTTTGCAGATGAAATGCAAGAAAGGTTATTCCAGGCACAATGGAATGAAAATATTGTATTTGGAAGCATAGAAAGCTTTGATGCCTTTCTAGAAAATTTCCCAAATCATCCATATAAAAAGCAGGCGCAGGATAGTATTTTTTATTTAGCGACAAAGGGAAACACGATTCATGATTTTGAAAACTTCACCAAACGTTACCCAAGCCATCCAAAAATATCAGAGGCATGGCTAACACTTTACCAATTATCCATTGCCAATTACACAGAAGAAAACATCTTATCATTTCGAGAAAACTATCCCGATTTTCCTTTTCCAGAAAGAATAGAGAATGACCTATTGTTGTTGCAGCAGCAGTTGTTTCCATTCCAAAAAGATGATTACTTTGGATACATGGATGCAAAAGGTAAGGTTGTTATTCCTCCAAGCTATGATTATGCCGGTTTTTTTTCTAACGGTCTGGCAGCTGTAATGAAGGATGGGAAAGTTGGGTTTATTAATAAATCTAATGAGGTCATTATCCCTTTTCAATTTGATGATGCGCAGGATTTTGAAAAGGGTAGAAGTATTGTAGAGCTAGACGGTGCTTTGGGGGTGATTGATAATACTGGACATTTTATTTTGCCACCAAAATTTGAAGATATTGGGGGGTATCATCAAGGAATTACTTTTACTTATCAAAATGGGCAGTACCGTTATTTTGACTGGGAAGGAAATTTTTTGTTCAATCGAACTTTTGATGAAGCATTTTCTTTTAGTGGTGGCTTTGCTAAAGTTGTTTTAGGAGATACCATAGGTTTCATTAATAATAAAGGTGATTTTATATTTTACATGCAAGAAGTCCAAGATGTGAGAATTTTCAAAAATGACTTGTTTATTGTTTCATTCAAGGACTCTATGACACTTTTTAATTATAGTGGTGAAAGGGTACTCCCTTTTTATGTTGATAGAATTGGAAATATTGTTGAAAATCGGGCCATTATTGAGAAAGATGATTTATATGGTTATATCGATGGTTCTGGAAATGTGGTGATACCTATACAGCTAAGAACTTTTCAAAATTATTTTCAGTTTGCACAGGCTAAAAATGGACACTTCAGATTTTTGCGTGATGGAAATTTTGGTTTAAAAGATACATTAGGGAAAATAGTCTTTACTCCTATTTTTCAGGGTATAGGCAACTTCAATGAATTGACTCCGGTATCAAAAGGCAGAGGGTGGGGGTATGCAGATGCGCAAACTAAATTAGTCATTCGTTACATTTACGATTATGCTTATTCTTTTGAGAATGGTTTAGCCATTGTGCAGCGCGACCAAAAAATGGGGGTGATCAACTTAAAGGGAGAAGAACTAATTCCATTATCTTATGATTTAATACAAGTATTCGATGATAATTATTTTAAGGTATTCAGGGGACAGCAATTCGGTATAATGGATAGAACCGGAGAATTAATAACCGACATTATTTATAATCGCTTTACGCCTGTTTCTGAGCTATGGATACAAATGGTCGCAACAGATCGATTGGATTACTTTAACGTAACAAAGGGGCAGTTAACTACGTTACTTGAAGAGGATGAATAAATTAATTCATTTCATAGAAAAGAATAAGTTTGGCATATTTACAGCTGTTCTATTGCATGCCTTATTGTTTTTATACTTTCAAATCACCACTTATGAGGTAAAGGTGCATTATGAGCCGTGGAATTTTCAAGGTAGAAATATTGAAGCGCCTGACGACATCATTTTAGAACCTGATCAAATTATTTTACCTGAAGAGCAAGATGAAGCGGATTATCCAATGGAGGAAATAACGAGCTTCGTAAAAGATGAACAAGATCGACGCGAAAGGTCTTTTGAAGAACAAGAAAGGTATACCTCTTATCAAGGTGACCCGATGGCTAATGTAAAAGCTTTAGAATCTGAAATTTTGCAACAGCTTGGCTCTAAAAAAGAAAAAACAGCTTCAGGATCATCTGGTACACAAAAAACGGAAAAAAACGCTCAAGGCAGTGATGGTGGAAACGAAAAAGCGTCTGAAAGTTCAGGAGTTACTGCATCTGAAAAAGCAATTGCTGGTGAAACAATGGTGAGTTACAGTTTGACAGATAGAAAGCCATTTAATAACAATGATTGGCATGTGCGTAATCCTGGCTATACTTGTGGGAATGTCAATGGGAAAATTGTTGTGGCCATTAGGGTAAACCCTGCTGGTGAGGTTATTTCAGCGAAATACATTCCGGAGCTTTCACCTCAAGCAAATTACTGTATGATTCGTCAAGCAGAAAAATATGCTTTAATGTCGAAATTTAACTATAGTGAATCAGCACCGCGAGTGCAAGAGGGTACAATCACCTATCAGTTTGTATTTAGAAGATAGAAAAATGAGAGATTTTATAAGAGCGGCAACCCCCAATTTTTTGTTAGATCTATTTCGTTCCTACAAGAAGAAAAAAGTACGTAGCCAATTAAATATGGACAAAAAAAAAGGCAAATCTTGGTCTAAGGAACAATTGAAAAGTCAACTTCAGGGAATGGGGATTGCTCCAAACGATGTGTTATTGGTGCATTCTTCCTTATCGAAAATGGGCTATGTCAATGGTGGAGCTCATACGGTTGTAGATGCTATTTTAGATGTTATCGGTGAAAATGGTCATTTGCTAATGCCAAATTCACCTAACGCAAGTTTTCAAGCGGATTATATTACAAAACTTAAAGTGTTTGATGTTGTTCAGCAAGCATCAAAATTAGGCGCAATTTCAGAAGTGCATCGCACACATCCTAAGTCAGTTCGTAGTTGGCATCCAACAGAACCAGTAAGCTGTATTGGTCCTAATGCTCATGATTTCGTGGCTTATCATCATTTGGATTTAACCCCTTATGGTGAAAATAGTCCATTTTATAAAGTGGCGGCTGCTAAAGGAAAAATTTTAATGATTGGCGTTACTTTGGCCAATGCTGGCACTAATCTACATGTGTTAGAGGATGCTGTTCAAAATTTTAAATACCCAATTTATTTGGATGAAGTTTTCGAGGTCGAAATTTTAACCCCCTCAAATGAGAAAGTGACGATGAAAACCAAAGTCCATAACCCTGAATGGTCGAAAAAAAGAAAATGTGATGAGCTCATACCTTTATTTCAAGTTGAACGAGCATTGACTATTGAACAATTGGGTAATGCAAAATGTCTTTTGTTAGATGCACATAAAATGTTGGAGGTCATGATTCGACTATATGAAAAACAGGGCGTAACAATGTACACACCACAAGGCTCTTGAATTATGCAAAAAGTAACAATAAGTAAAGAAATTTGTCGTTTTTGCTCTATGAAGTATTTGGGATTAGTCTTTTTCTTCTTTTGGATTGGTCTTGTCAATGTGATTTCACAAACTGGTGGAACAACTGTTTTTCCGTTCATAGATTTTAATTACGATGCGCGTTCTGGTGCTTTGGGAAGACATTTCATAACAGCTTATGAAAATGATGTAAACCTTGGCGTTAATAATCCGGCGCTTTGGAATGAGGAAATGCATCGAAGCATTGGCTTCAATCAATCGCTACATGCAGCTGGAATTAATCATGGAAAGGTTACCTATGCCCAACATTTTGGCGATGTGGGTACTGGCGCAATTCATATGCGTTACCTAGCCTACGGCAGAATGGATCGAACAAATGAAAATGGTGATGTGATTGGAACTTTTTCTGCTGGTGATTTTATGTTGGGTGCTGGTTTTGGAAGAAGAGTAAATCCTAATTTATCTATAGGTGCAAATGTGAACTTAATCTGGTCGCATTTGGATGCATTTAATTCTGTTGGTTTTTCTGTGGATATGGGGGGCATTTATTTGGCAGATGACGAAAGAACGCAAGTTTCAGCACTTGTAAGAAATGCTGGAGCTCAATTTTCTAGCTATTTTCCTGAACAAGAACGGCAGCCCCTTCCAGTAAACCCTATGCTTGCAGTTGCGCATAAGTTAGAACACGCACCTTTTCGTTTTTCTATTGTTGCGCACAGCTTAAATCGTTGGGATTTAACTTACTTAGACCCCAATGCACAGCCATCAACTGACCCTCTTACTGGTGAAGTCGTTCCTGTTGAAACAGCTGGTTTTGGGGAGCAATTAGCTAGACATTTCATTTATCAATTAGAGATTTTAGGCGGGGAATTAATGCGTGTTCGTTTAGCTTTTGATTACCAAAGAAGAAGAGAACTATTGGTCCCTAATAGACCTGGAATGGCAGGTTTTTCAACTGGTGTAGGATTCAATTTCAATCGTTTTTCAATAGATTATGGCTTAGTGATTTTTAGTAGTGCTGGCTTTAGTAATTTATTTACTTTTAGAACTAACTTTGATAAGTGGAAAAGTTAGCCTTTTTCTAATTTTATTTCAACTATTTAATTTTGACCCAAAAAAAAGAGACTACTTTAAAAAGTAATCTCTTAATGGTAGCGGGGACAGGACTCGAACCTGTGGCCTTCGGGTTATGAGCCCGACGAGCTACCAACTGCTCCACCCCGCAATATAT
>JAFIEX010000042.1 GCA_020832365.1 Crocinitomicaceae bacterium
GATGTAAGTAAATATTTTTTTCATAACTTAAATTAGATTTGTTGACAAAATTACAGTAATATTTTATTTGGGCAAGTTTTTTAAATAAATAATTGTTGAAAAACTGTTATTTATAAAAGGTATCTTCTCCAAACTCGCTTTCCTATAGTGGTTAATATTTCATAGGGAATGGTTTTTAAATGATTTGCAAATTGAAAGATATTTTGCTGCTGTCCAAAGATTTCTACTTCATCTCCTATTGCGCAGCTTACATGAGTAATATCTACCATAGCCATGTCCATACAAACATTTCCAATTACTTTACATGATCTTTTATTGATGATTACTTCTCCCGTTCCATTACTTAATCTGCGTGAGAACCCGTCTGCATAACCAACTCTAATTATGCCGATGGTCATGTCTTTTTTAGCGGCGTAGGCGCGTCCATAGCCCACAAACTCTCCTTTTTTTATGTTTTTTATTTGTGCCAGAGTTGTTTTCCATGCAACTGCGGGTTCTAAACGTTTTGAAGCATTGGGTGATTGACTATATCCGAAAAGACCTAAGCCTAACCTAACCATATTAAAACTGTAATTAGAAGAATAGCGAATGATTCCCTCACTGTTTAATGCATGAAATACAATTTCTTGTGAAAAACTATTCATGAATAAACTTTTTATTTCAGTAAACTCTTTTAATTGCAGTTCCGAGAAGTTAGAAGTTAAATTATCTGCATCAGATAAATGCGTAAAAACACTTTTGACAGCGATTATATTAGTGGCTTTCAATTTTTTTATTAATACAGGAACTTCGGTATACTTAAATCCTAATCTATTCATACCAGTATCTACTTTAATATGAACAGGGAAATTTTCAAGGTTATGATCTACTAGAAACTGGATAAATGCATTCAATACATCAAATGAATACAATGAAGGTTCTAAGTCGAAACGAATAATATCAGAAAACGCATCATTTTCTGTGTTCATTACAAGGATAGGTAGATGAATGTTGTTTCGCCTCAGTAATACCCCCTCGTCGGCGTATGCTACCCCAAGATAATCGACACCATTCTCTTGTAAAAAGTGTGGTATTTTGATTTCTCCAGCGCCATATGCCGCTGCTTTCACCATGACTAGCAGCTTTGTGTCCGCAGGAATGAGCTCTCTGAAATAGTTTAAATTATTTTTAATTGCTTTCAAGTCGAAGGAAAGGTATGTTTCATGCGATTTTTTTTTCAAAACTTCTACACATTGATTGACAGAAGATTGAAAAGGTCCCTTGATCAATATGGCACTATTTTCAATAGAACGCAAAATCGATGGGAGATCTGAACTGCCGCCATCAAAACCTTTGATTAATGCGATTTTCTCACTTTCGAGGATAAGGAGGTGTTTTACTTCATATCTTTCGACTAACTGAATGATTTTTTCTTTTTGGAATTCTTCGACCCCTTTGGTTTCTAGGATAAGTACTTTTTTGGTTTTTTCTTTTGACGTCATTAAATATTCTAGTGCTTGGTCTAGTGCGTCAATATCGATATTATAAGTATCGTCAATAACCAAGTTGTCATTGATTCCTTCAAAAATTTCTAGTCTTCCAGGTAGCTGAGGCAGTTTGCTTGCCTTACTTTCAATTATCTCAATAGGAAGCCCTAAATAGGACACAGCCTCAAAAAGTAGTAATTGGTTGTTGATAAATGGAAGTCTCTTCTGTAGGAAATTAGCCCATTTTTCTTTTTTGGCTAGCTGAAATTGAATTTTTCGTCGTCGCAGATCTGAGCCAAATTCTTCGACAGTTATAGTTGTGCCGCATCTATCAAATAACTTTAAATGTTCCGAAATATGCTGTTCTTGATTTTCAAAATTATGTGTATAATAGTTGCCAACCCCTGTAAAAATTCCAATTTGAGGGGCAATCATTGCTTCTAGTGAATCCATTTCCTCAGGGTGCGAAATATCCGCTTCTATTATTCCAAAGTCAGCCTCAATTGGAAGCTCCAAAATGGAATGTGCCACACCTATTTGAGAATTGTAACTTTTTGGTGTTCTACTAACTCGAAAGTGATCTTTTAATAAAAAGTACATCCACTCCTTAATCGTTGTTTTGCCATAACTTCCTGTTATAGCTATAATGGGATATTGGATCAATGAGCGATGATACTTTGCTAATGTTTGAAGCGCTTGCAAGGTGTCTTCGACTTTAATCACAAAACAATCATCAGGTAAAGTGACTTTACTAGCTACCACAAAACAACGAACGCCTTTCCTGTAAGCATCTTCACAATAAGTCAGGCCATTCTTTTTAATTCCTTGTAATGCAAAGAACACAGCATTTCTTTTGGTTCCTATTTTTCTGGTATCGTAAACAATGATGTCCACATTTCCATTTGGACCTGATGAATGATTAGCTCCTAAGATGGACGAAAGGACCGTATGACTTAAATTAAGTTTCAGTTGTGTTTTATTTTGTTGTAACAAGACCTGCACAGGGGCTCGTATTTATCTTTGGCTCCAAGCAAAACCTGCTCTTTATCTGACTTACTAATGCGATGAGAAAACTGAGCTGGCACACCGCAGCTTACACAAATGGCGTGTACTTTAGTAACATATTCAGCATTGGATAAGAGATAAGGCATGGGGCCGAATGGTTTTGCTGAGAAATCCATATCTAGACCAGCGCAAATCACCCGAACACCTTTGTTAGCTAATGTATTGGCGACTTCAATGATTGTGTTATCAAAAAACTGAACTTCGTCGATTGCTACTATTCGTTCTTTTTTCCAGAATTGGAATAAATCATCGGGTCTGTCTAATTGAATCGCCTCAAATGCGGTGCCGTTATGACTGATGACTTGTTCTTCAGCATAACGATTGTCCAATTTTGGTTTAAAGAGCAAAAGCTTCTGATTGGCAAATTCTGCACGTTTTAATCGTCTTATTAACTCTTCTGTTTTTCCAGAAAACATGGAACCACAGATTACTTCTATCCATCCGTGTGATTTACCGTCTTGTGGAAATTGCTCTAAAAACATTCCGATTTATTTATTTTGAACTCAAAAATAAGCGCTTACTTTTTTAATTCGAAATGTATATCAGAAAAGAAATGAAAAGTTATTAACGAATAAAAAAAGTAGTTAAAAATTAAACTTTATTGACAGTTTGTAAACTAGTCCTTCTTCTATACTTGTTGGCATATAAGCACCAAATGCATGAAAAACACCTATCCCAAAGCCATTGAAACCGAATTTTATTAGGTTATCCACGATAATTCCACCTTCATAATAACCTTGATTATGAGTGTTAAAAGTTAAATTTTCATGACGAGCAGGATTATCCATTTCCCCAATACCGGCTCCTAAGTGGATTCCAAATAATGGCTCTGTCCAAGAAGTTTTGTTCTTCAAAGGAAGAAAGGTGTAGCGGGCAAAGAGCGCAGCATGACGGTCGGCATAGAAAGATCCAGCAACCATCGTCTCAAAGGTGTGTAAAACGGATAGGTTCCAGCTGCGATTCGTTCCAAATGGCATCTGTAATAGCGTAATAGGAACATCTCCCGTAGTCAATCCAGCATTGGCATGAAGTTGTAAATTGCCCGCAGCCCTGAAACTAAATTTTTGATCAACTGCAATATTCAAACGATAATAATCAAAATCTCCGTCTAATAATCCATCCCAACCTTTTACAGCCCTAAGTTTAATGCTCGGATATTTTGAGCCTAATGATATTCTTTGATTTCCTAAAAGCATTACTTTTTCTCTAATATTCCAATTCCATATGAATCCAGTTTCAAAAATGTCAAATGTATTAGTGGTAAAAGGAAATCCCGTTGATCCCATTTGAAATTGGTAATCGTCAAAGGCGGTTATTTGCCTGTGCTGTCCAAGCAACGTGATTTTCATATTTGGCGTAATTAGACCAGATACTTGTGCAGCAGCTCTTTTTTCCCAGTCCATTTGATTGATGAAGAATTGTCTGTATAAAGAGCGATCACTTAGTGAGAAGTTATCCTTCAAATAATCAACACCGCCCCTTTCAAAGACGTCCTCTTGATAGGAAAGCTTTAAATGAATGTCTCTTTCTTTGTTCATTGTAATTTTTGTGTGTCCTCCCCATTTCCATTCTTGATCCCTAAATCCATATGCAAAGTAGCCTCCAATGCTGAACCATTTACTCAATCTGCTATTGGTCTCTAAACCAAGTCCAAGACGATAACCTTCTTGTTGGTTAAAATTGATGATTCTATCGACAGGGAAATTGAATATTTTATATGGAATGCTTCCAGTTCCAGCTATTTCAAAGGCTTTGACAAAACGCTCAAAGTTATTTTCTTTGGCAATGCTATCAATGATGTCATAAGTGCGCGCCTCTTTTTCATTCAGCACCCTTCCCCGGCCTTCATCCAGAGCTTCCAATTTATTATTCGCATCTTCCTCTGCAATAACCTTAACAGGATTAAAGCCTTTTTTCTCAATACCATCAAAAACAACATCTTTAATATATACATTACTTCTACCTACTAAATAATGTGTCTGATTCAATTGAATGTTATCCATTGAAAACTCTGTGCTTAATTGATAAGGAAACCACTTTTTGTTATTCGTAAATCTGTATTCTTGTACTATTTTCATTCGTAATCCAATGGCGTCGAATGGTTCAGCAATCACTTTTTCAATAGCCCAGTTAGAGGTGTTGACATAAAGGTAGCCTTGCATACCCTCAAAGTTTTTGCCCTTTCTCGGCCTAAAACTAATCGTGTAAGTAGAGTCTTTTTCCCTAACTACTGTGTCTTCTAAAATGAAAAGATACCTTCTTAGGCCGCCAGGAGCAATAGGGTTCACAAATTCTTTTTCATTAATTGAAAAAACATTATCGTAAAAGCTAAAGGACTGTAATTGATTAGCTAGTGTTGCAAATAAGGGATTATTAATGCCTGAAACTTTGTACGATTCCACCACTTCTTTGTCATAGTTTGGTGGGGAAAAATAGCGTTTTGAAACGGTCTCGGTCAAAAATAAATACTGTTCATCCAGCATGTTCAATAACCTTAATGTAGATGAATCTCGAATTGTGTCTCTTAAAAATTCTTTATCTGTATCTCCAGTGAGCATAAATTTTGCAAAGCTCCGGTATTGAAAACTGTTGTTTTTGAGTGGATCATTGACTTTTCGATTGTTCATTACATGCTGGATTATGCGGTGAGCTGGATTTTCTCCAGGTCGGATGATTATTTCATCGAAAGTTTTAGCTTCAGGTTGCAGGAACACCTTTTTTGATTTAATTAAATCAACGGTCATAATTGTAGTGTCCTGGTAATCAAAAAAACGAAAAGTGTAACTTTCCAAGTCTTTCGGAAGCTGAGCTAAACCATCAATGTCCGTGTAATAAACTTGCTCGTTATTATTTGGTAATATTTTAACGAAAGGCAGCGGCTCATTGGTTTGAATATCTACAATTGTTATCGATAAATTCTTTGTTTGCGAAAAGGTGTAGTTTGCAAAGCCTGCAATACACCCAAATATGAATACCCAAAATTTTAGTTGCATAAAGTCGGTTTAATAAAGGCAAAAATAATTATTTTTTCTTTACTGTAAGCAGCTCTATATCAAAAATAAGGTCAGCATAAGGGGGAATGTTTGGCATTCTTCCTTGCTCGCCATAGCCTAAGAAGTAAGGAATGAAGAGCTTGATTTTACTTCCTTCTGGCGCAAGTGCTATGCCTTCATTAAAGCCTGGAATGAGCCCCATGATTAAATAATCAAACTGCAAGGGCATCCCACGGTCTAGAGAAGAATCAAATTTCCCCCCATAAACAAATGTTCCAGTATAATGCAATTCAACACCATCTCCTTTTTCAGCTGTTGCTCCATCACCCATTTTTTCAATCACGTAAACTAACCCAGAGGAAGTTTGTTGAGCATCAGGATAATCTGCTTGAATAATTTCTAAAAAGTAGGGTTTGTATTCTTCAGTTGTTCGGGCTTTGGCTTCTACTAAGCGCACGTTGTTTTGAGCCTCTAGTTTTGCCAATCTTTGCCTTTCTAAATCTTCTTTTTTTGCCCTAGTTTCATATTCGGCTTTAAAAATCTTGCTTGGCTTGTAAAACCACTTGTAGCGCAATCCTTTTCTTTTAATTTTTACTTTTTGCATTATATCTCCTTGTTTCACCTTATCGACAACTTCCTGCCCTTGAATAACCCTGCCAAAAACAGTGTGTTTTCCGTTTAGGTGTGGCGTCGGTAAATGTGTAATGAAGAATTGGCTGCCGTTTGTATTCGGACCAGCATTCGCCATAGACAAAATCCCTGGACTGTCATGTTTTACACCATTGTCTGTTTCATCAAAAAAGCGATATCCAGGCCCACCTCTTCCGTTTCCATCGGGGTCACCGCCTTGAATCATGAAGTTTGCAATGACACGGTGAAAGGAGATGCCATCATAAAAAGGCTGCTTTATTTTAATGCTATCAAAAACAGTCAACTTCCCTTCTGCTAACCCGACAAAATTAGCCACAGTTAAAGGAGCATCTTCGTCTAAAAGTGACAAAGTAATATCCCCATGTTCTGTTGTGATGATCGCATACAAACCCTTAGAAAATTTAATTTTTTCGGCTTTTTGACCAACAATGGTAGATGTGGTTATCACAAGAAAAAGAGTAAAAAAGAGTTTTGGTATAATGAACTTCATATTTTTTTTGAACAAATGTAATAAATTATGTTTGAATAGCCCTTTCAAATAAAATGAAGTGCATGTACTTGAACAATGCTGTTAAATCACCCCTAAATGTAATATTAGCCAGTGAAATATTCGAGCATTTTTAATGAATTATTTGAAATGCTTTTTGAAGAAATACTGATGAAGATTTCATACTCCTATAAAAAGTTGTATTTTTAGAGCTGAAATCTAATAACATATATAAAATGACAAAAAACTTAGCACTTTTAGTTTTTATCTCACTTACTTTTTTTTATTCCTTCGGGCAGCAAGACCCTGAGATGGTCGTCGCCAAAGGAGCTGAGCTAGGAGAGAATGATATTCCCCTCGAAGCCCAAGAGTTTTTTAATCAGGGTATTGATGCTATGGAAAAGGAAGATTATCAAAAGGCAGTTTCTATGTTTACCCAAGCATTGGAGTTGGCTCCAACCTTTGTCAAAAGCATAAATAACCGGGCATATGCACAATTGGGAATGGCAAATAAAAATGCGGCAGCAAAAGATTTTAAAAAAGTAATTGAATTAGATCCAGAGGCGCACGCTGCATTTTATGAATTAGGTGTTTTGGCTTTAGAAGAGGGAGACCAAGATAAAGCCATTTCCAAATTTAAAAAGGCTTTAAATATCGCCTCAAATAATCATCAATATGCTTACGTTTTAGGTGTTCAATATTTTTTAACGGATCAATTTGATTTGGCTATTGAAGCTTTTAGCCAATCTATTCGAAGTGACAAAAGCTTTGCCCCTGCTTTTAACGATAGAGGAAGTGCCTATAGAGCGAAAGGAGACTTGAAAAGCGCAATTGTGGATTATAAATCTGCTGTGGAAAAGGACAAGTCTTTCAGCTTAGCTTTTGATAATTTAGGTGCAGCGTTGCAAGAAAATGGGGAAAACAAGGCTGCGATTGAAGCTTTTTCAAATGCCATTCGTGCGGATGAGAAAAACCATGTGGCATTTAATAATCGAGGATACGCGTATTTTCTAGAAGAGAATTATGAAAAAGCCATAGCTGACTTTAAGAAAGCTATCCAACTGCTGCCCAATTATGCCATTGCATACAATAATCTCTCTGGTGCTTATATTAGATTAGAAGATTTTGAAAGCGCCTTGAAAAACGCAAATTTAGCCATCAGCATGGATGATCAACTTGGTTTTGCCTACTGCAATAGAGGAATAGCAAATGAAATGCTGCGCAATGAAATCGAGGCTTGCAGAGATTGGGAAACAGCATCTTCTTTAGGTGTAAATCTTGGTGAAAAATATTATCAGTCTTCTGCTTGTGCGGTGTTGTTATCTGAATAATAGCGCATCCTTATGGATACGATGTATAGAAAATAATTAAATAACTTGCGATTTTAAAATAGAAAAAAATGAAAACAATTCATATAATAATATTGCTTTTAGCCAGTGCATCTCTAATAGCGCAAAAGGATGTTGAGTTTGACAAAAAGAATTTCAAAAACCAAAAATCGGAGCTTAAAGAAGCTTTAAAAAATATCAAACAAGCAGATGATTTTATGCAGCCTTCGCCTGTACCTCGCTATACTCAAGCAATTCCTTTGTATTTAGCAGCCAATAAATTTAACCCAAATAATAGCTATGTAAATTATCAGTTGGGGCTTTGTTACATGAACACAATTAATAAGTTTCAAGCGCTTGATTTTTTCAAAAAAGCCTATGCCTTAAATCCTAAAAAATTCCCTGATATTCATTATTACATCGGAAGAGGTTATCATTTAAATATGAAATGGGACGATGCCATAGCAAGTTACAGCCAATATAAAAAAGTATTAGACACAAAAAAAGATGCTGCTGAGATAGCGCATGCCGATAAGTTAATCCAAGAATGTCGCGCTGGAAAAGAATTAGTTCTAAAGCCTGTTCGTGTTTGGATTGATAATATGGGCCCTAACGTAAATACGGAATACCCTGAGTATGCCATGATTATGACAGCAGATGCTTCCGAAATATTTTTTACAAGCAGAAGACCGTCCACAACAGGTGGAGGAATGGATGAATTTTTGAATGAGTATTTCGAGGATGTTTATACTGCACGAAGAAAAGGAAAAAATGAGTGGAGCAAAGCAACAAATATTGGTTCGCCAATTAATACGAAAGGACATGATGCCGCCGTTGCTTTGAGCCCCGACGGAAGTAAGATGATTGTTTACATCGACGATAATGGCGATGGCAACCTATATGAGAGCTACAGAAAGGGCGATAGCTGGAGTAAACCAAAGAAATTTAATAAAGAGATTTCTGGACCATACCATGAGCCTTCTGCTTGGTATTCCTCTGATATGAAGTTGCTCTACTTCGTCAGTGATAGACCGGATAATAATAAGGGTCCAGCAAAGGATAAAGACATCTATGTTGCTACATGGAATGAGAAAAAAGAAAAATGGGACAACGTAGAGAAACTTCCTGCGAATGTGAATACTTCTTATGATGAAGATGGTATTTTTCTTCATCCTGATGGTAGAACACTTTACTTTTCTTCTAAGGGGCACAATACCATGGGAGGATATGATGTTTTTAAAACGGTGAAGAATAATGATGGTACATGGTCAGACCCAGTAAATGTAGGATTTCCAATCAATACACCAGATGATGATGTGTTTTTTGTAGTGGCTGCCAATGGAAGACATGCATACATGACTTCGTTTAGAGAAGATGGTTTTGGTGGTAGAGATTTATACAAGGTAACCTTATTAGGTGTTAGAAAAGAACCAGTTCTTCAAACAGAGAACAGGTTAATTGCAAGCTCTGGAACACCGGTTAGCGCAAAAGTTATTGAGCCCAAAGTGGAGTTGACAGGTAGTAGGCTAGCAATTCTTAAAGGGATTGTTAGAGACGATAAAACGAAAAAACCAATCCAAGCAGAAATAGAGTTAGTAGATAACGTTACTGGTGAAGTGTTAGCGGAGTTTCGATCAGATGAGGTTTCTGGTCGTTTTCTTGTTTCTTTGCCAGCAGGTAAGAACTACGGAATTGCCGTGAAAGCAGATGGCTATCTTTTTCATTCAGAAAATTTCGATATTCAAGAAGATGCGGACTACAAGGAAGTTGAAAAGTTAATTGACTTGAAGAAAGCGGAAGTTGGTCAGGTAATCGTTTTAAGAAATATTTTCTTTGACCTAGCTAAATACAGTCTTCGCTCTGAATCAAAGAATGAATTAGATCGACTAATTAAACTGCTGGAAGAAAATCCAAAATTGAAAATTGAAATTAGCGGTCATACGGACTCTAGAGGGTCTGCAAGCTTGAATAAGACACTGTCCGAAAACAGAGCAAAAGCTGTAGTTGATTACCTCGTCGAAAATGGTGTTCAAAAAAATAGACTAACACACAAAGGTTATGGTAAGGATCAGCCAATCGTTACTGATGAAGCGATCAGTAAATTAAAAACTAAGCAAGCTATTGAAGATGCCCATCAAGAGAATAGAAGAACCGAGTTTAAAATCATTTCTAATTAATGATAGGGATTAAGGAATTGTTTAAAGCCTGATCTTTTAAAAAGCATTGAGTCCTCTGACAACTTGTCAGAGGACTCTTTTTTTAGCAGAAATATTTTCAAGTTATATGTCAAAATATCCAATATTTTTGATTGGCATAAATTTGGCGTATTGGAAGTAAACCAAAAAATTAATAAAAGTATGTCATTATTAAAACCATTAGCGGATAGAGTGTTAATTGAACCCTCTCCGGCAGAAGAAAAAACAGCAAGTGGAATTATTATTCCAGACACAGCGAAAGAAAAACCATTAAAAGGAAAAGTCGTGGCTGTTGGTAATGGCAAGCCCGATGAACCAATGATCCTGAAAGTAGGCGATGAGGTGATTTACGGACAATATTCCGGCACTGAAATTAAACTGGAAGGAAAGACGTATTTAATCATGCGTGAGTCTGACGTTTATGGTGTTATTGCTTAATTAATTCAATTTTTTAAAAAAAGAAAATCATGGCAAAAGAAATTTTATTTGACGTAGAAGCGAGAGAAAAGCTGAAGGCGGGTGTAGATGCTTTGGCGAATGCAGTGAAGGTTACATTAGGACCAAAAGGACGAAATGTTGTAATAGACAAAAAATTTGGATCACCACATGTGACTAAAGACGGTGTTTCAGTGGCAAAAGAAATCACTTTGAAGGACGCTGTTGAAAATATGGGGGCCCAAATGGTTAAAGAAGTAGCTTCAAAAACAGCAGATATAGCTGGAGATGGAACAACTACGGCTACAGTTCTTGCTCAAGCGATTATTACAGCTGGTTTGAAAAATGTTGCCGCAGGGGCTAATCCAATGGATTTAAAAAGAGGTATTGATAAAGCGGTAAAAGTAGTTGTTGAGGAACTTAAAAAACTTTCTAAAGAAGTAGGTTCTGATAACGATAAAATCAAACAAATTGCATCTATTTCTGCAAATAATGACGAAACAATTGGTGCTTTGATTGCAGAAGCAATGAAGGTGGTAGGAAATGACGGGGTGATTACTGTTGAAGAAGCTAAAGGAACGGAAACAGAGGTAAAAACGGTAGAAGGTATGCAGTTTGATAGAGGATACCTTTCTCCTTACTTTGTGACCAACACAGAGAAGATGATTGCTGAATTGGAGAATCCTTATATCTTGATTTATGATAAGAAGATTTCCAACATGAAGGACTTACTTCCTGTTTTAGAGCCAGTTGCGCAGTCTGGAAGACCTTTATTAATCATTGCTGAAGATGTAGACGGTGAAGCACTTACTACCTTGGTTGTAAATAGAATCAGAGGTTCTTTGAAAGTTGCTGCTGTAAAGGCCCCAGGATTTGGTGACAGAAGAAAGGCCATGTTGGAGGATATCGCTATTCTTACAGGTGGTCAGGTGATTACAGAGGAAAGAGGTCTGTCTTTGGAGGCAACAACTATCGACATGTTAGGAAATGCTGAAAAGATCGAAATCGACAAAGACAACACGACCATTGTAAATGGTGCTGGAAATAAAGGAGATATTCAGGCGCGTGTAGCACAAATTAAAGCACAAATGGAAGTTTCAACTTCTGATTACGATAAAGAGAAAATGCAGGAACGCTTAGCTAAATTAGCTGGCGGTGTTGCTGTGCTTTATGTTGGTGCGGCTTCTGAAGTTGAAATGAAAGAGAAAAAAGACCGTGTTGATGATGCCTTGGCAGCAACAAGAGCGGCTGTAGAAGAGGGCGTAATTCCTGGTGGTGGTGTTGCCCTAATTAGAGCAATTGCGGCATTAGAAACGCTTACAGGTGCAAATGAAGATGAGACAACTGGTGTAGCAATTGTGAAAAGAGCCATTGAGGAGCCTTTAAGACAAATTGTAGCAAATGCTGGTGGAGAAGGTGCAATCATTGTACAAAAAGTGAAAGAAGGAAAAGATGATTTTGGCTATAACGCTAGAACGGAAAACTTCGAAAACTTGCTTGCTGCTGGTGTAATAGACCCAACTAAAGTTACACGCATTGCGGTTGAAAATGCAGCATCAATTGCTTCAATGCTTTTGACCACAGAGTGTGTGATTGTAGATGAGCCAGAAAATGAAAATGCTGGAGGTGGAATGCCAGGCGGAATGCCGGGTGGAATGCCTGGAATGATGTAATTCAATAAGGTCTTATTGAAGCTTAATGAAGGGGGGGTGTCTGAAAAGAGCCCCCCTTTTTGTTTTATCCAAATTAAATTTATGCTTAACGATATTTTACATGAGAACTTAATGGAAGACAAACAGAATCGTTAAATTTGCACTCTAATTTAATTTAAATACAGATGAGTGCATTAGGAAACCACATTTTGGTGGAATTTATGAAGTGTGATCCAGATATCATGAACGATGTCTCTGGAATCGAAAGAGACATGGTTGAAGCAGCTAGAAAGGCTGGAGCCACAGTTATTAACTCTACATTTCACCATTTTTCGCCTTATGGTGTTTCTGGTGTTGTTGTAATTGAAGAAAGTCACTTGGCTATTCATACTTGGCCAGAATATGGTTATGCAGCGGTAGATTTATTTACTTGTGGCGAAATGGATGCTTGGATTTCGTTTGATTACTTGAAGGATTGTTTTAAGTCGGCATCTTATTCTGCTATTGAAATGAAAAGAGGCTCAAAAAACCTGCTTACACGTAATGATTTTGATATTTCCACGATGCGTCAGCGTGCTGATGAATGGAAAAATCCAGACATGTACACAAGAAATGTATGGTTTACAGATAAAGATGAAAACCAAGCACTGTCTTTAAAATATACCGGAGAGGTTCATCATGACGTTCAATCTCCATTTCAACGTGTTCGTATTTTGGAATCACCAAAATATGGTAAGTTACTGACATTGGATGATATGTTCATGACAACTGAAAATGACGAGTTTCATTACCATGAAATGATTGCCCACCCTGCCATTTTTGCGCATGGTAATGTTAAAAATGTATTAGTAATTGGCGGAGGTGATGGAGGAACTGTTCGTGAAGTACTCAGACACGATGGCGTAGAAAAGGTTACAATGGTAGAAATAGACGGAGAGGTTATTGAGGCTTGTAAAAAACACTTGCCATCAATTGCTGCTGCTTTTGATCATCCAAAATTAGAACTCATTGTTGGGGATGGTATTGACTTTGTTAAAAATGCAGCAAAAGAGTCTTATGATTTGATTATTGTTGATGGTTCTGACCCTGTTGGTCCTGCTGAGGGGTTATTCTCCGTAGCATTTTATAACAATTGTTACAAAGCATTGAAGAGCGGCGGTGTGCTAGTTGCGCAAGGAGAATCTCCAAAATTTAATGAAAATGCTTTTGCGGATGTTCACCACACCATTTTAGGTTTGTTTGGAGAACAAAATGCTAAAGTTGCCCTTTTCTACGTACCAACTTATCCAACTGGAATGTGGAGCTTCCAATTTGGTTTAAAAGACGGCGCAGTGAAATTAGATAACATTGAAAAAAATAAAGTAAATCAATTTGTTGAACAACACGGTTTACGCTATTACAATGCAGAAATTCATCAAGCCTCATTGGCACTTCCAGGGTTTGTGAAAGATTTGTTAAGATAAATAGTTTAGATAAAATGAAAAAAGGCTGCCTTGTAGAGCAGCCTTTTTCAGTATATGATTTTGCTATTTTACACGTTCTACATAGGTCCCCGTTCTGGTATCTACTTTAATTTTCTCCCCAGTATCAATGAAAAGTGGAACACGCACTTCGGCACCTGTATCAATGGTTGCCGGTTTACTACTGTTGGTAGCAGTATCTCCCTTGATTCCAGGTTCGGTGTAGGTTACTACTGTTTCTATGTGCATAGGTAAATCTACTAGCAGCGGATTCTCTTGATCGGCGTGAAATGTAATTTCACAAATCATTCCTTCTTGCAAGAACTCAGCTTTTTCAACAAGTTTTTTGGGGATCAATACTTGTTCAAATGTTTCTGTATGCATAAAGTTGAATCCGGCTTCTTCTTCATACAAATATTGATATGAACGTCGTTCAATACGAACTGTCTCAATTTTGTGTCCTGCGGAAAACGTATGATCCAACACTTTACCCGACTCTATTTCTCTCAATTTTGTCCTAACAAAAGCAGGCCCTTTCCCTGGTTTTACATGCTGAAATTCAATAACAGAAACTAATTTTCCATTCAAGTTCATGCATAACCCATTCTTAATATCCGACGTTGTTGCCATTATTCAAATTTTTTTACAAAGCTAATTATTTTTTAAAAATAAAAATATTGAAGTATTAAGTAATGGAGTTCGTAATAGTTTGACTTTAAAACATGTCCCACATTCATTAGCTTAAAATGCTTTAGTTGTTCAATACTAATAAGTTGTGTGTAATTGAATACACAGTTGTTTAAGATGTTGTGTGAATAATTCCTGTATGTGCCGATTTGTTTTCAACATTAAAATGCAAAAGTCTTCAAAATGACAATTTAAGATTGTTTAACAAACAAATAAAAACATTAGACATTTGTGTCTGTTGCAACTAAGTAACAAAAAATGAAAGATTATGAAAAAGAAATTCTTACTAAATTTTAAAAGTATTACAGTTGCCTTGGTCGCGATGGTAACTTTTGGTCAGTTGCATGCACAAAACGTGTATGACGTTATTAGTGGTAGCGCAAACCACACAAGTTTAAAAGCCGCAATAGATGCAGCAAACCTTCAATCGGCATTAGAAGACCCCAATGCAACGCTGACCGTTTTTGGTCCAGATAACGATGCTTTTGATGATTTAGCAACTGCTTTAGGTGTATCAATTCCAGATTTGTTAAATGATCCAAACCTATCGAATATATTGCTTTATCATGTGTTGGGCACAGAGGTTCCTTCCAGCGCCGTAACAAATGGTTTATTAGCTGAGCCATTAAATACTGCTAATACAATTAAAATGACTGTTACCTCTGGAGGTAATGTTTTCGCTAATCAAGCTCAGGTGAACGCTGCTGATATACCTGCTTCTAATGGTGTTATTCATTCTTTAGATGCGGTTATTTTACCAGCTGAAACTGTAGTAGATATAGCTTTAGGTGCAGGATTTACAACATTAGCAACAGCAGTAACAGAAGCAGAGTTATTACCAGTATTGACTGATCCGTTTGCTACTCTAACTGTTTTTGCGCCAACAAATGATGCATTCGATGATGCAGTAGCAGCATTGGGTATATCTATCAATGACTTATTGGCCTTACCTAATTTAGCAGATATTTTGACATACCATGTGCTAGGTACTGAAGTTGTATCTTCTGCAATTAACAATGGAGACATTGTTGCTCCAGTAAGTACAACGAATACTTTGAAGTTAACCGTAACAGGTGCTGGAGGGGTATTTGTAAATCAAGCGCAAGTTACTACACCAGATGTAGCGGCAGATAATGGCGTTGTTCACGTTTTAGATGCTGTTGTCTTACCAGCTGAAACTGTAGTAGATGTAGCTTTAGATGCAGGGTTTACAACTTTAGCAACAGCAGTGATAGAAGCAGAATTATTACCAGTGTTGTCTGACCCATTTGCTACTTTAACTGTTTTTGCGCCAACAAACGATGCATTTGATGATGCCGTAGCTGCATTAGGTATATCTATTAATGATTTATTAGCGTTACCAAACTTAGCAGATATTTTAACATACCATGTGCTAGGTTCAGAAGTTTTATCTTCTGCAATTAATAATGGAGACATTGTTGCTCCAGTAAGCACAACAAATACTTTGAAGTTAACTGTAACAGGTGCTGGAGGTGTATTCGTAAATCAAGCGCAAGTAACTACACCAGATGTGGCTGCAGATAATGGCGTTGTTCACGTTTTAGATGCTGTTGTGTTGCCAGTAGAAACACTTGTGGACATCGCTATAGAAAATGATTTATCTAGCTTAGTAGCTGCAGTAATTGCTGGTGAGTTAGTTCCAGCTTTGAGTAATCCTTTTACTGAGTTAACTGTATTTGCTCCAAACAATGCGGCTTTTGATAATTTAGCAGCTGCATTAGATGTAAGTGTTAACGACTTGTTAGAATTAGCAGTACTTCCAGATATTTTATTATATCATGTAGTTGCAGGAACAGTTTTATCTACGGATTTAGTTGCTGGTCCAGTTACTACGCTACAAGGGGAACCAGTAACTATTGATTTATCAGCTGGTGTTCAGGTAAATAACGCAAATGTTATTGCTGCTGATGTTTTGGCTGATAATGGTGTTGCGCATGTAATTGATGCGGTTCTATTACCTTCTATTTTATCTACAAATGAAGTTGGTAAGAAAGCAATGATTGCTGTTTACCCTAACCCAACTACTGAGCGCTTATTTGTGAAAGACATGAATCAAGCTCAGTTTGAGGTAGTGGATATGATGGGAAGAACAGTTAGTGCGGGTACTATCGTGAATGACGAAATTGAAGTAAGCACATTAGAAAACGGAAATTATGTGATTAGAATTAGCAACCAAGTAGAAACTTTCCAAGGGAGGTTTATTAAGCAATAATTAGTTGTTTTTTCATCTGGAAAGGTCGTCTGTATGGGCGGCCTTTTTTGGTATAGTATTTGCTCTATATTAGTGAAAAAAGAAGTATGAAAGAATTAGTTTTATTGATAAGTCTGTTATTTGTTTCTGTAAATGTTTTGAATGCACAAGAAAGAAAAAATAACGACGATCGTGTTGTTGAAAGAGTAGCAAGCTTTGCAGCGCAAAAAGATCTTTCAGATTCACAGAAAGGGGCTTTGTTAGAAGCAGTTCAACAAAACAGAACAGCGATGGAGCAGCGCAGAGCAGGTACTTCTGAACGACCTTCTGAAGAAGAGCGAGCTGCTTTTAGAGC
>JAFIEX010000043.1 GCA_020832365.1 Crocinitomicaceae bacterium
ACCGCAAGACAACGGTTGAAGTGACTGCCCGTATGGGGAAATTAAAAAATGACTAAAAAGACACGAATTTGCTCTTTTTACTTACCATGAAAATAGAAAGTTCAATTTTCGATTTTCATGGTAAATCCTTATATGAAACTTTTCTTTATTGGCACATGAATTGTTTCTTTAATTTTTATACCAATGTATTACATTTAAAGAGAATGACTACTTTCTGGATATACTACATACAATTTATTCATGTTTAAGTCATTTATTACTTTAAATTTAATTGTTGGGGTGTACCTAAGTTATTTAAATAGGCTCGTCAAGCCTCCAACTTCTCAGGATATTCATTCCATTCTTTTCCTTCTAACAACCTTCCATTATATTTCTTACTTCGCTTAACACCATCTGCTCCCCAAGTTCCCCATTGCTTGAAGAAAAAGGCAACGTTCTGTTCTTCGCATTGGCGTTTTACATTCAACGCCCATTCTTTTTTCATTGGACGTGCTTTTGGACCGCTTTCTCCACCCACAATTACCCAGTCTATTCCTGTTAAATCAACTTCACCTATATCTTCCAAAAGCGGTTCAACAGATAAAAATTTAATTTTCGCAGGAATATTTCTCAATTTATCAATTCTCGGTACACCGTGTTTTTTATCTTCACAAGTTACGCCCAACCAAATATTATCAGGAATTCTGCGTTTTTTGAAATATTCGTTCATCGCATCTTCTCGTTTGGTAAGAATTTGGTAAATGTGTTGGGGTGTCAAATCCATCACACCCATTATTTTGTCTAAAAAGTCAGGATCCATGTCTTCATGAAATAAATCGCTCATAGAATTCACAAAATATTTCGTAGGTTTCTTTTTCTTTAAAGGTTGTTCTAACCGCTCTGGCATCATGGTAAAACCAAATCCATTTTCATACCCTGGAGCTCCCATTGCTTTTAATCGGTTCGCCATCGTTTCAGCATAGCAATGTTTACAACCTGACGATACTTTTGTACAGCCAGTTGTAGGATTCCATGTTTCTTCTGTCCATTCTATTTTAGATTTTTTCATAATGTATTAGTTTAATATAATTCCATTTTTTTTCATCCCATTTCTCTGGGTTCTTGCGTATATAATCCGCAATATGCTGATATGAATGACTGTTTCGTATTATGTGATCATAATAATTCGCCTGCCACAGCGGATTTTTGCGATTGAATTTTTGTATAGGCAATTGACGTTCATCGATCAAATCATCAATTTTATTCAATACCACCGATTTATACCCCGCAACGAATGACGAAATGGATTTTGGTTTGCGTTCAAATGGTTGGGACGGTGGATATGGTTGGTTCGACGGACAATGTAGGGATAAGGTGTTGTTGAATAGCATCTGTATGGATGCGGTAGTTGATTTTTGTTAATGCTCTTTTGACATTCCAATCTAAACTTTTATTCTCTTTTTCTTGTAGTCTCTGATATTCTTTAACTAAATATATTTTAAATTCAGGACTGATCCACATTCCAAATTCAAAAGCAATATCTTTATGTGCATACGTCCCACCATATCTACCTGATTTTGCTTGTATACCTATAGCATTGGTTCTTTTAGCCCACTCCTTAACGCTTATTTTAAAACTATTTAAACCCGAATTAGAGTTAATTATGGCGAATTCGCCATAATTAAATTCAGGGTTATGAATTTTCTCCCAAATACCCAAATATTCAAGTGTGTTTCTATTCCTAAGCCAGTCAGAAATAAAGAATTCCCCATCTTTACTTTTTAACATATCTGTCAACGATATATAATCTTCATTGTCTTGTTGAATGACTGTTATCTCAGCGTTATTGACTTTTATTTTCCCCATAATTTTCTTTTTACAATTAAATAATTGACATATATATAATCAAATATAAGATTAATATTTAATCAATAAAAAGAAATATAAATGTTTTAAAGGAATTTAACGTGCTTTTCGATTTATCCAATTCACAAAGTCCTACCCCCTCGAAAAATTATCCAACTCCCACTCCGCCAAAGTCTGACCTCCAACTAATTTATCACTCGCAGCATGAATAATCTCCATGTATGCTTCTGCTGAATCCATTTCTGTCCAGTTGATGATATCTTTGGCTTTCAACTTTGTCTGAATAATCCGATCTATTGGAAAATGCGGTGGTTCGTGAATATTCCCTAAACACCACTGATATTTAAGGTATAGATTGAATATCTTTTGGGCTACACCAAACCGAAGTTTACAACCGTAGAGAATGGATTCAAATTCAGATGACGCTTTTATAATTGCTTTGATGTTGGAAATGTGTTTGTTTGATTGGACTATTCTAAAAAATTAAAATATATTAAACTATTTCCACAATAGGTAACTAAGTCCTCCAAAAGCAGCTATTAAAATAATTTTAGCAGCAAAAAGAGGAAGCCATTTTTTATAAGAATATATCTTTGTTTTTTCATTTTGAATAGGAAACAAGAAAGAAAAAATAAGGTTGATAATAGATGCTACCAAAATACGAACGTACCAAGGTTGAAGTAAAATAGGGTTGGAGAATTTTTCTGGAATTAAAAACTTGAGAGCATACATGTCAAAGAGAAGTATGTCCAATAGAATATAAATGTTTATCCCAACACCGAGCGTATAAATCCATCTTAGAATAGAATTTTTCCTTTCATTTTTCTTTTCAATTTGCTCTATTGGAGTAGGAACAAATGTTAAATTCATACTGATAATACTATCAGTGTTAAGTATAAAAATATCACCAGGAATGGGGACTTTAGCAGTTTTTCTTATGATCATTTTCGAATCATCGTCTTCTCTAGCAGAACGATATCTGTAAGCATATTTTAAATACACTTTATCTAAAGCATGAATGTCTTTTGGGTTTAAGTCATAGTCGATGAGATAGCCTGAATATAGTTTCTGACCATCATTTCCTTCAACCAATATGTCTGCTATGGGTGGCATGAACTTAAAATCATTTCTTCCAATTATGTTAAGGTTAACACGATTTCGAAAGTTTTTAAATTTCTCGAATGACTCAATCTCTCCACTAAAAATGTAGTACCATTGGTTGCTAAACCTAAAAAATTTAAACTTAATGTCAAGACCAAAATACCTAATAAGTCGGGAAATAAGAAATCCACTACAACAGGCTAGTAAATTCACCAATAATTGATGTATAATAAAAACACTTAAATCTACAGGCACTATACTATCTTTCTTATTGACTACGCCTTTCAAAGAAATCAAAATATCATGCAAAGTATAATCTGGTTCATGAACTATCCAGTAAATAAAAAAACCTAAAACTTGAAAAATTAATCCTGGAATAAAGCTGAAAAATATAATGGTATAGGCATTGTCTTTTATGCTAAATTGTTTGGAAAACTCTTTGTAGAAAAAGGCTCGCTTGAATACTAATCCAGGTATGATAAATAAAAAGAAAAGGAGTAGGAAGTCTAGGGTAATACTCATGCGTAATGGAGCGGTTTGTTAACTTTCCGTTTCGTTTAAAATAGTCTCATCCCATTTTCCTGACTTGTGATATTCTTCGACGTAACTGTCCATTTTTCTTCGATTGCCCTCGTCTTTCAGATAATCCAAAGCGTCGCTTTCATAAAGCTTGGTATCGGCAGCCTTGTCCAGTTTAAATAACAACTGAATAATCGAAATCACAAGTCCAATAAGCGCTACCCCAACTAATATTTCTGTTACTTTGTTTGTTGACATTTTCCTAAAGGTAATGTTTTTTTTTACAAAATTAAAAAATAAATTTAAATCAATCAACTTTATTATACCCATTCATTTCCGCCAAACTACCAACTGTATTTCTTGCGTCTTCGTAAAAAGCTTCTAAAATTTTTGGAGAGGTTACTCCTAACTCTTTTAAAATCTCGATTTTTATAACAAGTTCCAATACTTTTCCGAATAACAATAGTTCCAACATTGTTAAATCTTCCAGATACTTTCCTTCGTGAGCTATGTTGTTACGGGTTTTAACTATTTTATCTATAAAATCATCCGTTGAAATAGAAATGTGTTTTCCTATGATGGAAGCTATACTTTCTGCAAAGTGGGATATTCTATTTCTGAGTGAAAACTTACCTTTTACAATACACTTATGAAAACTTTCTACTGCAACACTACAATTAAAAAAGTAATTTTGAAAAGACAAGTTTGTATTCATGTACTTTTCTTGAATTAATTCAATGATTTGTACCAGTTTTTCCTTCTCAAACCAATTCTTAATTATTGTTTCAATATCAGGTTTAATTTCGCGATAATTTAACTCTAAACCTTCAGAAAATCCAGACAAATTATTAAAACGTGAATGTTCTTTTAGAACAATAGATTTTCTTTCATTTAACGGAAAAATATAATTACCAATTTGAGGACTTTCGTGTGCAAGAAATAGTATTAATCTTTTTAGTTGAATAAGAATTTGATTGATTTCATCAAAATGTAAAGGTTTTGTAAGTTGTATTTCGATGCGCGTTTTTCGCAACAATTTAGCATCACGAAGACCTATTTCTTTATCAAATCCTTTAATAATAGAAATGTCGCCTATTGTTGTCGAAACTGTATGAAGGACGGTTCTGTTTGGAATAGTTAACTGAAGCCCTTCTGGTGTTTCAATCAAATTTGTGCTGACTGTATTATCATTTATCCAATTTTCTAGGGCATCAGAATCAAATTTAACTTTTGAAAAGACTAATTGACTTTTCTCTTGAAAAGCAACATGCTCAAACATAAAGGAAAAGTTAATTCTACGATATGCACCACCTCTTCCTCCTTTGCCGTAACCTAAATTACATATATAAAAAGTGACTTTATTAAGACCATTAAATGAACCATGTATAATCTCCCAGTTTTCGCTTTGAAATGATCCATTTGGAACTTCTAAATAAGGTTTTGCACCATCTAAGCGTAACCAACAACTTTCTATTACTTGGTTGGTGGATGGGATGGATATTTTTCCAAAGTGGGATGAGGTAGTTTTCATATTTATTTTCTAGGGTCAAACTCTTCAATAAGCTTCTCTATTTCATCATAAACCCCTAACTGTATGGATGAGTCACTTATAACCTTTATTGATTCTTCAAAAATATCTTTTCTAATAAATTCAATATCACTAAAAGCATCAAGAAATTTCACTTTTCGAATATTACGTTCTTTACGAAGAACAATAGGATCAATGAATTCTTTTTCAAGTAACTCTTTTAAAGTGAATTTTTGGAAAATGTTTTCTTCTTCTGGTATATTCATTAAATAGTGTGGATAATTATCCATTTGCATAGATCTATCCAAATCTGCAATAAAAACCTTAGTCATCTCTATATCAACAAGAAGATTACTGTTGTTTATTTTAAAGTCGAGTAGATCAAGTTTTGAAGCAAGACTATTAAGAAACCAACTTATTGTTTCAATAGCATTTTTTTCTGGTCGTTTGTTTGTCAAAATCTGATGATTGTAATACTCGATTAGTAATTGATTAAAATCAACCATATCAGCATAAAATGATTTTAAAATGATGATTTGTTCTTTTAAATTATCAATTTCATCCTGTTCTCTAAATTTTACTTTGTAATTCAGTAATTCGAGTACTGGAGAATCATGTTTTTCAGACTTAACTATCTGTTCAATCGCATTATGTAATTTGATTTCAAACTCTTTATAGCAATCCTCGTAGTCAGAAGGACTAGAAGGGTATTTGTATTCAATTGCAAGATAATCTCTTAAATCTGAGGGAAGTGAATTGAAATTTTGAGTAAGCATAATTGTCCCCCTTTTCAGTGAATGCCTTACGCCAAGTTCATACATAACATTTGGATTATTTCCCGTTAGGTCTGCTATTACCAAATCAGAACTATTAAGGTTTTCAACAATACCATTTATAATCGAGCCTATAGAATCCTTAAAACGAGTTATTTCATCAAAATAGGGTTTTCCATTTATCTCATATGATGCAACAGCTTTCTTGAAGAAACTATTATAAATGTAAGTTAAATCTTTTTCTTCTAATATTGAACTACCTTGTTCAACTTTAGTAAAGGGCATTATTATAAAACAAGTCCTCATCGTGCTACTCTTTTAAACCTTTTTTAATTATCTCCAGTAATTTCTCATTCGTATTTATGTCTTCTTTTTTGAAAATATCATCTAGTTTATCTCTTGTTACTTTGTCTAAACCTTTAACACCTTTTAATAAATCTTTAACCTTTAATTTGGTTATCTTTTCTGGCTCTTCCAATGTTTTCCCGGCAATTAATGCAAGTTCATCTTTTTGAGCCATAAATGGCTCAAAAAATTTAAGATAAGCTCTACCAACAGCACCAGAAAATAACACCATTTCAGGATCAGTTTTCTGATTGCTTTTTAAAATATGATTTCTTGAAATACCTGGATAAGGGTCTATATAATAAATCGTATTTATACCCAATTGATAAGCTTTTTTAGCACAAAGTTCACATGTGCTAGCTGTTGTGAACAAATACCCACCTTCTAATGCTTGTCCACCAAACTTTGATATTTGAAGCATCGCATTTTCTTCAGCGTGCAAAGACCTTGTGTGAACTTGATTTTTATCTCCCTTAAAACTATTATAGGCGGACTTAAAACAATACGGACAGTTTTTGCCTTTTAGTTCGGTATCTGGAAAATTAGAATCATTATAAAAAGACGATACATAATCATTAAATTCAACCGATTCTTCATCAGGTGCTTTATTTTCCACCTCATCAGAAATGTTTTCCATTTCTTTTATTCCCTCTCCTTTTTCAAATTTTGTAAAACCGAACCCGCAACTGTTTATTTCCTTAGCATTTCTTAAGGAACATGGAGTTGCTCCTTTAGGAACATCATTCCATCCAATTGCTTTAACGCTAAAATTTTTATCAGTAACTGCAGCGCCTACTTGTCTTGAAATACAACCTGAATTGAGTCTGGCAGTAAATGCTAATTGCATCACTCGTTCAATTGGTTCTGGTGTTATCAGACCTGGCTGCTGAATTAATGCTTGTAGTCTATAAACCTGTTCTTTAAGGCTGTAAAAGGTTTCTTGTATTCTGTTGTGTGAATTAAGTTTACTAGCCTCTGTTTTTCTAACACTAATATGATAATCACTTATTTGAATACAGTTTTGGACATCTGGAACATAGAACATGCCTTTTGAGTAATCAGAACAACTGTATTCTCCATCATCCATTTCAACTAATCGCTTTAATTCTTCTGTATTTTTAGTTTTGTACTTATTTGGTATTTCATTATGTCGATTATCATTTTTTACTGCAACCATATAAAAAGCAGAATATCTCTCTCTAAAAAAATTGATTTCGAGAGAGTTCTTTAAACTATCAATTGCGATATGACAACTTGTGTTTACCGCCTTAGTTGCTTTAATAATTTTATTAATTGCCAGAGCGATATGAAAAATATTTTTCGAATCATTTTTTTTTCCTCCAAAAGGACTACCCGAAGCTCTGTAGTTATTTGCAATATGGTGCAAAAGCATCTTACGTTCAATAAATCCACTTAAAAACAATTTTGAATCAACTTTATCAGCCAATTCATTAAAATTACTTCCCCAAAAAATATCCCCAATTTTTTTCAGATTTTTTTCAGATTTATTAAATTTAGGTGATGTGATTTTGAATTTCTTTATTTGTTCTACGAGATCCCTTTCTTCAAGTATAGCTTTTTGTATGGCTATTTTTATCTTTTTTATCTTTTTGATGTCAGGTTGATCTTTTAAATAAAATCTGAAGTAATCATATAAAAGATTGTTTTGTGGTTTATTTAATAAATCAGGTAATAATAAAAATAACAACACTTTTTTATACTCGATGACTTTGTATTTCTTCCAGTTTTCAGCACAAAAATCATGAACTATTTCACGCTTTTGTGATTGAATAGTCTTCTCTCCACATGAGGACCCTATCTCAGGCAGAAATGAAAAGTCTTGTTCTAATATTTTTGCTACTTCTGAACAACCACTACCAACCCTTCCAGTAATTCCAATTATTGAAAAATTTCTTCTTAAAGAATACAATTGATCTAAATTTGCTTTCGACATAATTTTTAATTTATACGTAATCTTTAATATTGAGTCGCGCCCCATTATTAAAATTGGATTTCCAAAATTCTTTACTAATCCTATTGGATTGAATATTTTTGATGATAAAGTCCGCCCATTCCTCCTGATATAAATAATCATCGTGGGCTTCATCATAATGACAGTAATCTGTATTAGTATTAAAAGAATCTATTTCCTTTTCGGCACCTGAAGGTCGAACACTAAATATTTGGAAAAGACATTTGTGGTCATAATGCGAAAAATCTGGTAGAACTACCCTAACTCTTTCTACTATTTCTCCTGGTTTAATCCTTCCAGGATTTATACCTTCTTTTACGACTGTTTTATCTTTGATAATTGCCTGAAGTCTGTTATAGTTTTCTCTGTCCTCTTCTGAAAGATTATTCCAATTCACAAATTCAATGGCTAAATCACTTCTGTTAGTATTGCTGATTTTTGGAATTGAAATTAATTTGACACTATAATCTTGAGAGTTGAATACTTCATCATCCAATGAAAATCGGTACTTATTTATAAACTCGTTCAATTCTTGTACTTCATTTGACAGCAGTTTTTTAGAAGCTTGTTTTTGATTTTCGGTACGAAGTCTAGAAAATTGAAGCGAAAATGCAAGTGTTTCATTTAGTGCATATTCAGACCCAAAGCAATTAATAACAAATTCTTCGAAATTATTCAGAAAAGATTGACACTCTCCAAAGATTTTAATTCCTATTTCATCCTTGTCTATGTACCGATGTTCTATTTTATTTCTAAGCTTAATGAAGAATTCAATATTTGCTTTAACAGAGGGTGAAAAATTGATTTTAGAAATACAGGTTTTAAGCTCCCATGCTTTTCGTTCTCCATCAATCAATTTATATCTTGTTTTGCCTTTTTCTTTATAATAAAATTTGTCTCCAATAGTATTGTTAAAATGGGCATGGCATACTTTCGTAAAAGCAATAATCATATGAGTGATGAAAGTTTCGACTCTAAAGGGCGCTCTTGGTTTATTATAAATCTCTACTGCTAAAAGAGCACAATCAATACCATTTTCTAATAACTGCTTTGTTTTTCCTCTTCTAAGTCCCATACTTATTATTTAATGTATTTAACCTTTGGTTCCGCAGCCATACTCATCTGTTCCCCTTGCTCATTGTATGTCTTCACCCCCACCTGCCCATTCATCAACATCGGTAACAACCAATCCCGCAATTCAGCAAGTTTTTGGTTTTGGTATTCATTATTTCGAATTTGCAAATACATTTTGTCAATTTGTTTAGAAAATGAAAGTTGCATTTTCATTTCAGGGATTAACACTTTAACTGTTCTTAACTCATCTTGTCGTATCCCAAAAACAGTACTACCACTCATTTTTCCTTGAATTTGAGAGTATCCATTACCTGATGATAATTCAAAAAATAAATATGAATGGTGTATAATGTCAGGATTACTTCTTATGGCAAACAGACGTTGGCTTAAACAGTACTTAGTTTTTCCTACAAGGTAAAAGAATTCACCACACGGAGCTTCGGACGTCATTAAGATATCACCAACTTTTAACTTTTCTTTCATCCATATTTCATACAAATCTTCACTTACCCGATTAGCTGCATGTAAATTAACTAATTTTCCGCCTTTCACATGCTTAGCAGATAAAGCAACAATATCATTTAAATTTTCTGACCAATCCGCTCCTAGCTTTCTTGGTGTTTTACCGCGATAATCAACAGTGGTTTCAATAGAATCTTTTAACTCCTTCACCTCCCACCCCTCCGGCACCTCTCTCTTCAACTCCTCACTCCAAACCATCTTCCCTGCAGGCATCAACTTGCTTGGTCGCGCGTTTTGATGCGCAGGTAAACCTGGTTTTTCTTGTTGTTTTTGGAGTTTTTCATATTCGCGCTGTAACCAAGTTCTTCCAAATCCAGTTTTTAATTCTTTTTCTCGTAGTGCTGCATTTTCTTGTGTTTCAAATGCCTCCCAATGAATAACTTTTATTGGTTTATGCATTTTTGTGTGTTTTGCTCCTTGTCCTGTTCCATGTTCGTAATACCTGCGATACAAATCATTTGTCATACCTTTATAGAACAATCCATCATCACAAAGCAAAACATATACAAACCAAGTCTTTCCGTCTGGTAAAGGAAGACCACCTGTTTGTTTATAAGTACAAAAACTCCTGATTTTTTCACTTAAATCGCAGTTTGGGTTTACCTGCTTCGATGGACGTCCTGAATGCAAATTTTGACGAGTTGAATAGTCCATCGGAAGGCAGGGAAATTCAAACTGAACAAACCAATAATCATATATCAATTTGGCCATGGCTTCTAACTCCGCATTGATCTTGTTGTTCAACGCTATTTTGGCGTCGAGGTCGGAAAGGACTTTGGCGATGCGGGATTGGGCAGCTAAGTCTTTGTAAATAACATCAATTTCACCGAAGTTCTTAAGAATGATTCTTGGAAGAGCACTCCCTGAAACATACTTCTTTGACACAGTTTCTTTGACAGATCTAGTCTGAAGGTAGTATTTAAGGTATTCAGGATTGATTTTCTTTAAATTGGGTCTTAAAATACCTATTGAAGATAAAACAGCTTGATCTATTTCCTTTTTGATCACAAAAACATGTTTTAAATAACTACCATCTTTTGCAATTAAAACATCATTAAATAATGGTTTACAATCGGATTTCACCAAAGCCTCATAATCCGCGATCGAGATAAATTTACAATTAGCATAATCAAAACCATTCTCCACCATATCTTTAACAGAGAGCATTGGTATGCCTTCATCAGTTCCAACAGGGCTATAATGTGAACCATCTGTAATCTTCTTACAAAGAGAAATAAGTTTTACCATGTTAAATTCACTCATACCTCATCCCTTTTTAATTCCATTCCGCTATTTCCTTTGACCTTTGTCATTTCAGTTTTTTGTTTTTTTGAATTGTGCCGCCAGTGGCTACACAATTGGGGAAATTATTTTTCATTGTTCAAATCATTTCCCAACTCAAAGCCCTTATTCCGAGCAATGCGTTCTTTTGCTTCTATTAACAACTGATGTAATTTTGCTTCCAATGCTGCTTTAGGTGGTAGAGCTGTCCAAAATTCAGCCACCATAATACCGTCTTTGTGCATTTCGAGCAATTCAATTTGTTCTTTATTGCTTTCTGCGCAGAGAATTAAACCAATCGGTTCTTTTTCGCCTTCTTGTTTTTCATATTTATTGAGCCATTTTAAGTACAACTCCATTTGTCCTTTATGAGCCGCTTCAAATTTCCCTATTTTCAACTCTATTGCCACTAAACGTTTTAAATTTCTATTGTAAAAGAGCAAATCGAGATAGAAATCATCACCGTCAATAATCATTCGTTTTTGACGCTCCATGAATGCAAAGCCTTTTCCGAGTTCCAAAATAAACGATTCCAGTTCTTGCAAAATAGCTCTTTCTAAATCTTGTTCGAGGTAGGTATTTTTCAAATTCAAA
Source organism: Crocinitomicaceae bacterium (assembly GCA_020832365.1). GTDB lineage: Bacteria > Bacteroidota > Bacteroidia > Flavobacteriales_D > Crocinitomicaceae > JAFIEX01. The sequence continues at coordinate 11,555 of JAFIEX010000043.1, forward strand.
AAATCCAACATGTAAGGATCTTTGAAGGTGTTGAGTAAATCTGTTTGGTCTGCGCTGAATTGTGTATTTGCAATCTCAGCACGCTCAAACGCCTTTCTCGAAATTTGATTGCGCAATTCACGTTTCCCCCAATTTTGCTCGATACTATGCTGTGCGTAATAAAGCTTTGCTTCAACAGATTTTAAGGGAATGAGTGCCAGAAAATGTGACCACGTTAATTGTCGTGCCAGTGGAACGACAATTTCAAAGTCTTGAAAATCAGAGGAGAACTGCATCATTCTTCTCACGTTTTTCTCTGTAAAATTACGTCCATACTTCATTTCTAATTGTCGTGACACTGTAACGACAATTTGTTTTCCGTATTGAGCACGTTCATTGTTGAGTATTTCTTCATTGATGCGTTTTCCAACATGCCAAAAAAGTAAGGTCAGGGCACTATTTGCAACCCTTGCAACATGCTGTTTACTTTCTTCTATTAAAGTAGAAAGATCTTGCACCAACTTATCGCTTTCTAAATCGAATTTTTGTACATCACTCATACCTCAACCCTTTTAAATTCCCTTCAATCTCCTTCTCCAACTCCTTCGATTCCCTAAACAACCCTTTCAAATTTTCTTCAAAACCATTCAATTTTTCTTGAAATTCCTCAGGCGTAATGTCCACGTATTCAATTTTCACCTCAAAATATTGACCTGCGCTCAGGGAATAGTTTTTGGCGGCGATGTCTTCGTAGGAAACCACCACGGATAAATCTTCCACTTGCGCTTTTTTGTTGAAGGTGGAGATGATCAACTTCTCTTCTTCGTGGCTGAGGAGTGTTTTTTGGTTTTTGCCCTCTTTTACTTTTGTGCCCAAGTTGGAAGCGTCAATTAACACTACATCACCTTGATTGGCTTTGTCGATAAATAATACCGAAACATTCGTTCCAGTGGTGGCGAAAATGTTGCTCGGCATAGAAACTACTCCTGCGAGCATTTTGCTTTCTACCAATTTCTCTCGAATTTTCTTGTCTATACCACTTTGCGCGGTAATAAAACCAGTAGGCACAACGATAGCAGCTTTACCATTGGATTTTAGCGAATACATAATGTGTTGAATAAACATCAAATAAATCGCCATGGACTCTTTTTTCTTATTTGGAATTTTTGGTATTCCAGCAAAGAAACGTTCGTTGTTTTGTTTAGTATCCAAATCTTGGCTGTAATCGGAAAAGTCTAATTTAAACGGAGGATTGGAAACAATGTAATCGAACTTTTTTAAAGAACCATCATTTTCTTGGTGATAGGGTTCTAAAATCGTATTTCCCTTGATGATATTTTGAATGGAATGCACCAAATCATTTAAAATCAAATTCAAACGCAACAAGTTTGATGATTTTTGGGAGATGTCTTGGGAATAAATAGAACATTTATCAGCCCCTATGGTGTGCGCCAAATTCATCAATAGCGTTCCAGAACCCGCTGATGGATCGTAGCACGTTACGTTTTTCACATCTTCTTGCACAAGGCATCTTGCCATGATTTTAGAAACCGCATGAGGCGTAAAGTATTCGGCGTATTTTCCTCCGCTGTTGGTGTTGTAATCTTTGATTAAGTATTCAAAAATGGTGGAGTAAAAATCAAATTTTTCATTGAAAATGTGCTCAAAACTAAAATTCACCAATTTATTGATGATGGCTTTGCAAAATTCATCACGTTTTTCGTGTAAGTACTCACTCAAACGGTCAAACAGCATGATTTTTTGTCCGCCTTCGGTAGAAACGGAGTACAAATCGCTGTTTTGCATTCCGATGTCTATTAAAGTTTGGTCAAATAGCTTTGCAAAATCTTTGTCGTTTTGTTTGTGCCACAAACTTGAAACCAATTGATGCGGTTTTATGGCTGCTGTACCTTCGCCCAAGCGCATCATGAGCATTTCTTCTTCCTCTGTGGTAAATTTTTCAAATACTTTTGCCCAATCTTCCGCTTTTGCCAGTTTATCGTTTACCTTTTTGGATTCGTGAACAAATTTATCGTTTAAGAATTTGTACAAAAAAACTTGGGTAATGATTTTAAATTCATTCCCATCGTTTCCCAATCCGTAATTGGCGCAAACGCTTTTTAATTCATCGATAAGGTTTTTTACTTTCCCTTCAAATTCTATCGTTGTTGTCATGCTGGTCTTCCTAAATATTCATTTATGTATTCGTTAACAAGTAGCATATTGATGCGTTTTGTAGTATTTGCATCAAGTTGTATTTGGTGTTTATCCATTAATTTTTCCAAAATCAATCTTCCCATCATTCGCGAGATATACGCTTCATTATCCAATTGATGTGAGTTGCGCAAAATTTGTTCATCGGCAGTGTGTTTTAAATCCTGTAATGCTTCAAACAATTTACTCTCCTTTTCCGTAATCGGGTCTTTTTCCGAAAGGCGTTTGTGTACCCGCATGTATTTGTTGTCGTTTTCGTATTTGGCTGCAATCAAGCGATTATGGCGGTCGTTGCGTTTAGAAAGTTCAAAAATTTCATTTAAGGCTTCGATGTTTTCAGCCATTTCAGTTTTGCTCACATCGGTTAAGTTTTTCTTTTTGAACAGGCGTTCCAATTCTTCTTTTAACGAAATCCATTGGGGGTCTTTTGGGTCTAAAGTACCTGATAAATGTTCACGGGTACGTTTTAAGACATCTTTTAACTCATCCGCCAAGCGCATTTCCTCTTCGCTGAGTTTGGCAAACGCAAAAACCACATCTTCGAGTGCAGTATTGAGTAAATTACTGGTGTCAACACTCTTTTCAAGTTTTTCTTTGGTGTTGATTAAACTCAAACGCTGTTGCGCCATGGTTGCCAGGCTATTCAACTGACGGAAATCCAATTTTTCTAATAAATCAAAATTACCCGAAAGGCGGATTAAATTGTATAAACTTTTTGCTTGATTTAAGGCTTTTGCAATTTTTAAAATCGTTTCACGGTCATTGATTTCAGAAATTTGCTGGGAGAATACTTCTCTGTTTTTGGTATCAAAATAGAGCAGCGTATCTTTTATTTCAACAATTTCTTTGTCAATTTCTTCGGGGGATTTAAACAAATCAGAATAATATTTCAGTTCGTCGCCTAATTCATTTTGTAATTCGTTAAAATAGGCTTCGTTTGTTTTCTTAAATTCTTGTTTAATATCTGCAAAATCAACGACATAACCGTATTTAAAATCTTTATACGTTCTGTTTACCCGCGTCAAGGTTTGCAACAAGTTATGCGATTTAATCACACGTCCAATGTACAATTTTTTCAAACGTTTGGCATCAAATCCAGTCAAAAGCATGTTATATACGAAGAGCAAATCAATTTTACCATCTTTAAACGCTTCTACCTGTTCTTTTCGGGTTTGTTTGTCGCCCACATCATGCAAAATCAATGCAGCGGACTTTACTTTGCGTTCGGAAGCACTTGAATTTCCATATCGTTCTTGCTGTTCAGCAGCTAAAGCAAGCGTTTCTTCTTTTTCAGCGTATTTATCTTCGAAAATTCGCATCAATTCTTTCGCTTGGTCAGAAGAATCACACACTACCATTCCGCCGATTGAATTGTCATTGAAACGCATGCGACTATTTTCAAAATCGGTCACAATGTAATCCAATAGCGGTGCACAATATTTTTCGTGTGCAAAAACAAAACGCTTATCGCCATCGCCTTTGAGAATATTGATATCCTCCAACGCTTGTTCCATTTGCATTTTGTAGGAAGTTTCTATGTCTTCTCTAATCAAGCGCAAGGTATAGCCGTCCTTAATCGACGAATTGTAATAATATTTGTGAATATAATTTCCGAACAAATCTTTAGACTTATAATTCGAGCCAATCAAAGGCGTGCCAGTTAACCCAATTTTGATGGCATTTTTATCCGACTGTTCTAAGTTAGCCAAAAAACTTCCCTTTGGATTGTAACTTCTGTGCACTTCGTCCAAGAAATAAACCCGTTGAATATGGAGATTGTAATCCTGTTGTTGCAGAACGTCTGGGTCGTCTTTAAACTTTTGAATGTTCACCACTGTGATTTCTCGCGCACCAGCATCGTTGTGAATAGCTGAGACGTTTTTAATGTCTTTAGCAAATTCATCCCGAGAATTAATGACGTGTACTTTTAAACCACGTGCAGAAAACTCGCGTTTAGCTTGTGTCAATAAATCTAATCGGTCCACAATAAAGTAGAACTTTGGAATGACATTTTTAGATTGGTAATAATCCGTGAGGTGATGGACATTGTAATAAGTGAGTGCTGTTTTTCCACTTCCTTGCGTATGCCAAATAATACCTCGGTCTTCGCCTTCTTCCAATTTTCGTTTGATCGCTTGAGTGGCAAATAACTGCGGGTAGCGCATGATGTGTTTTTCGAGTCCTTTTTCCTCTTGCACAAACGCTATGGAATAGCGCAACATAAAGGCCAAACGTTCTTTACTCAACAGTGAAGTGCAAATGCGTTGTGTTGGTGAATTTGGATTTTTATTTGTTAAAAACTCCTGTGATTGTTTGATGGAAGCAAGATTATTATCCTTGAGCACAAAATTCTCCTCTTCATCTGATATTACTTTTAATGCAGGGCTATAGGTAAAGTCCGGATCTTCCCTAAAATAATTAAAAATCGCTTTATGGTAAGAGGTAGAAGCATAAAAAGCACCTTGCAAAGTCTCTGTTGATTCATCATCGTATTCCATATTATTGGAAAACAGCATAAATTGCGTCAGATTGATGAATTTTCTGAACTTTTTATTCTGAAAACGCGTGTGCATTCTGTTTTTTTCCGCCAGCGTTCCGTCTAAATTATTCGGCTTTTTTACTTCGATAAAAACCAAGGGCAAACCATTGATTAAAATTATTATATCGGGACGAAATTCATCATCTCCATTCCTATACGTCAACTCCGTAACCACATGAAAACTATTGTTCTCAAAATTTTCAAAGTCAATCAACCGTGTTCCAGACCGACTGGTAAGCATTTCATAAAACTGCTTTCCTAAATCTTCGTTTTCAAGCGCGATAGAAATATCATCATAGACTCTTTTATAATCATCTTCACCAAACCCTTCATTAATCTCCAGCAGTTTTTCTTTAAAAACATCCGAAAAAATATTCGTTTCCTCATCCCACTTTGCCGTTTTCAACGAAAGATATTCATATCCAAGCTGCATTAAATGCAGTATTGCGGGTATTTTAACTCTAGAATCTTCGTTGAACTTCATTTATTCGCTTGGTATAAGTTTCTAGTTTCAAATATAGTTATTTTTATATATTGGTGTAGGGACGCATTGCAATACGGCACTGCACCAACAAAAAATCATAAAAATCAAGCGCAGACTTTTTACATCCAACTAAAAACTCCACTTCACCGCCCCTGCCAACAAATACCCTGCTTGCGACAAAATACC
>JAFIEX010000044.1 GCA_020832365.1 Crocinitomicaceae bacterium
ATTCGCAATGCTAGGGAGGTAAACTTAAGAAAAGTAAAGTCGCCAATTTCAATCCGCCGAATTATACGCTTAAGATTAGGTGCCGCCATGCCGTTTGTTATTTACCATAACGAAAGGCACATACAACAAATTAAAAATCTTTTGGCGCATCCTAAATTCCCTAAAAAGAAGTAATGGAAGGAACTGTTGTTGGGTGTTTCTTGTCGGTCATTCCTGTTAGAGCTGAAAATCGTGACCAAAGCGAGATAGTAACGCAAATGCTTTTTGGTGAAACGGCTGTAGTGCTAGCTGTGGTGAGGCAATGGGTTAAAATCAAAATGCATCACGATGATTATGAAGGCTGGGTTGATGAAAAACAATTACTCCCATTAACCCCTACTGAAAAAAACGAATGGTGTCGAAACAGTACGCGATTATCCAAAGACATTAATCTTATTACTAAAGAATTGGGCGTTTTCCCCATTTTGAAAGGGGCATTGCTTCCCGCTCAAAAACAATTTCGTTTTGGTAAAATAAATTTTCAACGGCAAGATAGCGCAACACATTTTGATGAAAAGGATGTGGCTTCTATTGCGATGTCTTATCTCAATGTACCTTATTTGTGGGGAGGAAGAACCAGATCAGGCATTGATTGTTCTGGTTTTACGCAAATGGTTTTTGCATTTTTAGGTATGGAAATTCCTAGAGATGCTGCACAGCAAGTTTTTTCTGGTAAAGAAGTTTCTTTTGAAGATGCTGAAGTTGGTGATTTAGTTTTTTTTCAAAATGATAATGGTAAAATCCATCATGTCGGAATATTACTTCAACAATCAAAAATCATTCATGCTAGCGGAAGAGTGCGAATGGATTCTTTAATTAATGAAGGTATAGTAAATGACCAAACGCAAAAGCTTACGCATCATCTTGCTACTATAAGACGAATTTTAACCTAACTTTCGATATTTCATTTATTTTTGTTGCAACTTTATTAAATCAAATTAGTAAGGCTACTTGTTTTGTTTGAAAATGACTGTGCCATGTCTTGAACTTTAGCTAGTTAGGAATATATACAAAATAAAAGTTTCTTCTGCTGATTATTTAATTAATTTTGAATTGCCTAATGAAAATGACGTGTGATATGATTTTAAAATGTGTTCTATTACATCGTTTATAAATGAGATATAAAATGAAAATATTAATTACTGGGGGTGCTGGATTTATAGGAAGCAACTTAACCGAAAGACTTGTGAATGATGGCCACGAGGTTGTCGTTTTAGACAATTTGTTAAGAGGCAACAAAATTAAACGAAACATATTTTCCAAAATTGAATTTGTTGAGGGTGATGTTCGTGATGAAGCTTTGGTGCTAAATATCGCAAAAGGGTGTGATATTATATTCCACTTAGCAGCTGTGTTAGGGGTTGATGTCGTAGCTGATAATCCAGTGGAAACAATGGACGTAGAAGTTATTGGTACACGAAATATCATTAAAGCTGCTGAGAGACATAATATTGATAAAATTTTATATGCTTCTACTTCAGGAATTTATGGTCATTCTGCAATTGAAAGTGCTTTAACGGAGGAGGTTTTAGTGGATCCTAGAACTTCTTATGCGATGGCCAAAAGGTATAATGAAATATACTTAGCGTCTCACCATGAAGAAAAAGGACTGAATGCTATTGCATTGCGTTTTTTCAATGTTTATGGAGAAAATCAAGATAATAGAATGGTGGTGCCAAGGTTTTTCGAACAGGCAGTAGCGGGTAAGCCGATTACGGTATTTGGTTCTGGACAACAAACAAGAGACTTTACCTATATTGATGATACCGTTGAAGCATGTGTTAGATTAATGGATGTTCAGGGGTATCATATTGTTAATATTGCCAATGAAGCAGAGTGGAATATCGAACATCTAGCTAAAGAAATAAAGCACATAACGAATTCTTCCTCTGAAATTATTTTCTTAGACGCACCAAAGAAGAGGTATGATTACGAGGTAGAAAGAAGGGTTGGTAGCTCCGATAAATTACTCAAGTTAACAAGTACAAAACCTACAACGACTTTACAAGAAGGTTTGGCTTTAATCTACGAATCGAAATTTAAAAAATAATGAGAGATCAAAAAGTATTCGATTTAATCGCACAAGAAAAAAATCGACAATTAACAGGAATAGAATTAATTGCATCAGAAAACTTTGTGAGTGATGAAGTGATGCAGGCTATGGGTTCTGTTTTAACGAATAAATATGCAGAAGGATTACCTGGGAAACGTTATTATGGTGGTTGTGAGATAGTTGACCAAGTAGAGCAATTGGCTATCGATCGTTTGTGTGAGTTGTTTGGTGCAACTTGGGCAAATGTTCAACCACATTCAGGAGCCCAAGCGAATGCTGCCGTAATGTTGGCTTGTCTGCAACCAGGCGATGCTATTCTTGGCTTTGATTTGTCTCATGGTGGCCACTTAACTCATGGATCTCCTGTGAATTTTTCAGGGAAACTTTACCAACCTCATTTTTATGGTGTTGACAAAGAGTCTGGATTGATAGACTACGATGCTTTAGAGCAAAAAGCTAAAGAAGTTAAACCAAAGATGATTATTTGTGGCGCATCAGCTTATTCAAGGGACTGGGATTATGAAAGGATTAGAAAGGTCGCGGACGAAGTTGGAGCATTGGTATTGGCAGATATTTCACACCCTTCTGGATTGATTGCTAAGAAATTACTGAATGATCCCTTAGCGCATTGTCATATTGTTACCTCAACTACGCATAAAACATTAAGAGGGCCTAGGGGTGGCATCATTATGATGCGCCATAATTTTGATAATCCATTTGGAATTAAATGGAATAACGGTAATTTAAGATCAATGGCTTCTTTATTGGATGCTGCTGTATTTCCTGGCACACAAGGTGGTCCATTGGAGCATGTCATTGCGGCCAAATGTGTGGCTTTTGGAGAGGCGCTAGAACCAAGCTTTAAAGCATATCAGGAACAAGTAATTAAAAATGCGCAAGCCATGGCTAAAGCTTTCGTTAGTTTAGGCTACAATTTGATTTCTAATGGCACTGACAATCATTGTATGCTAATTGATTTAAGAAACAAAAACGTAACGGGCAAGGATGCGGAAATTGCGTTGAATCATGCGCATATTACGGTGAATAAAAATATGGTTCCTTTTGATACGCAATCGCCTTTCGTTACTTCGGGTATTCGCGTTGGCACGCCTGCAATAACAACTAGGGGAATGAAGGAAGGTGAAATGGAAAAAGTTGTTACTTTGATAGATAAAGTGATTTCCAATCATACCAATGAAGCTTTACTAAGGGAAGTGTCTGTTGAAGTCGAAAAATGGATGTCAGACAGACCATTATTTCAATACTAAGATTATTTAACAACGAAAAGGGTGGGTTTAGCCCACCTTTTTTTTGATTATTTTTAGATGGATTTAAAAATCAAAGTTTTTCAATCAGCGCAGGAGATGGAAGTCAGTTATGACTTATTAAAACACCTTTATCCAGGTATGTCCATAGAGGATTATCGAAGTCATCTTGAGATCATGCTCCCGCATAATTACGGACAGATAGCTGCTTTTTTAAATGATAAATTGGTTGGTTTAAGTGGTTATTGGATTGGGACAAAACTTTGGTCAGGTAAATATTTGGAATTAGACCATGTCATTGTTCACCCAGACTTTCGATCCAAAAAAATAGGGGAGACCATGACCAGATTTCTTCGAGAAATTGCAATAAAAGAAAATTGTAAGATGTTAGCATTGGATGTTTATACTACAAACTATGATGGTATTAGATTTTACATGAATCAAGGTTTAAAACCTAGAGGTTTTCATATGACTGAATATTTATAGTTCTCTATTAATTTTATTCATTATCGCACTTTTCCAGTTATAGTTTGTTCAATAATAGTAAATTAATGAAAGTGCAAATTCTCGGACATAAACATGCTGTATTAGTTGCTGCAATATTCTATATTATTGCTGGTTTGAATCATTTTATAATGCCAGAATTTTATTATCCACTTATTCCAAGCTATTTTGAAAATAAATCTTTGATTAACTGGATGGCTGGTGGCGCTGAATTGATAATTGGTGTTGGTTACTTATTTGCAGTCACTAAAAAATGGTCAGCAATTGCAACCATTATAATGTTAATACTTTTTATTCCGTCACACACCCATTTCATTAGTATCGGTTCCTGCTCATCAGAAAGTTTGTGTGTCCACCCATCTATTGCTTGGGTAAGGTTGTTATTAATTCATCCCTTGTTGCTATTTTGGGCTTTCGCTATAGCAACAAGGAAAGATTAACAGTTTATTATCATTTATTTATTAGAAGCTATTCTCAATCCTAAGATTCTTCTAATTATAGATGGTCTTTCTTGCTTTCTGCTTTCAATATTCTCTGCAGAAATTCTTCCAGCATCCAATTCTTGATTTCTCAAATTACTTAACTCCTCCTTATCGATTTTGAAAGGATTAATCTCCTGAATAAACACAAAAGATTCTGGGCTTAAAAACTGTTCGCTACTTTTATTCTCGAACTGTTCAAATTTTTCTAGGGTCATCATGACATTTCGTTTGTCTAAAACGACAAACTAATATGTCGTTTTAGAGGTTAATACTCTTTTCCGATTCGTTACTATCCATAGTATACATTTCTTCTGCAAAGATAAGTTGGTTTCGCATATTTTCGGATTAGAATAACATTAGATTAACAATTTTTCTTTTAAAGAACGTGAAAAAAACACACATTTCCCGGTGTTGAAACCCTTTGTTTATTTCATCGGTAAAAGTAGAGGGAATTAGTTTATAAAAAAATGATTTATTCCCACGAAAAAAAATGATATTTATCACAAAAAAAATCGGCAATGAAAGGATTGCTTCCATTGCCAATTTTTTGCGAGGTATCGCTTTAGTTACTTAATAACAATAGTTTTAAGTCGAATTTCACCTTCAAAATTCAACTTTAGGTAATAGGATCCAGGTGCTATGTCCTGCAAGTCAATCGTATGATTGGACGTCTGTGTTTCAACAAACTCATAGAATAAGGATTGACCGCGAGGAGTAATCAAACTAATACTCGCTAAATCATCCTTAATACCATAAATCTGAACAAAAATCGTTGTCTCGTCTTGCATTGCAACATCGAAAACAACTTTTTCAGTGCTATCGGCATGCAAGATTTCAATTTTTTTATCCTCAGCTATATTCGCAGTGGATAACAAACTGCTGAACAGTGCAACAGAAAGCAATACTTTTTTCATTGTTTCATTTTTTTAATTCGATGCAAATTTAGGTTGCTTTTGGCAGCAAGAATACCAACTATTGAATATCTAATAAAAATATAATGTTCTTAGCTTTCTGTTTATAATGGCTTCATAAATGAAAGATATGCATGATGTTGTATTGTTATGCTTTTTAAATGTTTTCATTGCAATTCGTTATTTAAAACAATTAAATTTTGCTCCATTAATAGGGTATTATTGAAGCTATATAGACATTTGTTAATTGAGAATCCTCTCGGGTTAAATTAAGTGTGGCGGGATGCAATGAACTGGTTATTTTTAAACCATGAAGATTGGTCTGATAAAAATTATGATATTGTGTTTCGCGCTATTCCCTATGAATGTGCTAGCTAATAATTTTATTTGGACTGGTGCTGTTTCATCTGATTGGAATGACCCTTTAAATTGGTCTCCAAATGGTGTTCCAAATTCTTCTTTACATAATGTCACGATTAACACGAATTCACCTAATATCTGCAATTTAGATGTCAATAGAACGATCAATAATTTATTGATAAATGCTGCGTCCTTTCAACTTTTGGGTAATCAGTTAACCATATCTAATGATTTGATTGTGCAGAACAGTTCAGTTGTTTCAGAAGGTAGCATTTTAGCAAATAGAATACAACTATCTAACTCAAATGTCATTAACATTCATCTTACTAAAACTGGCAATGTAAATAATGACGACAATATTAATGGGAACTTATTTTCAAACTTCCAGTTCGTTAACAACAGTGCAAGGCGAGCTTGGTTTGGAAATGCGATGGCTAATAACTTTTTAGGGAATACAATTTTTCAAATTAATTCTTCTGGGGCGGTAGAAGTTTCTAGGACAGCTTTGGGTAATTCTTTTGATGGGAGTCTTAATGTCATTATTAATGGGGATGGTAATTTTCGAATGGGAGGTAATGGTGGCACTACTATACTATCTGCTTCTTGTAAATTCATATTGAATAGCTCAGCAAATTCAAATATTTTAATACAAAACTTGCAACAAGCAGCAAGTGGCGATAGCATTTTACTCAACACTAATCATAACACAGATATTTTTCAAAATATCATTACTGGAAAATTGATTTTAAACAATAGTGGAAACACCGTTCGTTTAGAAAATAATATTTTAGCAAATAAGGTAAGCTTGTTTTGTAATCGAATTCAATTGCGAGCGAATAATGTTTTTGGTTTAGGAGCTTCAGACTCGCTCTATATTCAAAAGAATGGATGGGGGCATGATGACTGGTTTGGAGGAAATACTTTCAATGGGGTAACAACAATAGTGAATAACACCTCTAGTGCTGCTACCCAAGGAAGGATAATACTATCTAGGTTTGGCTCCAGTGGTGATCTATACAATAGTGATCTTCACTTGAAAAACTTAAATGGTCACGATTTATGGTTAAGTCATTCTAATGCTAGCGTTATTAATGGAGACTTACACTTGACCAACTTGGATGTTAATGGTGGCGTTCTTATAGGAAGATTGAACCAAGGATTTCTCCAAATGTCTGCTGGAAATGCATTAAAGAATGACGGGTTTTCAAGGGGGCAATTGCGAATAGATGAATTTATCCAACATGGAAATGTAGCAAACGACTTATTTAATCCTAATCAAGGTACAATTCAAAATTCAATATTTGGTGGTGATTTTGCAGTAACTGCAGCTAATAATATTGAAGTGATCAACACTGAGTTCAAACAATCAACATCTTTGGAAGGAAGTAGGGTTTTGATTACACAAGGTAATGTATTTAACGTAGCCGGCGGAACTACCGCAATCACTAAAAATGGTTGGGGTAATGATGATTGGGATGGAGGCAATGTATTTCATGGCAATACAACGATAACTAATAATTCATCTGCTGGAAATCGTCGCATACATCTTGCTCGGAATGGTTCGATAGGAGATGTTTTTCATGCAAATTTGAGTTTAGTGAATACTGGAACAGGCGAAATAGTTTTGGGTTATAACTTTAATACTGTTGTTCATGGCAATATTTCCTTATCAAATGCTGAAGCTAACGGGCGGATTGATATAGGAAGGCTAAATAATGGTGTCGTCGAGATAGCTTCGGGTGGTGCGCTTATCAATGGAGGGTTTTCTGCAGGGGAGCTTAGGATTTTTGAGCTTACGCAAAATGGTAGTTCAACAAACGACTTATTTAATCCTAATCAAGGTACAATTCAAAATTCAATTTTTGGTGGTGATTTTGCAGTAACTGCAGCTAATAATATTGAAGTGATCAACACTGAGTTCAAACAATCAACATCTTTGGAAGGAAGTAGGGTTTTGATTACACAAGGTAATGTATTTAACGTAGCCGGCGGAACTACCGCAATCACTAAAAATGGTTGGGGTAATGATGATTGGGATGGAGGCAATGTATTTCATGGCAATACAACGATAACTAATAATTCATCTGCTGGAAATCGTCGCATACATCTTGCTCGGAATGGTTCGATAGGAGATGTTTTTCATGCAAATTTGAGTTTAGTGAATACTGGAACAGGCGAAATAGTTTTGGGTTATAACTTTAATACTGTTGTTCATGGCAATATTTCCTTATCAAATGCTGAAGCTAACGGGCGGATTGATATAGGAAGGCTAAATAATGGTGTCGTCGAGATAGCTTCGGGTGGTGCGCTTATCAATGGAGGGTTTTCTGGCGGGGAGCTTAGGATTTTCGAGTTTATCCAACATGGAAGCTTAGCAAATAATTCATTTTATCCTGATCAATGCATTCTTCAGAACGCAATTTTTGGTGGTGACTTTGCAGTAACTGCCGCTAATATTATTGAAGTGAACAATACTGAATTCAAGCAATCAATATCTTTGGAAGGAAGTAGTGTTTTGATTACTCAAGGCAATGTATTTAATGAAGATGGCGGAACTACCACAATCATCAAAAATGGTTGGGGGAATGATTTTTGGGATGGAGGTAATGTTTTCTTTGGTAATGCGATGATTGTCAATAATTCGCTTGCTAGTCAAGGTCAAATTTATACTTCAAGGTTTGGGACTTTAGGTGATGTTTTTCATTTGAACGTCCATTTAATAAATAATACGGAACATCTCATGATTTTAGGTCATTCAAACCAAACAGATGTTTTTGGAAATATATTACTTGAAAACGCCTTGCCTAGCGGAGCGATTCGGGTTGGAAGAGTTTTGGGAGGAAATGTGATACAGCATAATAGTGGCCTTTTGATAAACCAAGGTTTCTCCAATGGGGAACTCCAAATTATCAATTTCACCCAAGAGGGGAATGGTGTTAATGATGATTTCAGCCCAGATGAATTACGCATAATAAACAGTTCGTTCAATGGTGATTTTCATTCTTCAAATGTTAATACATTAGAAATCAATCAATCTTTATTTAAAGGTAACAATGTTTTTACTGCAAACAATATTTCCCTTTTGAATGGTAATGTTTTTGGTGATTCTTTAACGACTACAGCAATCACTAAAACTGGGGCGTTTAATAATGATTGGCAAGGCAGTAACACCTTCTTCAACACCACAATCACCAATGCCTCTTTTGACAGACGAATATGGATGGCCAATAACAATAAAGGAGATGTGTTTTATGGAAACACCCAATTTATTCGATCTACAACAGCAGAATTAGTAGTAGCAAGAAATGATACATCATTTTTTTATGGTGGTATTAGCACAATTGGTAGCTCGCAGCCGGTGCAATTTGCCACAAATAATGGCACAATGGTCTTTACTGGAGATGACAACAAAGTTTTTGTGGCACCACCTAATCAGGATGTTGATTTTAGAAGGGTTGTAATGTTAACACAAGACACACTTTTTCTAAATAGTCCTGTAAGGATTTCTGTAAACTTGAATTTGGTGCAAGGTATAATTAGTAACAATCCCAGTGCAATGCTTACGCTTGGTAATGAAAATGTATCGAATAATTTAGGCTCTTTGCAATCACACGTAGATGGGGTAATGCAAATTAATATGTCTAACAACAGTACTTCGCGGAGATCTTTGTATTTTCCTTTAGCAAAAGGAGGAGAGTTTCGACCAGTTTTATTAGAAGTTGCGCATAGCAATAATACATCTTATACCTATAGAGGAGAGGTGATTCTCGGGAATGCCAATGATTTAGGATATACTTTACCATTAGGCATAACGCATGTTTCTCTTGTTAGACATTGGAAAATTGAACGATTTCAAACCGATAATATGTCGCCACAGCCAACATCTAATTTAAGGATGCAGCCGAGCAATAGGCCTCAGATAACACTAAATTATGGAGCTAGTGATGGTGTTACCGATCCCAATAATTTAGTGATTTGCAAATCGGATATTACTGGTCATAATTGGTTGAATATTGGTGGTTTTGGATCAGCACCAACTGTTGGCTTTATCACATCGAACTCTATACCTGATTTATTTGATTCATTTAGTGATTTTACTCTTGGAAATATGGAAAACGGCATTAATCCATTACCTGTTGAGTTGTTATTCCTTCGAGCTGAGAATTTTGGCAATTTTAATAAGGTAACTTGGGGTACTGCAACTGAGTTGAATAACGATTTCTTTACTTTAGAGCGAAGCAGAGATGGATTTAATTTTCATAAATTAGCAATTATTCAGGGTAGTGGAAATAGCAACTCGCCAAATGATTACGAAGTAATAGATGAACAGCCTTTCTCTGGTATTAATTACTACAGGTTAAAGCAAACAGACTTTGATGGAACCACAGAATACTTCCCTATCGTTAGTTGTCTTGTAGCGCAAAAAAACACAAGAATTTATCCTAATCCTTCTAATGGTAAATTATTTATTGAAACTGATTTGAGGGACTTGGTGGTTATTGGTGCTAATGGAAACATCGTTGCTCAGTTCACTTTGTATGAAAGTCAGATCAATCAAATTGACCTATCGCAACTCTCACCTGGGATCTACTTTTTAAGTTTAACTGGAGATGAACGAACGGAAAGTCATAAAGTTGTAATTCATTGAATACTTGAATAGGGATTTTATATAGGTGGTTTCTTGATTCTTGAATAATTTGAAATATAATCGAAAACTCATTCATTTGACTATTCAATATAATTCAGGGATCTTTTCTTTTTCCATTTAGATAAATTTGATCCTGAATTTCTTCACCTTCATAGTTCTCAATAAATACTAATTTTGCACTTGTTGTTAATCGAAACAGCAACAAAATGAATCGCGGACTGTTTTTTTAATATGCATAATTCAGATAAAATAAAACTTTCGGATAGCATTAGAATGGCAAGCAAGCCTTTTCTAATAGCCGGCCCTTGCAGTGTAGAGTCTCCAGCGCAAGTTATGGAAACAGCATTGGCGTTATCTGAAACAAATCAAGTAGATGTGTTGCGCGGAGGTGTTTGGAAACCTCGAACCAGACCAGATTCGTTTGAGGGGATTGGAGAGCAAGCTTTACCATGGCTAATTGCCGCGGGAAATGCAATCAATAAACCTGTTATTGTCGAAGTAGCGAATGCAAAACACGTCGATGCTGCTTTAAAGCATGGTATTCATCAATTGTGGGTTGGAGCAAGAACAACAGTTAATCCATTTGCTGTGCAAGAAATTGCTGATGCTTTAAAAGGTGTTGAAATTCCAGTCATGATAAAAAATCCTATTAATCCAGATTTAATGCTTTGGGTAGGGGCGATAGAAAGATTTCAAAAGGCAGGAATTGATGATATCACAGCTATACATCGTGGTTTTTCAGTTTATAATCACCCCAAATATCGAAATATTCCCAATTGGGAAATTCCAATTGGATTAAAAGAAATATTCGAAGATTTACCCTTGTTGTGTGACCCAAGCCATATCGTAGGACGAAGAGATGGTATTGCAGCAGTTGCGCAGAAAGCTATGGATTTGAACTTTGATGGCTTGATGATAGAGTCTCACGTTAATCCGGAGCAGGCCTTATCAGACAAGCAGCAACAACTGACTCCTAAAGATTTGGGTCTCATCTTTTCGAATTTACGCAAGCGGAAGCAAGTAGTGAGCAAAGATGAACTTTTGCAATTAGAAATTATGCGGGATAAAATAGCGCAGTTGGATGACCAAATTATTCACGCGATCTCTTACAGGATGGGTTTAGCAGAGGAGATTGGAGACTTTAAAAGAGATAATGATATTACAATTTTGCAACAAGACCACTGGAAAAAAGTCATTGCACATCGACTTGAGCAAAGCAGTCAAGTAAACTTATCGCAAACATTTATGCGCTGTTTAATGGATGCGATTCATCAAGAATCTATTCGTCGCCAAACTAAAGTGATGAACCCCTTCCTAGAAACCGGAGAAAATCAAAAAAAATCTGCTGAATAAGCTTTCTTTTATTTTCTTAGCTTTTTGTGCATTGCTAAAACCAATTGTTTTCTATAATTTCGCATCGAATTTTAAAGGCAGTTAAATGAAAACGAAATACATCGACTTAATAGAGCAAACGTTTGACTTTCCTCAAAGAGAGTTTCAGTTGGAAGACGACCATTTGCTTTTTCACGGTATTGATTTGATGGAGTTAATAGAAACCTATGGTACGCCTTTAAAATTTAGTTATTTACCGCAAATAACAAACAACATCGAGCGCTGCAAAGGTTGGTTCAGAGACGCTATGAATGCTATTGGCTATACTGGGACATACAACTACTCCTACTGTACGAAGTCCTCGCATTTTTCTTTTGTAATGGATGAGGTGCTTAAAAACAATGTCAATTTAGAGACCTCTTCCTCTTATGATATAGACATTATTAATCATCTAATTGATCAAGGAAAGTTGCAGCCACATCAAAAAATTATTTGCAACGGTTTTAAGCCAGACCGCTACATCGAAAAAATTGCAGAGCTTATTGAAAGAGATGCCGTACAAGTAATTCCAGTTGTTGATAATTATTCAGAACTAGAAAGACTTTTAAAACTTACAGATAAAAAAATTAAAATCGGTGTTCGGATTGCATCTGAGGAAGACCCAAAGTTTGAGTTTTACACCTCGCGATTAGGCTTGCGATATAGAAGTATCGTGCCTTTTTATGAAAAGCAAATTAGAGACAATCCTCAGGTGGAACTCACTATGTTGCACTTTTTTATTAATACTGGAATCCAAGATAATTCCTATTATTGGAATGAATTAACAAAGTCGCTTCGTGCTTATGGCCAGTTGAAAATGATTTGTCCTGAATTGAATTCATTAAATATTGGTGGTGGATTTCCCATCAAAAAATCTTTAGCATTTGACTACGATTACGAGTATATGGTAGAGGAAATCGTCACCCAAATCAGGAATTTATGTAAAGAATATGACATTCCAGAGCCTAATATTTACACCGAATTTGGTTCTTTTACAGTAGGCGAAAGTGGTGGTGCAATTTTTAAAATACTGGATCAAAAACACCAAAATGACAGAGAAAAATGGAATATGATAGATAGTTCATTTATGACGAATTTACCTGATACTTGGGCAATAAATCAGCGCTTTATAATGCTTCCCATCAACAGGTGGAATGATAATTATGAAAGAGTGTTATTGGGTGGGTTAACCTGTGATAGTGATGATTATTATAACTCTGAGCAACATTCTAATGCTATCTATCTCCCAAAATTTGAAAAGGATAAGCCTCTTTATATTGGTTTTTTCAACACAGGTGCTTACCAAGAAAATATAGGTGGTTATGGAGGCCTGAAACATTGTCTAATACCAGAGCCACAGCATATTTTAATCAAAAGAAATAGCGAAGGTAAGATCGTTTCTGAAAGGTACTCCGAGGAGCAAACGGCAGACCAATACCTGAAACTACTCGGATATATTCAGTAGTTTTCTAATTAAAAATTAATGATCTATTTTGCGGCAAAAAACAGCTTTATGCATATATTCGCATTATGATAAATAAACTTGCGATATAGCAGCCATGGATAGCCCCCGTCGTTCAAGTTGGATAATTTTACTTGTAGGTTTGCTGCTTGGCGGTGGAATTGTGTACTTCCTGATGGCAGCCTATAATTCCCCAAGGATTAAAACTGTCATTCAAGAAAAAGAAATTGTTGAAACAATTCTAGATACGGTAGTTCTGAAACAAAAGGTTTATATCGAAAAAACTGATGAGTATGATGTCTCGGATTTAAACGAAAATACTCCTGATACTGATACCAACTTATTCATCACTGATGATTCATTGGATCTTGATTCATTTGAAGGAGTAGAAGACCAAGAAGATATTATAATTTCTGAACGTTTAGTAGCTAAAAAGCAAATCGCTATACAAGATTATGCTAAAGCGGATACTGTAAGTGTTGAAAAAATTTTAGAGCTAGGCTCGAATGCTTTTGCAAGTAACATTCAAGTGGAGTTCTGGGAATCTCCCTTAGAATTGATTGGATATGAATTGAACAGAAGTCGTTTGAAATTGTATGGCTTCAATCCGTACGAAAGTTATTTTTTACAATTAACAGAAAGAGAAAATCAACTGGTCTTATTACACAAAGGGAATACCTATTATTTGAGTAAAACAGACAGATTTAAAAGACTTGAAGTTCGATGACACTTAATTTTACAAAGTACCAAGGTACTGGTAACGATTTTATAATAATTAATGACCCTACTGGAGAGCTAAAGCTAAAGATTGATGCTTTGGTACCGATGTTATGCAAAAGAAGATTGGGTATTGGAGCAGATGGGCTCATCCTCATTTCACCTTGCGCAAAAACGGATTATGAAGTTGTTTATTTCAATTCAGACGGTAGTCAAAGTTTTTGTGGTAATGGAGCGAGATGCGCTGTGCATTTTGCGCATAACAATGGTTATTTTCATAAAGAAACTACCTTTTCTGCAATTGATGGTGTCCATCAAGCATTTTTAGAAGGTGATGAAGTGCATTTAGCTATGCAAGATGTTGAGGGATACGAGGTAAAAGGAGCTGATTATATTATTCATACTGGCAGCCCACATTACATTCGTTTTGATATTTTAAACAGCTATGATATTGTCGATTTTGGGAGGAAAATCCGATACAGCGATGATTATAGAGATTACGGAATTAATGTAAATTTAGCAGAGGAAAAAGAAGGGGATTTAACCATGTGTACGTATGAACGTGGTGTAGAAGACGAAACACTTTCTTGTGGAACAGGCGCCACGGCGGTCGCGCTCGCATGGGCATTAGCAAATGGAGAATTAGGTTCTATAAACAAAACAATCAATGTAAAAGGTGGAAGGCTTAGAGTGAAAGCCGACCGTCACGGTGATGCGTTTAGAAATATTTGGCTAATTGGACCTGCAAAACAAGTATTTGAAGGAGTAGTAAATGTCTAGTTATTTTTTCTCATCATTAAACTATTTGAGTGATACAGCTCTGCTGGAAAAAGGTGCTTACATTGTGATTTTACATGCCGATAAAATCCCCCCGCATATCGGATGGCTGCACAATGGCGCTTATTTCAGTTTAAAGGCAAAAGGAAAAGATTTTGACCTTCCGATTTCCAAGCTCACTAATATTTTGAAAGCCAAAAATATAAAAAGTATATTTGTTCAAGTGAATGTTATTAGTGACTTTTCAAATACGAAAGCCATTTTTGAGCAAATAAATTTAGAACATCCCACAGATACCTGTTTGACTCCAATTAAATTGCTGTTTGGTCAATGGGTTGGGCAGCAAAAAGTGGAGAAAGTAGCAGATCTACTGTCTATTTTAGCAGCAAACTATCAAATAAAAAAAGTTTATGCTATGGGTATAGCAGGGAATAACTTTCAACTGCCCGAGTATGGATCAGATGAGATTTTAGCGAGGATTTCATTATTGCAACAAAAATGATAGCAAAATATAGAAATACAGTTATTCGGGAACCCGAATACACTGATTTAATGTTACTTTTTTTATGGGAAAATACGCCTGCTTTTCAATTCCAAAACGGAAGAAATAGAAAACGCTATGATTTAGATACAATTAAAGCACATCTTGAAAACATTCATCAGGTGGAAAAGAATGGACAAATGCGCATGATGGTTGAAAACTTGGATAAACATACCATTGGCACTGTTGATTTATTTGATATAGATTTTTCTTTTTTAACCGCTAAAGTAGGTGTTTTAATTGCTGATAAACAGTATAGAGAACAAAGTCATGCTTTTCATGCAGTTGGGCTGATAATGGAATACGCCTCAAAGAAGTGGCAAATAAAATCTTTCATTGCTGAAGTAAGTAAGGACAATATTCCAAGTCTTGCTCTGTTCCGGAAAATGCTTTTGCATTTTGAAAAAGCCAAGGATGGAAGTCATGCCGTTCAAAAACAATTGGATGATAAATATATTTTTCACTTTGAACTAGTGAGAATACATGAAAACTTTACTATTTTTGAATAAGCTTTGCAACATGAAGTATTTAATCTTTTCTGTTTCATTAATTGGACTTTTTATGTTCACGTCTTGTGATTCAATGCAGCTTTATTTTGATGGGAAAAAGCATACCGAAAATGAAGAAGAGACGCCTTTTTTCTTGCCAACTGGAACTTCATTGAAAGAGTTGAGTGAGCTTTTATATAGCCAACAGATTTTTCAAGACAAAGAAGCAATAATGCGTGTCGGGAATTACAAACAATTGGGAACAGAACAAATCGCTGCGGGTAAGTACATCATTGCACCGAGCACTAATATCAAGGATTTACTGAATGGTTTTACAATGAATAGGCTAGGAAACGGTAATGCTGAGTTAGAAGTTTTGGTTACTTTTAATAACGCTAGGGATATTCCTCAGATGGCTGGTAAGGTGGCTAAGAGTCTTGAGTTGGATAGTGCAGACTTGGTTAATTTTATTTTTCAAGATAGTGTTCTCAAACATTATGGTTTCTCAAAAGAGAAAATACCAGCTCTGTTTTTACCCGATACTTATCGTTTTTATTGGGATACAGAACCAGCGCAGTTTGTGCAAAGAATGGCAGAAGCATTCAATCAGTTTTGGACGCCTGAAAGAAAAGCCAAAATTACGCAAATAGGACTTAAGCAACAATCCGAAGTGGTAACTTTAGCTGCTATAGTTTACAAAGAACAAAGTAAGCACGCTGAAGAATGGCCTATTATAGCGGGTTTATACCTGAATCGTTTGCGTAACGGTTGGCCTTTACAATCAGATCCAACTTTTCGCTTTTGTTGGGGAAATAAATTGGATGGTGTGCAACGCTTGACCTATGAGCATCGTGAAATTGATTGTCCTTATAATACTTATAAATACAAAGGCCTACCTCCTGGACCAATTTGCATACCTCCCGCAGCGGTGGTTGATGCAGTTTTAAATGCTGATAAAAATAGTTATTTCTTCATGTGTGCTAAACCCGATGGCAATGGTCTTCATGCTTTTGCTAAAACATTGGCAGAACACAATAGGAATGCAAAAAACTATCAAAATTGGTTGAATCAAAGAAACATTAGATAAAATGGAAGAGAAAACTATAGTGTTACGTCCTAAACAAGTGCAACAAAAAATTCAACGCATTGCCTTTGAAATTTTAGAGCATCACCACGATGAAAATGAATTTGTTTTTATTGGAATTAAGGG
>JAFIEX010000045.1 GCA_020832365.1 Crocinitomicaceae bacterium
AGTTTGGTGTGCCTGCTTCTTGATCGAAACAATACAAATATTTTAATGCAGGCAGCTCATCTTTGATACTGTTTATTTTATCATACAATTCTTTTGTACTAGTGGCACAAAGCTTAATATTAGCATCTGAAAAAATAAACCTGTAATCTTTTACAGAAATATTAGGATAAATAGGAACACCTATAGCGCCAACTTGTTGAATAGCGATATCCATAATGTTCCACTCCACTCGATTCGCAGAAACAAGTCCAACCTTGTCGCCAGGTGCAATCCCTAGGGCAACTAAACCCCTTGCGTTTTCATTGACTTTATTTAGAAAATCTTTTGTACTCAAAGATTGCCATTTACCATCAATTTTACTAGAAAACATGGTCTCTTGAGGGAATTTATCTAGTTGAAAATATGGTATATCAAATAGTCTTTTTATTTTTTCCATTTTCGTTGTTTTTTAGTTTCAAGCTTACCAATATAGTTAAAAAAAAAATAACAGCTATTTTACTGCCATTAATTAACAGTCTTTTGCAAAACTTTTAAGTTTGATTGAACTAAAAATGATCAAAATAGCTTTGAATCGCATCTATGCGCTTTCTCTTTATCCAGTTGCTAGGATATGTCAACAACTTAATTTTAAAGAAAGATTATAATTTTATGGTTTTCAATATAAAACAAAGTTATGGAGGATAAAATAGTTGTAATGACCGGAGGCTCCTCAGGATTAGGGCTTGCAGCCGCCGAACAATTACTCAAAAAAGGAGTAAAGTTATTGCTATTACATAGAGCAAGTGCGAAAATAACCAGCTTGTCTCAGTACAGCAACTTAATAGCTATTCCTTGTGATTTATCTAGCTTCGATCAAATAAAATATGGAATAGAAAAAATTAAATCCCTCACCGATAGTGTTGATGTATTAATAAATAACGCTGGTATTTGGGTATTTGGAGAAAAGGAATTATCTGAGGATAGCATTGAATTGACTTGGCAAGTCAATGTGCTTGCCCCATTTCTGCTCATGAATGGATTGCTTCCTTTGTTGGAAAAAGCCCATGAACCAATTGTCATCAATACTGCTTCCGGTTTGCATCAAGGAGATATTTTTTGGGACGACCCAACCTTTGAAAAAAATTCTTTTTCAGGGTTTAAGGCATATAGGCAATCTAAACTAGCGATTATTTTATTAACCATTTATTTCGCGGAACAATGGCATGAGAAAGTTAAGGTTGTTAGTATGCACCCTGGCGTAGTAAGCACCAACCTTGCAAATAAAGCCAATTGGTTTGTTCGTTGTATATTTTTGCTTATTGGCAAGTCTCCTGAAAAAGGTGCCGATACGTTAATTTATCTTACTGAAAACATAAAAGCTGCTCAAACAGGGGGTTATTATGTTAATAAAAAGTTGAGACAAACAACTACTGCTCAGAGCAAAGATATGCAGATTGCTGATAGGTTAGTACGAATGATAAGAAGCAGATTACCTCTGTAGGAAACCTGTTTTAGAAAGTCAAAAGTCTGTTTTGTGAAGTTTTAAAGTTCTTACAAAAAGTAAATTGGTTTTTATAAGACTAATCTTTACATTTGTATGTAATTAACTTAATTAATATATGACCCCGATCCAAAATATTTGTTGTTTATCTATTTTGTTTTTCTATTGGTAATGAATTGTTGCTCAGTTAATGGTTCTATAAAGAAAACATGCTACTGCAATTCTTAATTTAGTGATAAGCAGCTAAATTTAAATAAATATGAGATTAAAAAAATAAATGACTATTCAAATTATTAGGATGATTTATAGCATTAGAAAAATCGATAAAAATGAAAAACAGCTTAATTTATTATTTAACTTTTGTTATGCCGATTTTTATCGGCTGTCAAAATGAAAATAAACAGGCGACTCACTTAACAGAAGACGATGGTTCTCTGGATAATAAAATGGAGACCAAAATACTTTTGGAATTAATCAGTCATTTTGACTACGTTGGGGACTTGGAGATAGGTTGGTCAAGAGACGAAGTTCAGTCTGCTATTCCAGATAATTACAAGTTGTTTGTCAATGACGAAAATTACCTCAGTTTTCAGTATCAGGAAGATCTATTTGAGGTAGTTGTAAGCTTTGGTTTTTTTGAGGAAAAACAAAATTCTAATTATTCCCTTAGTATTGAGCTGGACAAAGAAAAAGAGTTGCTTTTAACTGAATTATCAGAACATATTGAAGAAAAAATATCCTTATATTGGTTGAAGTATCTTTATACCTCAACTACTGACAACAATTATTCGAATTGGCTAATAAAAAGAGATGCTGAAAATATTGTTATTCATCTTTCTACCTATGAAAATCACCTCAATGTAAATGCTTCCTCTAGTGAAACTGGTTTTTTAGATCAGGAAGAGGATGACGGTGAGTGGGTGCAAGTTGGTGAAGATGGTCGATGGGTTTTTGTTCCTAAAAATTAAATTGTACATTTTAGCATGCGTTTTTTATATTTTATTTTTACCATTTGTTTAGCAGGGTGTCAAGAAGTTAATAATCTTAGTAATGAACACCTAGCTTATGATACAAGAAACCCCGAAGAGGAAACAGCTGCTTCAAACAATCAAAACAATAATCATAGTGCTTTCGTTGAGGTTAATAGCCAGACACATGAACATTTAGAAGCCAAAGCGGAATTGGCCAAAGCACCAACTTTTGACGAATTAGCTGCTGCCTGGTCTACATTTCAAAAGAAAATCCTTAATCCAACTGAAGAAATTGATTGGTTTAAACTAGGAATAGAATATCGCAGTGATTGGCTTTACATTGCAGATTTTTTTGAGCATGACGAATATACCCGTTCCGTATTGGCGGAAACTTCTTTTGAAGGATTAACTCCAACTACCTATATGGGGCATAACGCTTACGGATTTGATGTGGTGGCCACGGATGCATTAGGTAATATTGCTGGTCACACTTATTATTTCAGGTATGTCAACGACCTCAACTCTGGATATTTAGAAATTCTAGGCGCTGGGGCATTTCAAGAATAGTTTTACTCAAACAAAGGACAAGCTACGCTGCCTCTTTTTTGGGCATCTCTACAAGTGTTCAACGCAATTGAAATTTCATGTGTGTTGAAGTGTCCACCTTGAATACTTGAAGTTATAAAATCATAGCTGTAACCGATTGTGATTTTGGAAATTTTAAACCGTGCAAACGCGATAAGTGCATCCACATTTCTGTATCCTACTCCAAGCAGAACATTATCAATAAAATCCACCATTAAATTGATATCCATACTTACTGGACCCGCTGGTGGAACACGAAGTAAAACGGCAGGTAATAAGCTCAAATTATTATCAAAGGTCCATTTCGTTCCCGCTACTAGATTGGTGTGTATGCGAAAACGAGACGTAAAACCAATGTCAGACCAGCGATTTCTTGCTAACTGATCAATGCTGCCACCAACATACCAGTTTTCCGTATTGTACCAAACACCCGCACCAATTAGTGGAACCATAAAAACGTTAGCAGATTGTGCTACCGCAGGATCTGGATCTAAAGTAGTTGCCTGTGTATGATCAAAACCAAATTGCTGCACACCACCTGAAGCGCCGAAACTCAATCGTCTTGTTTGATCAAGGGGAAAGTGTAAAGCATAAGCCATAGAAACAGCAAAATTGTTGAAATTACCAAAAACATCCCTTTCTATTTTCCCTCCTAGACCGTGAAAGGAGGAAAAAGCCGCTTTTCTTTTTTTATTTAAAGGTGCGTTGATGGTAAATAACCCGCTTTCTGGAGCTCCTTCAAAACCCGCCCATTGCAAACGATAAGCAGTTCTCACATCCAAACAGTTTTTTATGCCCGCAAGCGCTGGGTTTATGGAAAACTGATTAAAAGACCATTGCGAGTATTGTGCGATTTGCTGAGCTTTCGAGTAATTAGATCCGAAACAAACAAAAAAACAAGTCATGTAATACCAACGTATCATCTCACTAAGCTTATTACACCCTTTAAAGGATCGCTATTATTTCCGTCCCTCAACTCGATTACATAATAGTAAGCAGATGGCGCCAAATCCCTTCCTGTATTGTTCATTTTTCCATTCCAAGCCTTTTCAGGGTTGTATCCCGTTGTTTGAAAAACGAGTTGTCCCCAACGGTTGTATATGCGCACTAGAGTATTTGGAAATGAAACCATGCCAGGAATTACCCACGTGTCGTTGATGCCATCACCATTAGGTGAAAAGGTATTCGGTATTTCCAACTCAGAAATAACGGTGATGGTTACAAAATCTGTTTGGGTACAAAATCCATCAGTGGCATGCAGCGTATATATTGTTGTTGTAGATGGAGAGACCACAGGCTGTAGCGAATTAGTATTGCTGATAGCAATGTCTGGAAGCCAAAAAAAGTCTGGCGCATCCGTGTTTCCCGATAATTGTAGTTCCTCTCCAGCTATAATTTCTTCGTCTTCTCCTGCATCCACAAAAAAGGAGATTACTTCCATTTCAATGGAATTACTCCCTAGATTTGGAAAGCATGGATCATCACATGTTACTTCCACTCGAACAACAGCACCATCAGGAATTCCAATAGACTCCCAAGCGTTAACCTGTGTGATCGTGTAAATTGAGTCGTTGACAAACCAAGTGAAGTCACTCGGATCATCACAATCATTGACAGTAGCAATAAAGGTTGTTACGTCTTGCGTGCAAACAACTGTGGTGTCGGTGCTCAAAAACACGAATGACGACTGTGTTACAGCGCTTCCAGAGGCCGTAATATTAAAAGAGCCTTGTGCGCCCTGGTTAGTTCCCATTTCTCCATTTATAACTAAGTAATAGGTTGTGTTGGCAGCTAAATTTAGAAACTGTAAATTACTATTTGCTTGAATACCTTCAAAACAATCCCCATGCTGTACATAACTATTCGCAGCGCATGGAAGAGATGCCTCAAACAATGTGGCCTCGAAGGCATTGCCTTGTCCGGGTAAATTCATAAACACGAGGTTAGTTATAGAAATGTTAAGATTTCCGCCGTTATCGTTGGTTTGAAGCGTAAACCAAATTGTACTGTTAGGGTTGATACAAAAATTGAAATCATCTTCACAACCTGCACAAGTGATAACATTGGCATCTAAGTTATTGGCACTAACAGTTTGCTGTGGACACAACCGAAGAGCATTCTCACACCTATTGTTGGCGGGTTGCGCAATAGCTGTAAAAGAAAGCGTGGCTATTACTAAACATGTTAACCACCAACTAAATATATTTGAGTTTTCCAAAATCACTAATCTTTTAACGATGGAAAGTAAAATTAATTATTCTTAGATTTCTTTTAAATCACATCGCCAGCCTTCTATGGGCTCTTCGCGAAAAATATTTTCTATATCTAAATCCACGCACCAATCTTCAGCGGCACTCTTTGTCATTTCAGCGGTAAATGATACGTTGTGAACGGGATCATCGGCAGTACAAGCACAAGTATATGCTTTCCTACACGAAGAAAAAACAAGTGCTGTCAAAAGGATGAAATAAAAGGAAATGTTCGTTTTCATTGGTCTCACCGCTTAAAATGGTTTAATTTATCAAACGCTAAAAATAGGTTAAAATAATCGCAGTATAAAATTATTTAAATTTCTTTATCATATTGGTAGTGGAGTATCCCACTTCAAAAGAGATCGTTTTAACTATTCCGCCGTTTTCTTTAACTTCTTGCGCACCAACAATGTATTGGGGAGATGCACTTGTAGCGTTGGCATCGTAATCCCCTCCTTTTACCAATATAGCCGGTTGAATAGCTTTTATAACAGCCAATGGGGTGTCTTCATCAAAAATCACAACGGCATCTAGAGCTGCTAACGCCGATAAAACAAATGCACGGTCTTGTTCAGAATTAATTGGTCGTTCAGGACCTTTGTTCAGACGCCTTACACTATCATCACTATTCACGGCTACCACCAATCGATCACCTAGTGCTTTTGCTTTTGCTAAATAGGTTACATGTCCTTTATGCAAAAGATCAAAGCAACCATTGGTAAAAACCACTTTCTCACCATTTTGTTGCCACTTTTGAACTTGTGCTACAAGTTGTGGTAATTCCATTATTTTATCTTTGATCGCTGTTAACATTTTAAGCTGTTATTTCACGGTTTTTCTTTTCTTTACCGAAGTTATTTGGAATCAACACCATCGAAATCAACCCTAAGATAATCATTCCTAATGTTTGTGAAGTCCAAATCACCATGCCTAGTGCTTTTCCGATGCCAATGGCTTCGTTTTTATCCATAACGTTGCCGCCAATATAGTAGGTTACCACTAAACCTACCAAATAAGGGTAGGCACCAATTCCACCATTGGTAAACATAATACCTAATGTTCCTGCAATAAAACCAACTAAAATTCCTGCTAAAGGGAAATCGGATGTTTGCTCAAAAGCCAAAAAACAGATGCCAAAATAAGCAATGTATAAACCCCACATCAGGAAAGTATACGCGATAAAAGCAAAGGGTTGTTTAGATTTGAAAATGGAAAAAACACCTTCAATGACCTCCTTAAAAAAACGTTTGAATTTCAATCTGAAACTTTCTATTTTAAGCCAAAGTAATACAAAGGTAATAACTCCCATTACCAAAAGAATCAAAATCAGTAATCCCCATGAAAAAGAATGTCCCCCATCTTCTAAAGGTTGGTCAATGAGTGTTTTCAAAGCTAGAATATCATCAAAACTAAGCACCAAAGCAATTAAAAATATAATACCAAGTACCATCAGATCAAAAACCCGCTCACCGATAATGGTTCCAAAACTTTTAGAAAAAGAAATTTGATCTGTGCGGTATAAAAGCGCTGCTCTCGTCGCTTCTCCAGCACGAGGGATTAACAAATTAACAATATAGCCAACCATTAAGGCATGGTAGCGATGCGAAAATTTTGGATTCAGCGATAGTGGATTTAATAAAAACTTCCATTTATAAGCACGTATAACATGACTAACCCATCCCAAAACCAAGGATAAAAAAATCCAAGTATAGTCCGCTGTTTTTATGGCATGAAAAAAAACAGCTTTTGTGTCACTGTCCATAGCGTTGTAAAAGTGCCAAAGTAAATAGCACCCAATTCCGAGCGGCAGCGCAATTTTTAATATTTGTGAAGGCTTTTTTTTCATGGATTGAAGCTGGTGACGAAGGTACTATTTTTTGAGTGAAAACTGAAGAAGTGAATGTGAAATGTCAAAAAGTTCACCTGTAACGCAAATTCAACTTTCAATTTTTTATAAAAAACCAACCGTGTTTAAATGTTCAGTTAAAATAACCTCCTCATAAATTTTTACGATAATAAGTTTAAAAAACTCATTTGTTCTCAAGTCAAAATTTCCAAATGTATAAAATAGCTGCTTCATATCTGGAAAAGTATTTCTTTGCTTAAAAAGCAAGAGTTTGCGCTTCGCATGTCAAAAATTCCTTTTTTCTTTTCCATAACTTTCCATAACTTTGCCAAATGCAAGAAAGACCAATAACAGATTGGCTTCCTTTAACCATGAAGGAAGTGGAAAAACGCGGATGGGATGAGGTAGATGTAGTCCTCATTTCCGGTGATGCTTATGTGGATCATCCCTCATTCGGGACAGCCGTTATTGGACGCATTATCGAAGATGAAGGGTTTCGCGTAGCCATCGTTTCTCAACCCAACTGGAAAGACGACTTGCGTGACTTCAAGAAGTTTGGACGACCGAAGTACTTTTTTGGTGTTACGGCTGGTTGTATGGACTCTATGGTGAATCACTATACCGCGAATAAGCGTTTGCGGTCGACAGATGCTTATACAGCAGGAGGACAAGCAGGTTTTCGTCCGGACTATGCGACGACAACATATACCCAGATTCTGAAGGAACTGTACCCAGATGTGCCTGTATTGATTGGTGGTATTGAAGCCTCCTTGCGACGCGTTACCCACTACGATTACTGGAGCGATAAGTTAATGCCTTCGATTTTAGAGACTTCTGGTGCAGACATGCTGGTTTACGGAATGGGTGACCAGCCCCTTCGTGAAATGTTAACCTTGCTTAAAAAAGGTGTTCCATTCTCTTCCTTAAAGACCATAAAGCAAACTGCCTTTGTGCTTGATGAAACAGATAACCTTCCAAAAAATAAAAATTGGGAAACAGTTGAATTGACCTCACACGATGAATGCCTTCAAGATAAATTAAAATATGCTGCCAACTTTAAAGTGGTAGAGGTAGAGTCCAACAAGTGGCAAGCGAATCGCATTACGCAAAAAATCGGCGCAAAAACACTGGTCATCAACCCTCCCTACAAGACCATGGAAGAAGGAGAGATTGACCGTTCATTTGATTTACCTTACACACGACTCCCTCACCCGAAGTACAAGAAACGTGGGGCTATTCCCGCTTTCGATATGATTCGGTTCTCCGTGAACACCCACCGCGGTTGTTTTGGGGGTTGTAGTTTTTGTACGATTTCAGCACACCAAGGGAAGTTTATTGCTTCCCGCAGTGAGGAGTCCATTATGAGAGAAGTGGAGCAAGTCACACAAGACCCAAATTTTAGAGGATATATCTCAGATATAGGAGGTCCCTCAGCCAACATGTACCGCATGAAAGGCAAAGACGAGGCAATTTGTGCGAAATGTACCAGCCCTAGTTGCATACACCCTGTGATTTGCAGTAACTTGGATACAAATCACAGCGATATGACCAAGCTATACCGTAAGATTGATGAGCACCCGAAGGTCAAAAAGGCCTTTGTGGGATCTGGAATTCGCTACGATTTATTGGTAGATGATTTCAATAAAAACAATGAAGACGGCAACCACGATGAGTACATTGAACAAGTCGTAACGCGTCACGTATCAGGGAGGTTAAAAGTGGCTCCCGAGCACACCAGCGACGATACTTTGCGCATCATGCGGAAGCCTTCATTTAAACATTTTCATGCTTTTAAAGAGAAGTATGATAAGATTCAAGCTAAAAATGGGCTAAAGCAACAATTAATACCTTATTTTATTTCTTCTCATCCCGGCTGCGAGGAACAAGACATGGCCAACCTGGCTGCGGAAACCAAAGACATGGGCTTTCAATTGGAACAAGTACAGGATTTCACGCCAACCCCAATGACTGTCGCTACGGTGATTTATTATTCAGGTGTTCACCCCTATACATTAAAACCAGTTTATACTGCAAAAAGTCCCGAGGAAAAAAAGAGACAAAACAAGTTTTTCTTTTGGTACAAGAAAGAGAATCATAAATGGATAAAGCAATCCTTAATTAAGGCAAAAAGGCCAGAATTGTTGGAAAAATTGTTGGGAGATGCAGCATCGCAAGCAACAAATCCGAACTCTCAAAACAATGGACACACAAACAACAAAAAAATGCCGAAATGGCTGGCAGAAAAGAGAAAACAGGGGAGGTAGGGTTTTAGACATTTAGAAGTTAGACATGTTTAATGGCTTAATGATATACAACATACTTTAATCGTTTGCTCAAGATTAACAGTAAAGAAATCTTATAACCTTCAAGCGCATCGGATCTTTTATGATTTATCAAGGAATTTTAAAACAACCCCTTATCGCTTAATAAATTTTGATGAGGTGTTTTCGCTTTTCAAAAAATAAACACCAGATGGGTAATTAGTTAAATCGAGTTTTGTCTGGTTAACTGAATCAATAGGTTTAAACCTTTCAACTTCTTTACCATTAGCATCAATAAGTGACAAAGTGCTGTTTACATTTGATTTTATATAAACATATTCTTTAGCAGGGTTTGGATATAGCGTTATGAATTCTTTCTCTTCCTCCCAAAGACAACCGATTGTTGAGGTATATTCATGCTGACCATCGAAATCTATTTGCTTAATGCGATAATAATTCCAACCCCCATTAGGGTTCAGATCTGAAAAACTGTATTCTTTAATGAGCGTAGAGAAACCGGCGCCAATTATGGGGGTAGTGTTCAATTGCTCAAAAACTTCAGTGTTGTTTTCAATTGCTCTTTCCACAATAAAATGGCTATTATTGATTTCTATGGCTGTTGACCAATTAAGGTGAATACCATCCGGTTTTTTTTCACAAGAATAATCCAACCATCTAACAGGAAGAGGGCTTGCTTGCACTTCTGCGATGATGAGTTCATCAAAAACCGCTACATCCGCACCATTAGCATCCATAAAAGCGCCAATAACGATATTAGGTGCAGACCAATACATCACTTGACCAATAGTGCCATTATAAGTCCAAACAGGAGCTCCATCAACAGACGCTTCTGCTATACCTAGGTCTGGCAAGTAGTAAAAACGGAATAACCTATATACACCATCAAGCGGAATAGTATATATATCACCAGAGTGAACTTCAATACTTCCGCCGGCTCCATCATCTAGAGAGAATGTTACGAAGAAATTACCGCTGTTCATACCCATGTTAAAATCTGTTCCACGGGTAACAAAGTTTCCAGTTCCTTCTTCTCTGCGAAACGCAATTTGAATATCTATACCATCTACATCAAAAAGTGGTGAAGCATTTAGTGTTAAATCAACACCTTTTGAAGGGTCTGGGTCTGGCTCTAAAGGATTGATACCATTTGTACCATTAAACCCAGCTGGAGAAGAATAGGCTTGCGAACCAGCAGGAAGCGTACCGTTTGGGCCAATGTCAGCTTGTGTTACTGGATCAGTATCCCAACTGAAATAGGATATAATTTGCGCATTCAACGAAAAGTGGCTAAAAATAAGCAGACTACAAAAAATCAAATGAAGTATTGAACTATATTGCATCGCTTTTAGTTTAGTATTTCTACAAATTTTTTTAAATATATAACTTTTGTAATGAAAAACAAAATACAGGGATTATTTTTTTTAGGAAAAATGTTTCAAAAACCTAAATCTTACTAAATTTGCAATATGGAAAACAAGATAAATAAAAGATATTATTGGCTTTACTCGAAACAAAATCGGGGTAAAATGCTATAATATTTTGTATATTATAAACTTTTTGAAGCCCGGGAATTCCGGGCTTTTTTTATTTAAAAATTTTAGAAATGAAAACTTATAAGATCATCGAAGGTCTCGAACAGAGGTATAACCAATATACAGCTGAAGACCGATTGGTTTGGAAAACACTTTTTGAGCGACAAATGCAGCAACTGAATCAAGTTGCACATTCATCTTATTTGGATGGGTTAGAAAATATAGGTTTTAGTGCATACGACATACCTGATTTTCGAGAAGTCAATGAGCGACTGCGGAAAACAACAGGCTGGGAAATTGTAGTTGTTCCTGGAATTATTGATCAACCCAACTTTTTCAACATGCTTGCCAATAAACAATTCCCATCTTCTACTTGGTTGAGAAAAATGGAGGAGCTTGATTATTTGCCAGAACCTGACATGTTTCACGATGCCTTTGGTCATATGCCATTACTGACTAACCCTACTTTTAATGCGTTTTTTCAAGAAATTGGAGAAATTGGCAAACAATATATTCACCTACCTAGAATTGTGGAAATGATAGGAAGAATATATTGGTTCACCATTGAATTTGGCTTAATTCAAAGTGGGAAAGAACTGCAGGTCTATGGCGCGGGAATAATTTCTTCATTTGGCGAAACAAAATACAGTCTCAGCGATGTGCCAGCTCACTTGCCTTTTGATGTTAAAACAATACTTCGAACTGATTTTGACAATACAGTAATACAAGATAAGTATTTCATTATTTCATCTTTCGATCAGCTTTTAGCTTCAACACGAGAAATTAAAGATGAATTATTAAAAGCAATTAATGATGTTTCGGTTCCCAAATAACCCTCAGGAACATTCCAAGTCTTTCACTTTTTCGCTCTATTGGTATACTAGGAACAATCCCGATAAGTAAATTATCCGCAAAAGCAACACGCATTTGAGGACGAAGAGTAATGTCAAAAAAATCAGGATTAAAGTATTTGTTGATTTCTATTCCAATAAAATTTCTTGTTCCAGAAATCATGTAGTGAAAGTTCGTGTGCATCTCATATTCTGTCTCTAACCGCTCTTGTCTAGCAGAATAGAAGATTCGAGGGCCCGTATAAATTAGGGTATGAAAGTTGTTTCCCCACCTTTTGGCACCAATAAAAAAGGGATTGAAAAGATTACCATATAAAAAGGGCGATCCAAAACTTCTGAAATTGGTTAGTTCAAATTCATGGATATAACCTAGTGCAAACGTGGTTTTTAGTTTTTCAGAAACAAAAAAAGACCACTGAGCGGCAAGTTTTAAACTTTCAATTCTGCTTGCGGGTATAGAGTCGATTGGCACATCTTCAAGGGGTATATAAAACTGCACGGGAATTTCGATTTCTAGACCCAACCGGTCAATTGGAGCCCATTCATATTCAATTAATGCTTCGTAAGCATCATAGCGATCATGATCTATCATGCCCATTCCTATGTTCCATTCTCTTTCTCCTTTTCTTGCGCCTAAATCTCTTATTAAATCAATGTAAAGTGGTTCGGCATGTAAAACTTTCGGCTTTTCATAATTACTTTCTGTTTCTGAAATATAAATACTATCTCTTTCTGCTTTTGTGAGAGAATCATCATAAAATTGAGCAACGGCTAGATTGGTTACAATCAAATAAACAAAAACTACACAGTGAACAATACGATTCATTTCATGAAATAATGGATTGCAAAGCTAAGCTTGCTGGGCTCAAAATTCATTTTTTATCTGATAAAAAATGTCAAAAGAGTATG
Source organism: Crocinitomicaceae bacterium (assembly GCA_020832365.1). Lineage (GTDB taxonomy): Bacteria > Bacteroidota > Bacteroidia > Flavobacteriales_D > Crocinitomicaceae > JAFIEX01. Next base: position 12,709 of record JAFIEX010000045.1, read on the forward strand.
GTATCCTATTAATTTTTGGTTATTTCGTAAATTATGCCGTTGATATAAACTCAAAAGTTTGAAAAAAATTTGGAAAACCTTTACCCTGGTATTAAACAAAAAACTCCGTGTTGTTGTCATGGACGCATTGAGTTTTAAAGAAAAACTAAGGTTTCAGATATCTGGATTTCAGTTTTTTAGTGTGATTTTTGTGCTTGTTTTCATCCTTTTTACAATTGCATACCTAACCCTATCCTACACACCACTATCCATTTTATTACCTGAGAAACTAGCAACAAGTAATCGTTCTGACTACGAAGCTTTATATCTTTCCTCTTTGGAAAAAGATAAGCGGATTCATCAACAAGCACAATTTATTGAAAACATGCAAAAAGTCATTTTAGGAGAATACGCTATAGATTCTGTTTTTATGATTGAGGATATAGACCCCACTTCCTTTCAAATAGAAGACACTGATGTTTCCGAAGCAGAGCTGGTTATAGCAGAGTCTGTAGCTGCTAGAGTTGCTGAATCTACTTCGCCAAAAGATATCAACACGAATCTTTTTCTTTTAGATCCAGTGAAGGGAAGGGTGCGGCAAAAGTTCCACGCAATTAGGCACCCTGGTATAGATATTGTCACAAAAAAAGATGAAGTCATAAAAGCTTGTCTCGGTGGTGTTGTGGTATTTGCGGCTTATACGGATCTCGATGGTTGGGTGACAATTGTAAAGCACCCTAATGAAGTGACTTCCGTTTATAAGCACGCAGAGAGCCTCTTTGTGTCTGCTGGTGATTTTGTGAAAACTGGAGCACCTATTGGTATTGTTGGTTCTTCTGGAGAGCAATCGACTGGTCCACATTTACACTTTGAATTATGGGGTATTAATGGCCCATTAGACCCATTGGATTATCTATCTTTTCGATGATTTATTCAATAGCAGATTCAGAAAATCATTTAAATCTAAGCAAAAAATAATAGTTTTGTAAATCAAAAATAAAAAGATTCAAAAGGCTAATAAAATTTAATTTTTCGCAAAGGTGCAAAATAAAAAAGTGATGAAAGAAAAAGTAGAAAATTTAAAAGCCGCATTGGCTAAGCGCTTTGTTGCTCACCCTTGGCATGGTATATCTGCTGGTGAAAAGCAACCAGAAATAGTAACTGCTTTTATTGAAATTATTCCTTCCGATGCAGTGAAATATGAAGTAGATAAAGCTTCAGGTTATATTGTTGTAGATAGACCTCAAAAGTTTTCAAACCACATGGCTTCTCTCTATGGCTTTGTGCCTAGGACATACTGTGCTGAAGAAGTGGCGGCTTTTTGTGCAGAAAAAACCAATAGAAATGACATTGTCGGTGATGGTGATCCTTTGGATATTTGTGTGCTTTCGGAAAGAACTTTTAGTAGAGGAAATATCTTGGCTGAGGCAATTCCTATTGGTGGATTTAGAATGATTGATGGCGGCGAGGCAGACGATAAAATTATTGCTGTTTTGAAAGGAGATCAAGCTTATGGACATTTGAAAGATATTTCAGAATTACCAGAAGCCGTTTTAAATAGAAACAAGCACTTCTTCTTGACTTACAAAGATTTAGATGGAAACACTAAAAACGTTGAGATAACCCATGTGTATGGCGCTGAAGAAGCTAAAGAAGTTATTCGGAGGAGTATAAATGATTATAACAAGCATTTCGGAAACTGTGATGATGAACTGACGCTAGCGCTTACTCAATTTTTAGGGGCAGAGGTTTAATGAGCATTGGTGAACATTGTTATTTTAGTTATAATGTTTACGCTATAAGTTTGTAAAAGGGTTTATTTCTAAAAAATATTTTTAGCATTTCAAGCAACTTTTTTAGAATTAACTTGGTCTTGTTTATGTGAGCAGCATATGTGTGTAACTTTATTACTTATGAATAAACCAGTTTTACGGATACTTATTTTATTTTTACTAGTTGTCTTTTCTCCGCACAATATTAAAGCCCAATGTGGCATTGAAACAGACATCACCTTGCAACCCAATTCTTCTTGCTTGGAATGCAATTATGTAGGCCCTTCTATTTTAATTAATGAAATTTGTATAGCCCCAACCTCAGGGGACGGTTCTATTTTTGGACCAGGAGCTTCTGGTATTGGATCGGGAGAAGGAGAGTGGATTGAATTATATAATCCGAATTGGTGCGACTCAATAGATATTTCAGGTTATTTGTTAGGGAGCTTTAATTCAACTGGTTCTCCAACACTACCAGCCTCTAATGGCATGGCTTTTACATTACCCCAAGGCACTATTGTTCCACCTTTAGGATTTGTTGTAGTTAGAGGACAAAATACCCCACCTCCACCACCAGATGCAATTGATATCATTGTGAATAATAACAATAACCAAATTTGTATTGATGGTGGTATTGGTGTAAGTAGATTATGGTTCCAAAATACTGGTGGTTGGTTTGCTTTTTATGATGCAGATGGTGTCCCACAAGATGTTATTTCATGGGGTAACCCGCCGCTTGGAGATTTAAGTGGTAATCCTTGCACCCCGCCAACAAATAGCTTGCCTCCAGGATTTGGATCTATACCTTCCTACACCCAATCCGGTACAGGAGTCAACGTTGGTAATTTTGTTTTAGGACAAAACTTTGTTCGTGTTCCAGACGGAGGTCCTTGGTCTCCAACGTTAGCACCGGAAAATTCTAGCTATGGTACTTGTAATGATCCAAATAATTGCCTTAGTCAATCAGGAATTACTGTTTGTAATGGAACTGCCACTGTTAATGTAACTGCGGGAGTTGGGCCATTTACTTATCAATGGAATGATCCAGCTGCCCAAACCAACCCCACCGCACTTAATCTTTGTGCAGATGATTATGATGTAATAGTTACAGATGCCAATGGCTGCTCACAAACTTTTACTATAACAATTGTAGATGATATCTTTGAAATTGAAGCTATCGGACAAAACCCATCATGTTCTAACGATGACGGCCAAATTGCTGTTACTGTAGATTCGCCAGGAAATTTTTCTTTTGTTTGGTCACCAAATACTGGGATTACTGATACGATTACAACGAATGCAACGGGTTTAAGCGATGGACTATACACCATCGAGGTTTCAGGTGGTGGTTGTACTAAAGATACCACAATTCAATTGGTGGCACCACCGCCAATTACGGATGTTCTGCTAACTTCAAACGCTACGACTTGTGGAGAAAATAACGGAAACATACTTGTTGATGAGGTTATTGGCGGTACCCCAAACTTTAATATCAATCTATCTGATGGAACAAGTGCCACAAATAACAATTCATTTCCTAACCTTCCTGGTGGCACTTATGCAATAGTCATTACGGATGTCAATAACTGTGCATTTGAGGTAGAAAATATAGTTGTAGGACCATCTCAAGGAATAGCAGGGGTAAACACGATGATCAGCCCAGAGAATTGTGGCGAAAATGATGGATTTATAATTGTTGTTGATATCGATGGCGGGAACGCCCCTTATAGTATCACATTAGATGGAGTGCCAATAGAAGACACTGCTTTCTTTGACTTAAATGCAGGCAGTTATTTAATTAGTATTATTGATGCAGATGATTGTCCTTTTTCGCAAAACCTCAATGTACCGTTAGAAGGACAAACCATTTTAGAAAATATTCCAAACATATTTACACCCAATGGTGACGGAGTAAATGATTTTTGGTTTATTGAAACTGATTGTGTTGAACGTTTTGAATGCATTATCGTCAATAGGTGGGGAAACCCTGTTTTTGAAACAAATAATTATTTGGAACAATGGGATGGTCGCGATCAAAATAACAACCCACTAACCGAGGGTGTTTATTTTTACAAGGTAAACATGCGTTTTTTTGGAGCAATAGAGGATAGAGATTTTCATGGTTTTATTCATTTGAAGAGATAAAAGGGTTCATTAGAATGGCTGTTGAAACAATTGTTTTAAGCCATAATTTATTAATCGTCTCAAAAGCTTAAGTTCAAGGTTTATAGTTTTTTTCAATAAACATATTGTGTTTATTTATAAATACTATGGGATATAAAATCATATCTTTGAGTAATCTTAAAATTTAGGTTATGAAAAGAAAAAACTTGTGGTTAAC
>JAFIEX010000046.1 GCA_020832365.1 Crocinitomicaceae bacterium
ATTTAGATGGTAGTTTAAGGAACTTGAATCCTATGCGATTATGGATTGTACCTAATCAATGAAATCTAATTTCATTTAAAATGAAAATTTTCATAAGTTTTCACAACAAAATTATAGCGCTTGCTCAAATGTAGTCGTTAATCCGCTAATTCTATACTTTCTAAGACACTTTCCAATGATTTGGCATCAGGGAAATAGGTTAGTATTTGCTGTAAAACCTCATCCACTAGCGCATCAGGACAGGAAGCTCCAGAAGTTAAAATAATTTTTAGTGGTTGATGTTCAGGAATAAAATTCAAAGTTTCTTTCAACTTGTTTTCATGGATATCGTAATGTTGAATTAAATATTTATTTTGAATTTCAGATACGTTTTTTATAAAGTAGGTCGGATACTTTTGTTCCAGCAATTCTACAAGATGAGTAGTATTTGAACTATTATAACCACCGACAACAATTGCCAAATCTGCATCAACTTCCATTAATCCATAAGTTGCATTTTGATTGTCGTTTGTTGCATAGCACAAGGTATCTCTAGTATCCGCAAAATGATCTTTAATCTTGGCTTCGCCAAATTTCTTAACCATTACTGTTCTGAAATAATCTGCAATGGCTTGAGTTTCACTCGCCAACATGGTCGTTTGATTCACCACTCCTACGCGATCCAAATCTCTATATATATTAAATCCTTGTGAGAATTTTCCAGCAAAAATTTCTTCAAATTCAGCTTGTGTTTTATCCTCTAAAATAAAGCTGGCAAGCACTTTTGCTTCCTCCATATCTTTCACAACAACGGCAGGTGCGTTTTGAGCACTATGGGAAAAAGTTGCTCTTGTTTCCTCGTGTTGATGTTTTCCATGAATAATAATCGAATGTGCCTCTTTTCCTAACTTTTCTGAGCGGTTCCATACTTTTTCTACGAACGGACATGTCGTATCATATTTCTGCACATCTACGCCAATTTCCGCTAAACGTGCCATAATTTCAATCGTAGTTCCAAAAGCAGGAATTATCACTACATCTTCAGATTTTAAATGCTCAAAAGGAATCAACTGTTTACCATAAGTATCTTGTAAAAATTGTATCCCATTACTAATTAATTGTTCATTTACATCTGGATTGTGAATCATTTGACTCAACAAGTATATGTTTTTTCCTTCATTTTCAGCGATTGCTCGATATGAAATTTCAATGGCATTCTCTACACCGTAACAAAATCCAAAATGACGGGCAATATAAAACTGAACAGGCCCAAAGTCCAAAACACTTGGAGTAAAATCTTTTTTTCTTGGATCCTTGTCTTTTCTGGCTGCCTTCACCTTTGAAATAATCGGTGATCGGTATATCGTCGGGATATCGAATTGCTTCATTTTGGCTATTTACTTAAGTAACTATAAAATTACGATTTTGTTTACAACTCGACAAAATTATTTTCGATAAATGATTTACTTTTCAGCATTAAGGGAGACATAAAAGTATCATCCGCTATGAATTGTACCACTTCTCGATAAGTCATTACCCACTTTTCTAATTTAGGATGAATTACAGGACTATCAATTAATTCCAATGCTTGAGTAGCAGCCATGAGTTCAATTCCAGCAATTTGATATACGTTTTCAAGCACTCTCAATAATTTAGTTGCAGCATTCGCACCCATGCTCACATGATCTTCTTGACCATTCGAAGAGTCAATTGTGTCAACAGATGCGGGAGTGCACAATTGCTTATTTTGACTTACAATTCCAGCTGCGGTATATTGTGCAATCATAAAGCCGGAGTTCAAACCAGGATTAGCAACTAAAAATGGCGGAAGTCCGCGCAAGCCATGCATTAATTTATAAATTCTGCGCTCAGAGATGCTCCCCAATTCAGCAATTGCAATGGCTAGATAATCTAGCGTTAAGGCCAAAGGTTGACCGTGGAAATTACCTGCTGAAATAATTTCATCCGTCTCAGGAAAAATGGTAGGATTATCAGTAACAGCGTTGATTTCATTTTCCAAAATACGAACAGCATAGTTTAAAGTATCTAGCGAAGCCCCATGAACTTGGGGAATACAGCGTATGCAATATGGGTCTTGTACCTGTGTTTTTGGTCTGTTAGCAATATCGCTTTTTGCTATTAAATAGCGTATATTAGCTGCAATTTCAACCTGTCCTTCTTGTTGTCGAACAGCATTAACTTGTTCACCAAAAGGTTCTACTCTAGCATTTAAAGCTTCCATGGATAAAACACTAATAGCATTGAGATGCGCCAATAAATGAAAACCTCGATTCACAGCGTTAAGGAGATACGCCGACATGAATTGTGTCCCGTTAAGCAGCGCCAATCCTTCTTTTGACTGCAACACAATGGGAGAAAGTCCTTCTTTTTGGTAGGCCTCATTCGTTGGAACAATTGAACCTTTGTAATAAACCTCTCCCTCGCCGATTATAACTAATGCAATATGCGCTAAAGGAGCCAAATCACCTGAGGCACCCAAGCTACCTTGTTCATAAACCACTGGTGTTATATTATGGTTATACAATTCCAACAATCGTTCTACCGTTGCTAACTGAGCCCCAGAATGCCCTAGTGAAAGTCCTAGTGCTTTCAAAATTAACATAGCGCGAACCAAATGCTCAGGCACTATTTGACCTGTACCACATGCATGTGAACGAATCAAATTAATTTGCAACTGTTCTAATTCTGTTGGTTGTATAGCAGTATCACACAAGGAACCAAAACCTGTATTTATACCATAAAACAGCTCCTTATTTTGATGTAATTTTTGGTTGAGATATTCCCGACAGAGGCTAATTTTTTGCTTTGCTTCTTCTCCCAAAATAAAAGTAGCATTTTTTGAAAGTGCTTCTTGTAGTTCTTTCCAATTTATCCGTTGACCGTTGATAATAAATTCATTCATGGTTATAGCTTTCTTCAATTCTTTTATTTGGTAGTCGCAAAAAGAAGCTTATTCAAAAATGACTTAACTAAAGTTTTCTTTCAAAAAATCAATTAGTCTATCAGAGGATATAACTTGCTGCAGGCCATCAGTCATATTTTTTAAGGTAATTTGTGCTGTATTTATTTCTTCCTCACCAGCAATGACCACAAATTTCACCTTTCTATCATCAGCGTATTTCATTTGTTTTTTCAATTTTGCCGCGTCGGGATATATCTCAGCGTTGAAGCCTGCTAATCTAACATTTTGAGTAATTGGTAAAATATACAGCATTTCCCTTTCTCCAAAATTTAAGAACAAAACATCCAAGTCTGAAATTAGCTCTTTTGGGAATAAATCTAAAGTTTGCATGACGTCGTAAATTCTATCTGCGCCAAACGAAATTCCTACCCCCGGTAAACCAGCTTTCCCAAATAACCCCGTTAAATCATCATATCGACCACCACCGCAAATTGAACCCATTTTAACACCATTCGCTTGCACCTCAAAGATGGCTCCAGTATAATAGTTAAGTCCCCTTGCCAAGGTAACATCAAAAACCAATTTTGCTTTTGTAAGCCCTAGTTTTGCTGTCCAATCTAATACGGTTTGTAATTCTGAAACTCCCGCTAAACCAATTTCACTTTCTTTTAAAAAGTCCTTCATCCACACCATCAACTCTTCATTGCTAGCAGCAGATAAACTCAATAAGGGTTGAATTTTTGAAATAGCGGCATCACTGACTCCTTTGTCCGACATTTCTTTCAAAACCGCCTCAGCTCCAATTTTATCCAATTTATCAATCGCAACGGTAATGTCTATAAGGCGCTCTTTTTCATTAGTGATCTCAGCAATTCCAGACAGTATTTTCCGATTGTTGAGTTTAATTGTAAAATCATTTAACCCAAGTCGCGAAAGTACCTGATCAAAGATTTGAATAAACTCTACTTCCATCAAAAGTGAATCTGTACCAACCACATATGCATCACATTGGTAAAACTCGTGCTATCTTCCATGTTGTGGCCTATCAGCTCTCCAAACTGGTTGAATTTGAAATCGTTTAAAAGGAAATTGAATGTCATTTTGGTGCTGCACCACAAATCTTGCGAATGGCACTGTTAAATCATAGCGCAAAGCTTTTTCCGAAAGTGAGTTGGCGAAACGCGGTAGATTACCTTCCTGCAAAGCAGTGAAGTCGGCTTTTTTCATTTTTTCACCAGAATTCAATATCCTGAAAATCAACCGATCTCCCTCCTCACCATATTTCCCCATCAATGTTTCAGAGCGTTCAAAAGACGGTGTTTCAATAGGCGCGAATCCATATTGCTTGAACACCGTCTTGATGGTATCAAAAATATAGTTTCTTTTAGCCACCTCAGCAGGTAAAAAATCTCTTGTTCCTTTTGGAATTGCGGGTTTTTGAGCCATGATGATAATTTTTCATGGCAAAGCTAATGATTTTTTTGTTTGTCATTTGTTTATTGGTTTGTTCTTCATGCTTTATTCAAGAACTTGTTAAATTTTGCCACTGCAAATTCTCTCTTGTTTGTTAGCTGTATTAAAAAGCATGTTCATTATGTTTTTGACAAGAATTGAAGTCCAAAAACATTATTACTATAAAAGGCTAATACCCATGCATTAATCTTCCCGGTCAAACTGCAGCTGACTCAGGTTAGCATATACACCATTAGAAATTTGAACCAATTCATCATGCGTACCTTGTTCAATTAATTTTCCTTGATCCAGTACTAAAATTTTATCCGCTTTTCTAATCGTCGATAAGCGATGGGCAATAATGAATGACGTCCTGCCTTCCATTAATCGATCTAAAGCGTCTTGCACCAGTTTTTCAGAAGCTGAATCCAAAGCAGAAGTTGCTTCATCTAAAATCAAAATTTTAGGATTTTTGAGAATCGCTCGCGCAATAGCAATTCTTTGTTTTTGACCTCCTGAAAGCTGAATCCCTCTATCCCCCACCTCTGTATCTAATCCATTCGGGAAAGAACTAATAAACTCCCATGCATTGGCTTCTTTAGCAGCCGATATAAGCTCTTCCTCGGAGGCGGTTGTTTTACCAAATGCAATATTATCACGAATTGATCCTCCAATTAATAAAACCTCTTGCGGCACAAAAGCCATTTGGTTTCGCAAGTGTTTCAAATCATAACTTCCCAGGGATTTACCATCTAACAGGATAGCACCATCATTTGGAGAGTAAAACGACAATAATAAAGCAGCAATTGTAGATTTCCCAGCTCCAGACTGTCCAACCAATGCGATTCTCTCACCTTTCTGCACCTGGAAATCAACTCCTTTTAAAACAGCAATGTCCAAACGTTGTGGATAGGAGAAATGAACATCCTGAAAGTGAATATTACCCTGAATAACGTCCTTCCCCACTCCTTTATTTGTATCTAACTCCGTAGGACGATTTAATAGCTCCATCAGGTGTTCTGTTGCACCTACTGCCTTTTGAATAGTAGCGTACAAATCTGGTATAGAACCAATACTCGCTCCCATGAAAATGGTAAACATTACAAACGCAAAGAAATCACCACGGTCTAAAGTTGGATTTTCCCCTAAAGTCATGTGTAAACCCTGCCAAATGATAAAAACAATCGCTCCAAATAAACACATGATAATGAAAGACACAAACACACCCCGCCAATTGCCACTTTTGATATTTAACGAGCGAATGGTTTCGATTGCTTTTTTATACTTTTCAAACACAAAACCTTCATTGGTAAAAGCTTTCACATTGGTTATACCCATCAAACTTTCCTCAATCACCACATTCGAATCAGCAGCAGCATTCTGTGCCTCTTTGCTCAATTTTCGAATAAATCTACCGAATAAGACCGCAATTACCGCCATCACTGGAACAGTAGCAATCATGATGAGCGCCAATCGCCAAGAAACAATGGTAATAAAAATCACAGAACCAACGATTATAATAACCTGTCTAAAAAATTCTGCAATGGTTGTTCTAAGCGTATCCTGAATTAAAGTGATATCGGCAGATAACCTACTCGTTAATGCACCCACTTTCTGTTGGTTAAAAAAATCCATCGGCATATGCACCAACGTATGGAAAGCATCCTTCCGAATATCTCTTAAGGCATTCTCTGTTACTTTCGTGAAAATCACAATTCGAAAAAAAGAAAATAAACTTTGTAAGAAAAATAAAGTCAACAACAACAAGGCTACATAGTTGATATTTGTCAAATCAAGATTTTCCAACCATGCCGTTTGACCTTCAGTATTTATCGCCGAAGTATCACTTCCTCCTAATAACTTACCCAATAAGTATGGAAAAAATAGACCCGCTGAGGAAGATAGCACCAAGAAAACCCAACCTATCGCAAAGGCAGTTCTGTAGGGCTTCAAATAAACGAAAATACGTTTTGCTTTATTCCAACTGTCTTTATTTAGGGTGACTTTCTCTTTTTTTTCTCTCTTTTTCGGTCCGAACATGCTCTTGTTTTAGCTTACAAAGTTAACTTTACTGCAAAAACTATTGAAAGAATAAAAATATTTTTTTGTCATCTTTTTGATTTCCTAATTTTTTATATATCTTTGCACTCCATTTTTGAAAATAAGTATAATAAAGCTTTTAGCTTCAAACACTAGAAATAATGAAAAGAACATTTCAGCCATCGCAGAGAAAAAGAAGAAACAAACACGGTTTTAGAAGTAGAATGGCTACTAAAAACGGAAGAAGACTTCTTGCTGCTCGTAGAAGAAAAGGTAGAAAAAAACTAACGGTTTCTGACGAGAAGTTGGCGAAGCGTTAATACATACAATTTCTGATAACATTGAGGGAACATTTTTGTTCCCTTTTTTTGTTTAGCTATATAGTTCATCTAATTGCTTAAACAAGGAATCTGTAGCAGTTTAAATGAAATATTCTTCGACTCTTTAAAAGTTGTCATTCAATAAGTCAAAACTAAGTTTGAGCAACACGATTCAAATCAAAATAAATTTGCGTAACATACAGCATATTAATACTACATAACTAAAACAACCTGAAGCCCCCAAAAGACTGTTTTACAAATAAATAAGTTAAAAAAAGTATTTCATTAAGGTCTATTTGCGACATCATTATCCTTTATTTGAGGCATTGATACGAAACATACAATCTAAGTTTAACATCAAGAAGGTATAGTTTTGCATCAATAAAATTACTCTAATGAAAAGTACTAGACATTTTTTGGCTCTCCTTATAACTTTAAGCTACCACAGTACGCTATTAACCCAAAACATTGGTATCAATGAAAATGGGGTGGCACCTAATGCTTCCGCCTTACTTGATATTAATAGTGCCGACAAGGGCTTATTGGTTCCTCGTATCAATATTCCGAACCTAAGCAATGCAAATCCCGTTGCCAGTCCTGAAACAAGTCTATTAGTATGGAATACAAATACATCCACAGGGGTTGGTTATCATTATTGGAACGGGACACAGTGGGTTGCACTAAGCACAACCACTGGAACTGTAACATCGGTAACCGCTTCAAATGGTCTTAATTCCACAGGAGGTAATTCACCAGATATAAGAATGGGTGGCTTAATAAACCAAGACCCGACAGTTGTAAATGTTGCAGGCAACAACTTAATATTCGCAGGTCAAACAAGCAAAATTGCCGTAGGATCTGGCTTTCCATCTCCCAACAGCCATATTGCAGGAGGTGATAGAAATTTGGCATTGGGCAATAGAGCTGTAGTAGATGGTGGCGAGGCGCTCGCATTAGGTTTTGCCAATACAGGCAGTTCAACCAACACAGTGGCAGGAGCTCGTTCTTTGGCGATTGGTAAAAACGTTCAGGCCTCTGGGGGGTCAACTGGTCCCAATCAAGTTATTGCTATTGGATCTGATATTACCAATACAACGCAAGGAACACTTCTATTAGGAATGGGTTCAAATGCGTTAAGAATTAATGCTAACAATACAGCTGGTGGATTACCTGACAATGGCAGGGTTGACATCATCAATAGAATGCGGATTGGAACTCCTGGTGAATCTGGTGATGTTCTTACTGGTAGCCTATTGGTTGGTCATGGAGCGCCTGATGTATTTACAGGCGCCATATCTCTTTACAGCAACAGAACAGGAGGAGGTTTTCAAGGAGGAATTCGTATGCACAATGCTACAACTGGAACTGGCGCTAACAGAGGTGGTTTGGTCGGATTAAATGGTGGGGATTTATTAATTCGATCGCTAGGGAATTCGGACAATATAATATTTAACAACAATAATTCGGAAAGAATGAGAATAACAGCCACCGGCAGAGTTGGAATTGGCACCAACAATCCACAACAATTATTGCACTTGAGAGGCTCAGCTTTAAACTTGTTTTTGGAAAATCCCGATGGAAATACTTACACCATTAACTCAACAGGAGCTGGGGATTTGAGATTTTTTAGAGTTGGATCTAGCGCTTTCCCGCTTACAATAAGAGGAATTAATAATTTTGTAGGAATCAATAATGCCACACCTGATGCTAACCTGCATGTTCTTGGTCAGACTAGATTAGATGGAACTACAACCATTAATTCCAGTGGAGGGGGAAGCGGTTTAAGAATAAACCATAGTGTTGCTGGTGAGTCTTTAACAATCAATCACAACAGTGGTAACTGGTGCGTTCTTGCGTCAATCTCTGGAGTAGGAACAGCACGACTAGACCAATTTGGAAACTGGATTGATGTATCTGATCGCAATGCCAAAACAAATATTCGCAAAATTGAATATGGTCTATCCGAAGTAATGAAACTTCAACCTGCACATTATGAGATGAAAAAGGACGGCAAAACAACCAAACTTGGTTTTATTGCACAAGAGCTTTATGAAATATTACCAGAAACTGTAAGTTTACCGCAAGAGGAAGGGCAAGGCTGGGGAGTTCATTATGGTAGCATAACAGCAGTGCTGACTAAAGCGATTCAAGAGCAACAAGCACAAATCCAATCCTTACTCCAAGAAGTAGAAAAACTGAAAAAAGAAAAGGAATAAAATCATTCAGTATCAAAAAGAAATAAAACTACAGAAATTAAATTAGTTTGAGGCATACTAAAATAAATAATGATTTGGTTTTAAATGTTTTAAAAAAATATTAAATGATTTTTGAGACATGAAAATAATAGTGCTATTTTTTTGAGGTACTATTGCGTTATATATGTATTACACTACTAACTATCAACACCTTAACTTTATAGTTAAAATTAATTTTATGAATATACATACTACTTTATTTTGCTACATGTTATTTGTCCTTTTTTTTAGTTTCTCAATTAAAAATGTATTTGCTCAAAACATTGGAATTAATGAAACAGGAGCCGCTCCAGCTTCATCAGCTTTGTTAGATGTGAGCAGCAACAATAAAGGTGTACTTGTCCCAAGAATTAATATAACAAATTTGAATAATGCAGCACCAGTAACTGCTCCTATAACAAGTTTACTAGTCTATAACACCAACACAACTACAGGCGTTGGTTACCACTATTGGAATGGCACACAATGGGTACGGTTAAGCACAACTTCAGGTACTGTAACTTCCGTGACTGCTGAGAATGGTTTAACAGCCACAGCAGGTAATACACCAGTTATTCGATTAGGCGGTAATTTAAATCAAGCTGTAACAACTGTTAACGTGGGGGGAAATACCCTTAACTTTACTGGTGGATCAAGTAAAATAGCTATTGGAGAAGGCGCTCAAATTGAAACTGGCGGAAACAGGTCTCTAGCATTAGGAAGTCAAGCTCGGGTAAATGGATCAGAATCTGTTGCAATTGGAATTAGTAACACTGGAACTTCTACAGTTACTAGAGCTGGCTCTCACGCTTTAGCGATAGGTCATAATGTTACTGCAACTAACGGAAGCAATAACTCACCTGTAATTGCCATTGGTAGTTCTTTTACCAATAGCACTCCAGGTAGTATAATGATGGGAATTGGCTCATCAGTTCCTTCTTTAACGCTGCGACAAGGTTCGGGAACAACACCTGGAAACGTGGGTATTGGTACAATAAATCCACAGCAGTTGTTGCACATTCAGGGAACAGGACTAAATGTTTATTTAGATAATACAAGCGGAAAAAACTATGCTTTAAACTCCACCAATGCTGGCGATTTCAGATTAAGAAATCAAACGGATGGCGCTTTTCCATTCACCATTCAAGGCAGCACTGGAAATATTGGGCTAAATTGGTCGGCTCCCAACTTCCCATTGCATATTCATTCAGCAGGAAGCTCTTTTGGTCAATCAGCAATACAATTAACAAATGGTGTTTCAGGTACAACATCCAATGATGGCGTACGAATCGCAATGGAAGGTCAACAGTTTCATCTCGAAAATAGATCAACAACAGGAAATATTTTGCTTTCTACGAATGGCGTTCAAAGAATGAAAGTTACAGCCGCTGGAAATGTTGGAATTAACCAAACAACACCAACACATAGCCTTCATGTTGGTGGGGCAATATTTGCATCTGAAACTATCCGCGGTCGTGGTTTTATCTGCAGAAATGGAATCAATGGTAGCGATGGAAACACCTTCAATGTTAACTGGTCTGGCTCTGGAGCTGAATTATGGATTGATGCAGTGTTTGTTGGAAATATCAACTTAACTTCAGATAGCAGACTAAAAGATAACATCAACCCAATGAGAAATTCAGCAATTGAAAGAGTTTTAGCACTCCAACCAGTAAGCTTTACGTATAAAAATATCGAAAATAGCATCTTTACAGGATCTGATGAAATATTTGAGGGCTTTATAGCACAAGAACTGCAAGATGTTATACCAAGTGCCGTTATTGGAGATAAAGATGGTTTAACTAAAGATGGGACTATTCAGCCCCAAACATTGAGGCTTGCACCTATCATCTCAGTGCTTACCAAAGCCATACAAGAACAACAAGCCTTAATTTCAAATTTAGAAAACGAAAATGCTCAACTTACCAATCGAGTTGAGGAGTTAGAAACGAACTTGAATGAAGTGAGATTACTAAAGCATGAGGTTGAAAGAATAAAATCTCAATTGAGTCAATCGATATCAGCCAATGATTAAACCATCTATACTAAATGTGTTTATTGGGTAGAAGTTCTTTTTTACAACATCCAAGTTTTTAGTAGATTTACGATTAATTAATGGTCAAACACTAATGCTAAAGAAAGTTAGAAAATCTACGTTGTACGTCTTACTGATTCAGTTTTTCGTATGCGCTTATGGCAAATCAAATGCGTTAGAGGGGTTACTAGACAAGATTGTACAAAACCCCACAGCACTTCAAATTGACCAAACTGAAAAGAGGCAAATAGAACTATTTTATAGAGCAAAACCGGAAGAAACCCTCGCCATTATCAAATCTTTCAGGGCAAAAGGGTTGCACATTGCTCCAGAGATCAATCATTTTTTATTGGAAATTGAAACTATTTCTAATTACAATTTAGGAAACTTATCCTCTGCCATACAATTCAATGATGCACAGCTACTTAATCTTCAATATTTTAATCATGAACTAGCCGATTCTCTTGGAAGCATTGCAAATAGGATGATATTGTTTTACACACTAGAACAACCTTCAGACGCTTTATCATTTGCATTAGTCTTGGAAAGAAAACTCAAATTGATAGAAGAGGAAAATAAATCAATCAGATTACATAAGTTATTAGCTGTTATCTATGCCTTACTTCGATTTGATGAAGACGCTATGCGTATTTTGAATGAGACCATTAAGCAATATGAGCATAGAAAAGAGCATGGAGATCTCAACGAATTATTTATGGTAAAAGCATTTGAACTCTTAAAGCAGCAGCGCCACGAAGAAGCTATTGAGTTCCTCAACCTGATGGAAAAAGACCTTTCGCATCAACCATTTCTTTTACGTCGAATTTATGCCGCTAGAGCTGAATTAGCGTTGCAACAAAACAAAAAGCACGAAGCTGACCACTTTTTTAGAAAATCTTTCCAAGAATACCAAAATTTTCCAGATGTTATCTCTGCCTCTCAAGTACTTTCTGACTACTCAAAACTCATGATGTCTTATAATGAGTTCTACGATGAAAATTTCTTGAATAATGGCTTGAAATATTTAAAACAATATAAAACCTGTGATCATCTTCATTTCTTGAAAAACCTTCATCAAATAGAGTTAGTTATTTTATCTAAAAATATTACTAAAGATAATAATTTGGATAGGTTCCTTTTTTTGCATCAAGAGATTGACTCGTTAAAAAACCTAATTAATCAGAATTCACAGCAGTTCATTTCACAAAACTTAAATTATTATTATGAAAACGAAGTACAAAGAATATCCATTTTAGAACTTCAAAGGGGTAAAGAAAAAACCGAAATTCAAGCCAAATTATACATTACAATAGCTGTATTTCTTTTATTTTGCTTATTGTTCGTTCTATTTGCTTTTAAACAAATAAGAAAAAATCAATCCAATAAAATTCTTCTAGAAAGTCAAGCAAAAAAAATTGCTGAAGAACAATTGGCAAAAAAGAAAATTGAAAATGAAATTTTAGCAATTGAACAAAACAGCATGCAAGAAAGATTGCGCAGTAACTTGGAACAAATAGAGAAATACAAAGGTGTATTTGCTAGGTTTGATAATATATTGTTAGAAGTAAAAAAAGCCCCAGATCAAAGCAGTGTTGTTAGAATTGTACAGTTATTCCATAACGAGTTCAAGGACTATGTTGGCGGAATATTTGAAAATGAAATAAAAAAAGATTTTAAAAAAAATTCACCAAAAAAATACAGTGCACTGGTGGATAAAATTGGAAACGAAAACTCCTACGAATTTCTTTTTGCACTACTTACCCTTCTTGATTTTAATACAAAAGAAATTAGTACTAGCTTAAACAAGAGTGAAAAAGCAGTAAGATCAATTCGGTACCGTTTAAGGAAACTTTTAGAATTAGATAGAGAAGCAGACTTGATTGAAGTACTAAAAAACATCTAGCTACACCAAATTAACGCATTATTTTCTAAACAAATTATTCCTATTTTCGAACTCTTTTTAAGTTAAAGTGTCTTTAAAAAAACAAAATGTATGCGTTATTTATCAATAATTACTTTTATACTAATTTTTAATAGTGCTTTCGCTCAGAAGTTTTCTGTCAGTGGTTCCATAACTGATGCATCAACAGGAGAAGATCTTTTCGGTGCAAGATTAATTGTTAAAGAGCTTAACAATGTTGGAGCCACTGCGAATGTTTATGGGTTTTATTCAATTTCTCTGCCAGAAGGAAAATATACGCTGATATACCGAGACGCCGGCTTTGAAGACTTTATCATTGAAGTAGATTTAAGGGAAAATAAAACAATCAACGTACAACTGAGCTTGCAGAAAGAAGTTCAAGAAATTGAAGAGGTTGTCATTACATCTAAACGCGAAAATGATAATATTACTTCCGCCCAAATGGATATCACAAGGCTAGATCCAAAAGAAATTGAAACCATTCCTATTTTGTTTGGAGAGCAAGATGTGATGAAAACATTACAGCTTTCCCCAGGAATTAAAGGCGCTGGTGAGGGAAATGCTGGCTTCTTCGTTAGAGGGGGGGGAGCAGATCAAAACTTAATATTGATTGATGAATCCATTGTTTATAATGCCTCTCACCTACTCGGCTTTTTCTCCGTGTTCAATAGTGATGCAATCAAAGATGTTGCTCTTTATAAATCGGGAATACCTGCTGAATTCGGAGGAAGAGCATCCTCTGTAATGGATGTGAGAATGCGTGAGGGTAATTCGAAAAACTATGTAGCATCCGGTGGAATTGGCCTAATTTCATCAAGATTAACCTTAGAAGGTCCAATTGTTGAAGACAAAGGAGCATTTATTGTTTCTGGAAGAAGAAGTTATGCTGATTTATTTCTTCCACTGGCTAATGATCCTATTTTGGATGAAACAGTCCTATATTTTTACGATTTAAATGCAAAAGCTAATTATCGAATTTCAGAAAAAGATAGGGTATTTCTATCAGGATATTTCGGTAGAGATGATTTTAAGTTAGGGGATCAATTTGGTTTTGACTGGGGTAATGCCACTGGAACACTTCGGTGGAATAGAATTGTAAATGAAAAATTGTTCTCCAATACATCACTTATCTTCAGTAGTTTCGATTATCGCGTACAAATTGGCAGCACAGACGAAGGTTTTGGAATCAGCTCAAACATAAGAGACTGGAATATCAAACAAGATTTCAGTTATTATGCCAACAGTGATAACACAGTTAAATTTGGTATATCGGCAATTCACCATACTTTCATGCCTGGGAGATTAGAAAGCTCTGAAGGAATAGGCTTCAACCAAATAGAATTAGACGATCGATTAGCCCTCGAGTTTGGTGCGTACATACAAAATGAACAAAAAATAGGCAATCGCCTTTCTGCACTTTACGGGGTGCGTTACTCTGGATTTAACTTCATGGGAGAAGGAACAGCATTCGACATTGACCCAAACGGTAATATTACTGGTTCACAAGAGTTTGGTGCTTGGGAATCAATAAAATATTGGCAAGGTTTAGAGCCAAGATTTTCTGCTTCTTATTTACTCTCTGAGAAACAATCCATTAAATTGGGTTATAATAGAATTTATCAATACATTCATCAATTGTCAAATACGACTACAGCTACCCCAATTGACGCATGGATTCCCTCAACGAACAACGTTGCCCCGCAAATCGGTGATCAAATAGCTATTGGTTATTACGAGAATTTCAGAAACAATGAATACCAGTTCTCTGTAGAAGGTTACTACAAGTGGCTGCAAAATCAAATTGACTATCGTCCAAACGCTAATCTTGTGCTAAACAACGAAGTAGAAGCAGAGCTAGTCTATGGTCGTGGCATGGCATACGGTTTAGAGTTTCAATTGAAAAAGACAAAAGGAAAGCTTACCGGTTTTATCAATTATACCCTATCACGTGCTTTAAGACAATTTGACGCGATTGATAACGGCGCTATTTTTCCCGCAAGACAAGATCGTATTCATGATTTAAACTTAGTTCTTACTTACAAGTTCAATGAAAAATGGGTTGCGAGTACGGCCTTTATCTATTACACAGGAGATGCAGTAACATTTCCTACCGCACAATATAATGTTGGTGGGTTCACAGTACCTTATATACAAAGCAGAAATGGAAGTAGGTTTCCTGATTATCATCGCTTAGACTTAGGACTAACATGGTATGGTCCCAAAACGAGAAGACTGGAACAAAGTGTTAGCTTCTCAATATATAATGTTTATGCAAGAGAAAATGCGTTTACTATAACTTTTCAAGAGAATGCTGAAACTGGAAGAACAGAAGCTATTCAGACAGCTCTATTTAGAATTATCCCTTCTGTAACTTGGAACTTTAAAATTAAATAGAAAAGACCCCATGAAAACTTTAAAATACTTGACAATAATAGGGTTTGCAGCATTATTTATGCCTGCATGTCAAAAGGTAATTGATGTAACAGTAGATGATGCAGATGAGAATTTTGTAATTGACGCTTTTTACGACGCTAATGCCGAATTAGTAGGTGTTCGCATCACAAGAACAAAAGCACTATTTAGTCCCGAACCTAATGAAACCATTGATAATGCCGACGTAACCCTTACAACTCCAAGTGGTGATGTTTTCAATTTAGTGAATTTAGGTAATGGTAATTATGAATTAACCAATTTAACTCCTGAATTTGATTTGTCCTACAAAATGACTGTTTTAATGGAGGGAGAAGTTTTTGAAGCAACAGCTTTTCTTCCTACTCCTATTCCATTAGATTCATTGACACAGGAGTATCAGCCAGCAAGCTTATTTGGGCCAGAGGGATATATCATTTTCATGAATTTAACAGATCCAGGAGGAGAAAACTTTTATCGCGCCATGAGAATTGTAAATGGTGAACCACTAACTGGTTTGGGCGACCAGTTTTTATTTGACAATAGCTTTACATCTGGTAATGTGCAAACTGTTCCTTTTTTCGCTTCTCGCTATCAACCTGATGATACTATTACAGTTGAATTGAGAAGTTATAGCAGAGAGGCCGCGCAGTATTTCTCTGATTTATTGTCACTTGCTGGTGACGGTGGCCAAAGTGCAGCTCCAGCAAACCCAAGAACAAATTGGAGTAATGGCGCACTTGGTGTTTTCAACGCTTACGGATATGATGCAAAAACCATCATTATTGTCGAGGAATAATATTTATTAAAGGCTTCATTATTAATGTTTTAATAAATATTTTTTTATGAAGATATTTTTTTTCACCAAAAACATTGCAGAATTAAAAATTACCCCTATATTTGCACTCGAAATGACAAACGGTGATTGTTTACACAAAATTTAACAGTTGATCTGTCTCTAGCTGTTGCTAGTTAAATATAAATTTTGGTTTGGTAGTTCAGTTGGTTAGAATACATGCCTGTCACGCATGGGGTCGCGGGTTCGAGTCCCGTCCAGACCGCTTAGTCTCTGTCATTCAAGAGCAAAAACACGAAAAAGCCCCATTTTATGGGGCTTTTTTATTTTCCACGTTTTCGTTTTCATCCCATTTCTTCCATTATTTAGTGGCTTATTCGTGGGACTAAAACAATTCCAAAAAAAGTCCCACGATATTGATTCTTTTGCGTTGTTATTCAGTGTTTTACATTTTATCAAACGAACCGAAAGCTCTATGTTTAACCCTTAAAATATTAGGTATGAAAAGAGCAACATTTAACATCCTATTCTTCGCTAAATGGAAGAAGCTATTAAAGAACGGTGAAGCACCTATATACAGGATCAAGACCAAAAGGGATCAAGACCAAAAGTTGGGGACTAAGCATAAATTTTAGTTAATCTA
>JAFIEX010000047.1 GCA_020832365.1 Crocinitomicaceae bacterium
CTGTAAAATGCGCGTAGGCTTTTTAAAATCAATTTATAAAGATGGTTTTTTTCAGAAGGCAAGTGCTTAATAAAAGTTTCTCCTTTAAAAAAATCCTTCATTTGATATTCATCGTAGGTCTCTTGCGCATCTATATAATCAAAGATTTTAATGTAATTTTTCTCTCCGTTTTGCATGGAAGACGAGAGTTTGAAAAATCGCTTTTCAGACTTCGTTAAAGATTTTATTAAAACAAATAGCTCATTACTAGGCTTCATACACTCATACTTTCAATAATTCGATTAATATTCGCTCAATATAAACGTTTCTCAAACAAGCGATTATTTATAAAGTTCTATCGCAACTCCTCCTCTTCTTGATTATACTTTTCCCACTCAATATTTCTTTTACCTTGTTGTATTAACGAATAGTACCAATGATTAGTTGTTTTGCAAAACGATAAGCTCTTTAAAAGTTCAGTTGCATCAAACTTATTTCTTGCACTTATCCAAAGTAAAACTTCATTTCCTGCCCAGACTTCAAAGCTATTCTTACTCTGAATGCGCAATTCATCACCAAATTGAAGAGCCAAACACTCAGGTGAAAAGCAATCCAACCAATTGAAAAAAGCGTTAATCAATTGATTGGAGTCGTTGTACTCCCACCAAACAACGGCTATAGTATCTGTTTCATCATTCCAAATTTCCATTTTTTGGGATTCAATAAAATTCGTTCTTTCTGGGAAGAACCTTTGATTACTGCCAATAGTTAGGTTTTGTTGAAATTGAAATCCGCTAGTTGCTAAAGCTTGTAATATGCAATCATCGATATCCCAAGTAACCAAAGAATCTGCGGATTCTATTGGGAAAATAATCTCTTCAGACTTGGGTAAAAAATCATCTAGGTCCAATATTTCTTGCTCTGTATTGCTCGCGCAACCAATTAGTAGAAAAGAAAGTAAAGCAACCCAGGTCAAAAAAGTGTTCATATTATTCAAAAGATGTTATTTTTTCCAAGGTATAAATCATATCCTGTTCCGATATATCCAAGTGTGTAACCAATCGAATAGCTCCAGCTCCGAATGGCATAGCCAAAATATTTTCATTCATCAAATAAGCTAAAAACCGTTGCGCACTATCCGTTGTTTGCATTTTAGCAACCACAATATTAGTTTGAACGGGCATGACTTCCACTACCTCACTTAATTGAGTCAAACATTCTTCAATCCGACGGGCATTTTCATGGTCTACCTTTAACCTTTCTCTATTTTCTCTGAAGGCATATAAAGCACCTGCTGCAATGATTCCTGCTTGTCGCATACCGCCACCAAATACTTTTCTTACCCTTCTTGCCTGCCGAATAAAATCTTTATTCCCAAGAAGCAAAGAGCCAACAGGTGCCCCCAATCCTTTTGATAGGCAAATGGAAATTGATTCAAATGGGGCTGCATAATCAACCGGTTGCACACCATTTTCAATTAAAGCATTAAAAACCCTAGCGCCATCTAAATGCAGCGGCAGATTATATTTTTTACAAACTGTACTAATGTTAATTACTTCTTGAAAATCATAAATGGCGCCACCTCCTCGATTCATGGTGTCCTCTAATGCCACCAAACGTGTTAGTGGGAAATGCACATTGTCTGCATCCATGATGGCACTTTCGACTTCATTTGCAGTAATTCGACCACGATTTCCTTTTAATAATCGCACAGATGCCCCAGCATTTCTTGCAATTCCCCCACCTTCATACATGTAAATGTGTGCATCTTCCGCGCAAATCACCTCATCTCCTGGGCGACAATGCACCGCAATAGCGATTTGATTTGTTTGAGTACCCGAAGGACAAAATAGGGCGGCTTCCTTTCCAAAATACTGTGCAACTTCTTTTTCCAAAGCATTAACCGTTGGGTCTTCACCAAAAACATCGTCTCCAACTAATGCATCAGCCATTACTTTTCGCATAGCATCAGAAGGCTTAGTGACTGTATCAGATCTAAAATCAATACGCCTCATACCTTTCTAATTATCATCAAACCATCTCGAAATGGCAGCAACAAATTTTCAACTCGCTTATCTGCCTTTATTTTTTTATTGAACTCAATTAACGCAACAGTATCAACGTCATTTGGATTTGGCTGTTCCAAGACTTTTCCTGACCAAAGTACGTTATCTGCAATAATCACTCCTCCCTTCTTCACCTTCTCAATTATTAAATCAAAATAATTGCCATAGTTATGCTTATCTGCATCAATAAACACTAGATCCCACTCTTCTTCTAATTTTGGAATAACCTCTAAAGCATCACCAATACGTAAATCCAATTGCGACGAATAGGCAGAACGATCGAAAAAGGATTGAATTCTCTCTTTGAGTTCATAATTGATATCAATCGTCACTAACTTTCCCTCTTCGACTAAACCTTCAGCCATACAAAGTGCGGAATAGCCCGTGTATGTTCCAATTTCAAGTATACGATGAGGACGCAACATTTTGCTAATCATGCTCAATAATCGACCTTGCAGGTGCCCACTTAACATTCTAGGCTGCAAAACCTCCAAATGTGTTATTCTGTTTAATTCGTACAGCAAATCTGATTCTTCAGAGGTATGCTGAATGGCATATTCCTCTAACTCTTCTGCAATAAAATCCATTACACTAAAGTTTTGATAGCATTAATAGCATCATAAATATTTTTTCTCAAAGTTGGCAAATCTGTGTCCATCATATAGCATGGTGCGGTGATGATTTTATGCGTTTCGTCAATTTGAATTTCATCTTTTGCTTTATTAATGGTTATTGCACCAGTTTTGGCAATTCCAGCCTGAAACCCTTGAATGTCATAGGGAGAAGCAGATTCAGTAGATCCAATCGTTAAACTTGGTTCTAGCTTGGCATCCTCAAGTGCTTTCGCAACTAAAACAGGACTTACACAAAGTGCTACAATAGGTTTACCAATGTTTATCATGTTCACAAGAAGTAATTTAACTTCTGGCAAAATAGCGCCGTCGGGACCTTCAAAAGCCCATTTGGATAAATTCTTTGCACTCCCAAAGCCACCAGGAATCACAAGCGCATCCATATCTGCGGGCTGCACATCCTTGATGTCTTTTATGGCACCTCTGGCAATTCTAGCTCCTTCGATTAACATGTTTCTTTTTTCTGGCATCTCATCGCCAGTTAAATGGTTCACAACGTGATGTTGGTCAGCGTTAATGCCAATTGCCATTACTTCTGCGCCAATCTCTTCAATAGCCAACATGGTAAAAACCGCCTCTTGAATCTCTGCTCCATCATAAACACCACAGCCTGATAATAATACACCTATTTTCATAAATTTTTATTTTTATTTAGCGTTATTGCGCTTCAGCGTAAAACTAAAAGCAGCTCGCATCTAATCTTTCAACATAAACCCACTAAATTAAACAAAAGTCATCAGGGATAAAAAATTGAACTATTAAAATACGTGAAAAATCGAGGAAGCAAACAATCTAATCAGAAACAATAACTTTTATAGTGCTAGCATTATTAGCACGACTCTAAAACGTCATTAAAATTATTCTGTTATTTGTTCGAGTCTTTTTTGTCTCTGCATTGGATTTTCACGACTTTGTTTTTCTTGAAAAAGATTAAAGCGAGTCGGCTCTAATTCCCTGGGCCAATGGTTGTTACTCAGATCCGTATCAGCGGTTTCTAGAAAAGGATCCAAAGACACCGCAACCACTGGTTTTTCAAAATGAAAAACTTTAGAAACATTGTAATTATCTAAGCGCCATACCTCCGCTGGAATTCGAATGACTTCCTTGGTGTTATCTTCAAAAGTAAATTCCAAAATCAAAGGCATAACTAACCCCCCAATATTTTCAAACGCAATTTCGTAAAAATGTAGCCCTTTATTCAATAATGCCAAATCCTTTTCGGAAAGAGAAGCTTTGAAGTTTTGATACTCCTTAAGGTCAATTTTATCCACTTCGTATGGGTTTCTTTTATTGTAGAAATCAAGCATTTCAGGGTTTCTTTCAGTTACCGTTTCAATTATTTCACTTCTATTTCTTTCAACTCCAATGTGCTGACGCTGTTGGCCATCCCTTTCTTGCTGCCATGCTTTTTCAATTTCAGGATTTTTTGTATTTAACTGGAACCACTTAACACTATTAATAGCAATATCCACATGGTCAGTAGTATAAAACCAACCTCTCCAAAACCAGTCTAAGTCAACTGCAGAGGCATCCTCCATCGTTCTAAATAAATCGGCAGGCGTTGGATGCTTGAATGCCCATCGTTCACAATACGTTTTAAAAGCAAAATCAAATAATTCTCTTCCGAGAATAGTTTCTCTTAAAATATTCAATGCTGTTGCAGGTTTCCCGTAGGCATTATTTCCAAACTGCCATATAGATTCAGAGTTCGTCATAATTGGTGAAATGTATCTTTTATCTCCCCCCATATAGTCCGTAATCATGTGCGCAGGACCTCTTCTTGAAGGATAATCCCTTTCCCATTCTTGCTCTGTAAGGTACTGAACAAAAGTATTTAGACCCTCATCCATCCATGTCCATTGTCTTTCATCAGAATTGATAATCATAGGGAAGAAATTATGTCCAACCTCGTGAATAATCACCCCTAACATGCCGTATTTTGTCCTTTCAGAATAAGTACCATCTTTTTCTGGTCTTCCGCCGTTAAAAGAAATCATTGGATATTCCATCCCTATGGCATGTGAATGCACTGAAATTGCAACGGGGTATGGATAATCAATGGTATATTTTGAATATACTTCTAGGGTGTGGGCAACAATTCGCGTAGAATATTTCTCCCATAACGGATTGCCTTCTTTCGGATAAAAAGACATTGCGAGTGGTGTGTTATTTCCAACTTTCACAGCTTGCGCGTCCCAAATGAACTTTCTAGAGGAAGCAAAAGCAAAATCTCTAACATTCTCTGCTTTAAAACGCCATGTTTTAGTTCCGGCAACTTTATTTGCTTCGTTCTTTCTTGCTTCTTCTTCCGTAATGATAAACATAGGCGCATCAAACTTATTTCTTGCTTGCCTTAACCTGTTTCGTTGTTCTGTTGTCAGTACCTGTGCTTCATTTTGTAAAACGCCGGTTGAGGCGACAACATGGTCAGCTGGGACAGTGATGGAAACGTCATAATCCCCGAACGGAAGCGTAAATTCTCCCCTGCCAAGAAACTGCTTGTTTTGCCAGCCTTCTACATCGTTGTAAACGCACATCCTTGGGAAAAACTGAGCGATTGTGTACAAGTAGTTGTCCTCTTCAGGGAAATATTCGTAGCCTGATCTTCCACCTACTTTAAACCTATCGTTAATGTTATACCACCATTCAATATCAAAACTAATTCGTGCACCAGGCTTCAAAGGTTGGTCCAAGTCAATTCTCAGCATTGTTTTGTTGATAGCATATTGCAATGGCTTCCCGTTTGTTGCGTTCACTTTATCAATTTTAAAACCACCATCGAAATCGAACATTCTCCGTTGCAAAGCACCAATACTTTTAAAATCTTCCATTTTTTCAACAGTTATTAATTTGCTGTCAGAATCCTTTGCACGCATATTTTGGTCTAATTGCAACCAAAGGTATTCTAGTGGATCGGGAGAGTTATTAATGTATGTTATCCGTTCCTTTCCTTTGATGGTTTGATTTTCATCATCCAACACCAGTTCAATAACGTAATTCGCTTGTTGCTGATAATATTCATGGCCAGGTGCACCTGAAGCAGTTCTATAAACATTAGGTGTTGGCAGTTCTTGGTAAAGTTGTCTAAACTTGTTTTTATTGGTTGTTTCCTCTTGCGAAAAAACAGCTGTAGCCATTAAAACACAGGTCAACAACATCTTGGTCACTTTTGTTAAACAATTATTGGTCATTGCAATCTACTTTAATTATCTTCTAATCGAAATGTTCTTTTGGTCTTATGGGGCATAAAGCTTAAGTAAGATTTACCCGAAGGTTCAAAAATGGTAATTTTATTCTGTTGTTCCGGAAAATGATGCATAAGTAAATCAAATGTGAAGTGCAACTCTTTTGGTTTTTCCATCGGTTGACTGATCATATAAAAAAGCGCTTCATCTTTAGTATTTACTTCAACTGCAATTAATCGCATGCTAATCTTTTTCCCATCCTGGTTAACAACTTGAAAGTGATTATCCATTAAGGACTGTAACACCTTTAAGTCAATTGGATTATTGGCATTTTCTAATTTAGAAATAGGTTGTCCTATATGCGCTAAATACTCCTCTATATCATGTCCGGTAGCAATTACCGTTGCTTCTAATTTTTGCGTATTTTGATTATATTGCACCTCAGCAAATGCAAAGTAATAGTCATGAGCGTGGTTATAAAATGACCACAACATTATTACAAAAATCAAAAAAAACCTATTCATCTTGGCCAAAAGTAAAATTTTATTGTCAATCAAATGATACAAGTGATATAAATGTCAGCTATTTATCAATAATGAAGCGCATTGTAACATACTTATTTGCACTAATTAGTCTGATAAAATAAATCCCCGAAGCTAGTTCCTCGACGCTTATTTTATTAGCGTTGTAAATTCCTTTCTTTAGCACTTGTCCGGCTGAATTTCTAATTTCGAAAGGAGCATCCATTGGAACGCCTTGTAATTCAATGAAAGTGTTTGCTGGATTCGGAAAAAGGTTTAGCGCTAATAGGGGATTAAAATCATTTGTGTTAACTAAATGATCTCCTTCTTCTCTTTCCGTTACCGCTTCATCATTTGGTCCAATTTTATATACCATTACATTACTGCCACTTGAAGCATTCCAAGGTTGGTCACTAACTGTTCCCACAAGGATTAACCCTCCATCACTTGTTGGAATCATTTCATTACAAACATCAGGGTCGTAACCTGAAAGTGAAACAGACAAGTCAAAGAAAAATAGGGTAAAGAAGTAACGTTGAAGAATCAAATCAGGCCCACCAGGGTAAACATTTTGCGCTGGTGACTCCGTATAAAAAGTCCAAAAAGCTCTTCCCGCATCTAATACACAAATGTTGCTTGCATAAGTTTTCCCTGGAAACTGAAGTACTTCCTCAAAAATGAAGTCTCCTTCTCTATTTGTTCGAAAAAGCCAATGGTTGATGTCATCCTCTCCTTCTTCTAAAATCTCTCCTGCTGCTAATATCTCATTTCCAAAGAAACTTAAATCATGCACAGCGCCCATATCATTTCCGGCGTTGTAAAATGTTTCCCAAACCGTTTGTCCATCAAAGTCCATACACCTGATGAATGCAGACGGCAAGTTTGTACTAGGTGAGTTTTGTTGACCAGCAATTAAAAATGTAGTATCCGTAAAGTTTTCTATCGTGTAGATAATATCATCATTAGGACTTTCAATAAAGCGCTCCCATAATTTTTCACCATTAGCATCTGTTTTAAGCAGATAACCACTAGAGGAGCCATTATTAGCTTGAGCTTGACCAGCCAGTAAGAAGCTGCCATCATCCAATCTGATAGCGTCCCATAACCTATCCCAACCGGTGTTTTCAAAATGTTTCTCCCATACTAAGTGGCCATCCTCATTGGTATGGAATAAATAATAATCAAAGTCGCCTGTAGCAGTGCTGTTTGAAAATCCTGCCACCCAAAAACCAACACCATGTTCATAAAAAATTCTTTTACCTCGATCACTATTTGCGCCTCCATAAGAGCGAGACCACAAACGATTTCCAAGACTATCAATTTTAGTGATAAAAGCTTGGGATTTTCCTTCTACAAAAGAAGAAGACATTCCAGTTATTGCATAAGCAGAATCTGGCAATTGCACAATTCCTTCGCCCTTGTCAAAAGGACCTCCACTGTAGGTTTTATAAAAACTTTTCTGTCCCTGACCGATTACAGTACTGGCAACAACCAGCATAGAAACCAGCAATAAATATCTTAAATTTTCCATCGGCATCGCATTACAACTGATTCTCCATATTGGGTTGGAAGAAATATCCCTAATACATCTTCTGTTCCTAAACTAAAAGAGAAGTTTTCTTTTTTAGCAGCCACATACGCCCCCCCTCTGAGACCTCCAAACCCCCCAAAGCTTGTTTGAGCTCCAAAAGAAAAGAAGCCATCCGTTTGGTAGTGCCCTCCTATATAAACCATAGGAATAAAAGCACGGCTAGCATAGGCCCTAGCGCCAAAAAAAGATTGAACAGTTCGACTACTATTCGCATCAATTACTTTTCCGACCTGCACCATACCCGGAAGAGTAATCCATTGGCCCCCACTATTCACAGAGAAATTCAACGAATCCTCCAATTCCTCCACAAAATTTCGTTCACCATTAACAATATTAACAATATCATCCAAGTTAAATGGTTGATAGAGAAAAGCACCATTTATTCTCGTTTCTTCAACATTCTGAAGATAAGCCATTCCTAGATTTCGTAAAACTATGCTAACATGGCCATTCATTAAGCCCTCCTCTCTGATGGGGATGTGGTAATCTGCATCCACTCCAAATCCAATGCCTTGGAACGCTGCATGGGAATTAGTCTGAAGGAAAGCCGCATCCGCTACAGCATCTATGAAATTCAAATCTTCTTGAAAGCTAATTCCAGCTCTTCCAGTAGTAAAACGACTAAATTGATGTACCAAAATAGCGTTAAGCACAACACTATTTTGCTTTTGATTTTTCAAACCAAAGCCCAATTTTGAATATGCCGTAAACAAACCGTGCATATTCGACAAGTTAGCTTGCCTTCCTTTAAAATCACTATTCCCGTAAAACAGTAATTCATAAGCGTCATTTGTAAATTCTCCTGCACCGAAAAACTGGTAACCATACCTAACTAACCAAGATAAATTAGGTTTATTATGAAAAAGTGATTGATTACTAAAATAAGTAATTTCTCCGCTGATATCTGCTCCAAATCGATTCGTAAAATCCATGCTTTCCATGGAGTTGTTCTTTATATCATCATCAATGAAACCGCCCTGTACAAATTTTCTCACCATTTCTTTTTTGAGTGCAGAGCTGTGATAGAAACCTAGACCCGAAAAATCTACATAAGCATTATTATTAGCCGTATCTAGATAATGTGGTAGCATATTTTGGGCACTGGACTGCAAACCAAAAAAAACAAGGGGCAATATCGCTAGCAGTTTTTTCATCATTCAATAGTTGTATTAAGTTGAAAAAAGGCCTTTAAATCCAATGCTAAAAAATCTGAAATAAAAACTTTATTATCTTGCATACTGGCAGAGTTCAAAGTGAAATCTAATTGGATAGATTTAGTGTCTTTTAATAAGTCTGCTGTTTCGGAAGTTATTAAAAAAGTAATTTCATCATTACTCGCATTAGGATTTGCCGCATTGATTTCACCCTGATGTTCAAGGGTAACCAATGTTTCATTTTGCTCATTTAATAATTTCATTTGAGTGCTTAAAGCAAAAGGGAAAGCATTTTTTGTTTTCAAAACAAATCGACCTTCATTCACACGCATTAACCTGCTGTCGTTAGCAAAATTAAAAGCAATCGTATCTCTGTACAGTAATGCGTTAACTCCAATAGATAAAGGAAAATCTGTTTTCAATTGAAGTGCGAGTTTACTATTCGGAAATATTTCATCTGTTCCTCCTGATGTATTTCCCCAAGGATTAATTTTCACTTCATAGCCTATCCTAAATCGAAAGCCTAAATGTTCTAAAAAGGCCTTAATATTTGAGTTATTTTCATCAAATAAGAATGGAAAAACAAACGGTTGTAAATTATTCCAATTCCCTTGTGCTGCATTAATGTTAAAAGGCAGGTTTAATTGTGGATGGGATAAGTTGATCGTTTGACCCTGCGCATTCACAGCCTCAACGTGAGTGATTTTGCCTTGAGCAATAGCTCTAATACCATTGATTAGTTGAAGCTCTAAAAACATGTCTTGCAGAGCTACTTGTCCTTGAACAATCTTAGACAACGCATCAATATCAACTTCAACGGTATCAGAAATGGAGGTCTCGCCAAGATAACCAAGCGCATAATCAACAGATAGATCCCCAAAATTAATTTCAAATTTCACTATGTCAGAACTAGCAAAAGTCACATTAGGACCATTGGGGTCCGTGCTGACTTTCATCCGAGATTGCAACGTGTTATAAAATTGTCCGCTCTCTCCTCTCATGTCCACAAAAAAACCGCTTAAATCTAAATTAATCATTGTTTTACCGGGCAGACCATTTTGCGCAGGTGCGACTAACTCGGTTTGAGAAAAAGTGATTCCATCTTTAACAACCCCAGGTAATTCAATCTCAAAAATTGTTGTTGTGGCTAATGGATTTGAAATCAAAATATTGGCTACCCCACTTCTCAGCCTAGCCTTTTTCAGGACAACATCGCCGAGGTCAAAAAAATGCTCCTTAACTTCATCCACGTATGCTGTACCAGGTGGGATGTTCAAACCCCCAAAATTAATAGAGAAATCTTGAACAATGGTAGTATCTGGAATCGTTATTAAATCAAAAACATTCAAGTTAAACAACGTTCTATCCAATTGCACCTGGATGCTTTGATCTGCATTTTCGGCCAAAGTGCTATCATTAACCCAAGAAGCTACAAAAACAGTATCTTTGAGAAGAGACAAAGACCAGTCTGAATGCCAAGATGTTGCAGATTTCCTGCAACTGAAGGACAGGACCAAAACAATCGGCAAAAGCAAAATTTGGACGTATTTTTTTTTTCGAAATAGTGTCATTGATTCTATACTAGCAGAAACAAAATTAAGAAAATAAGCTTAAAACCCATGCACATCGAAAGATAATCCAAAGTAAGAACGAAAGAATACAGTCGAAATAACAAGACAAGCAATTGAATAGTTGCACCATATTCCGTATAAAAAAGCATTTCACCCAAAATAACAAGGAAAATTCCTGTATATTTGTCGCCAATTTTAAGTCCCATAAGGTATGCCTAGAAACAATAATATTCAATCAGTACTTATCATTGGAAGCGGACCTATAGTGATTGGTCAAGCTTGTGAATTTGATTACTCTGGATCACAAGCCGCCCGTTCGCTAAGGGAAGAAGGAATTGAAGTGACCCTTATCAATTCCAATCCAGCAACCATCATGACCGATAAAGTAGTTGCTGACAATGTTTATTTGGAGCCTTTAGAACCAGAAAGCATTATTAAAATTCTAGAAAACCATAAAATTGATGCGGTTTTGCCTACCATGGGAGGGCAAACAGGACTTAACTTAGCTATTAAATGTCAAGAAATGGGCATTTGGGAAGAGTTTGGTGTTGCTTTGATAGGTGTAGATATCGACGCTATCGAAATCACTGAAAACAGAGAGGCTTTCAGAAATTTAATGGAAAAGATTGACGTGCCGATGGCGCCTCAAAAAACTGCAAAATCTTTCTTAGAAGGGAAGCGCGTAGCTCAAGAATTTGGGTTTCCACTTTGCATTAGAGCTTCTTATACTTTAGGAGGAGCTGGCGCCGCAGTTGTTTATGAAGAGAAAGAGTTTGACAAGTTATTAGACTCAGGATTACACATCTCCCCTATTCATGAAGTGATGATTGATAAGGCCATGATGGGTTGGAAAGAGTATGAGTTAGAGTTATTGCGAGATAACAACGATAACGTGGTAATCATTTGTTCCATTGAGAATTTTGACCCAATGGGTGTGCATACAGGAGATTCGATAACCGTTGCTCCAGCCATGACCTTAAGCGACACGACCTTTCAACGCATGCGTAACATGGCCATCAAAATGATGCGTTCCATTGGAAATTTTGCAGGAGGATGTAATGTTCAGTTTGCTGTTTCGCCTGATGAAAAAGAGGATATTATTGCAATTGAAATCAACCCAAGGGTATCAAGATCCTCTGCTTTAGCTTCAAAAGCAACTGGATATCCTATTGCAAAAATTGCTGCAAAGTTGGCCATTGGTTACAACTTAGATGAGCTAAGTAATCAAATTACTAAAACCACTTCGGCCTTATTTGAACCAACATTAGATTATGTAATTGTCAAAATACCAAGATGGAATTTTAACAAGTTCCCAGGCGCAGACAGAACATTAGGTCTTCAAATGAAGTCAGTTGGGGAAGTAATGGGTATTGGAAGGTCATTTCAAGAAGCCTTGCAAAAAGCATGTCAATCGCTCGAAATTAACAGAAATGGTCTAGGAGCTGATGGCAAAGAAGTTACCGATCAAAATGAAATTTTACATAGTTTAGAGTTCCCAAGTTGGAATCGATTGTTTCATATATATGATGCTATCAAGTTGGGTATTCCAATGAAGCGCATCATTGAAAAAACAAAAATTGATATCTGGTTCTTAAAACAAATTGAAGAACTCATCAAGCTAGAACGGCAAATTGAAAAATTCAATATTGATACTATTACCAAAGATTTACTTTTCGAAGCGAAACAAAAAGGTTATGCAGATAGACAAATTGCCCATTTATTGCGTTGTTTGGAATCAGAAGTTTACCAAAAAAGAAGTGCATTAAATATCCGAAGAGTTTATAAACTGGTAGATACTTGTGCAGCAGAATTTGAAGCACAAACGCCCTATTACTATTCAACATTCGAAGAGGAAAATGAAAGTGTGGTCACTGACAGAAAGAAAGTTGTTGTGCTTGGTTCTGGTCCAAATAGAATAGGTCAAGGTATAGAATTCGACTATTCATGTGTACACGGTGTTTTAGCTGCTAAAGAATGTGGTTATGAAACAATTATGATTAACTGTAACCCCGAGACTGTTTCTACAGACTTTGATACAGCAGACAAGTTATATTTTGAGCCTGTTTTTTGGGAGCATATTTATGATATCATACAACATGAAAAGCCAGAAGGAGTTATTGTTCAGCTCGGTGGTCAAACAGCATTGAAGTTGGCCCAAAAGCTCGAGCGATATGGGATTAAAATTATCGGCACAAGCTTTGAGGCATTAGACATTGCTGAAGATAGAGGTCGTTTTTCGAATGTTTTAAAAGAAAACAATATCCCTTACCCAGAGTTTGGTGTTGTTGAATCAGCAGAGCAGGCACTAGAATTATCCGACCAATTAGGTTTTCCATTACTAGTTCGGCCCTCTTATGTATTGGGTGGCCAAAAAATGAAAATTGTTATCAGTAAAGAAGAGCTCGAACACCATGTGGTTGACATCTTGCGCGACATGCCTGAAAATCAGATTTTGTTAGATCACTTTCTCGGTGGCGCCATAGAGGCAGAGGCAGATGCTATTTGTGATGGTGAGAATGTCTATATCATTGGCGTAATGCAACACATAGAGCCAGCTGGCATTCACTCTGGGGACTCTTATGCTGTTTTGCCTCCATACAATTTAGGTGACTTAGTGATGCAGCAAATAGAGGATATTACCCATAAAATTGCGGTTGAGCTAAAGACAGTTGGATTGATTAATATACAGTTTGCCATCAAGGACGACAAAGTATATGTTATTGAAGCCAATCCAAGAGCATCCCGAACAGTTCCTTTTATTGCAAAGGCTTATGACGAACCTTATGTAAATTATGCAACCAAAGTAATGTTAGGCGAAAAGAAAGTAACTGATTTTAATTTCTCCCCAAGAAAGGAAGGTTATGCCATTAAAATACCTGTTTTTTCTTTTAATAAGTTTCCAAATGTCAATAAAGAACTAGGTCCTGAAATGAAATCTACGGGTGAAGCAATTCGATTTATTAAAGATTTGAAAGACCCGTTTTTTAGAAAGATTTTTGCGGAACGAAACTTATATCTATCTAGGTAATGTTGTTGCTTCGGATTGTTGGTTTATTTAAAACCATTTTATTGTTAATTGCCATATTCGTTATTCTCCGAATGATAGCAAGAATTTTAAATGGTAGGAAAATTGCGAAAGCCAATAAAGAAACTAATAAAAGTAAAGCACAACAGAACAAGGAAAAAGTGCTTTCTCAGCGATCTACTGGTCGTGTAAATATTGAAAAAAATCCGAGATCAGATGCAGAGGATGTAGATTTTGAAGAGGTTAAATAAAACTTATCTATTACGTAATAACAAAGCCTTCAAGAATAAATAACTACCGTGATGTAAGCGCTGTTAGTTGAAAAAAAGCACAGTAATTAAACAGAATAAATGATTAATCACCGTGCATTTTCTTCGATTTTGGGTTAGGTAATTATTTTACAACCACCCACTTAATGTGTTTACTTTGGTCATCAAAAGATACCTGAATCGGATAAACTCCTGGAGCGTAAGAAGAGGCATCCAACTCGATTGAGTTGTCTCCTTGACTCAACTGTAAAGCTTGTTCCATAACTATTCGTCCTTCACTATTTAGAACCCTTAAGCTAGCATTGCGTTGCTCTTCTGAGTATATATAAAGCTCAGAACTTGTTGAAGTTGGGTTGGGATACAACTGCATCAACATTTCATCCGATGCACAAACTACAGAAACTGCTGGATAAATTCGGTACTTCCCATCAAAATCAACTTGCTTGAGACGATAGTAAATGATGCCCCCCAGCCCCTTTTCTTCATCTGTAAAGTTATAACTCAAATGATGATTAGAGTTCCCTGCTGCCTGCACAACGGCGATCACTTCAAAATTAATGCCATCCATTGACCTTTGAACTTCAAAATAATGGCTGTTTTGTTCTGATGCTGTGCTCCATGCTATTTGTCTATTCGTGCCCTCACAAACAGCTGTAAAACTTGTTAAGTCCACTGGTAAAGGGGTTAAACCTGTTCCGGTAATAGTAATGTCAAAGTCACAATCACTGCCCGCAAAACCATCTATGGTAATGTAATACAACGTATTTGGGGGTAAAACACCTGCGTTCCAACTAATATCATTTGAGTTTCCTGGATCATCACAGAAAACTTCTGCATAATTAGCAGGGTCACAAGGTAAGCCACTTATTTCATTAATTGACACTTGAATACCTGCTGTGGATATATTGGGGAAACACTGCGTATTCTCAAATATCACTTCTATATCTTCTGCACCACCAGACCCTGTTTCAAAGAAGAACCAAACTGTGTTTTCCAATGTTATCGAACCATCACAAGCAAATGCAGGTTCCTCTCCTGGTGTAACTGTAGCATTACTCGTTTGACTCGCACTTGTCGTTCCTATACTCAACTGTGTGGCGTTAGAACAGTGGTCATTACAATCAGGCCATACACCTGCGACAACTGTCATCGTATCGTTTTTATTTATTTGATCTACCAATCCATTCGGTAAAGAGCACCAAACTGTTACTTCACTTCCTGGAGATGGAATTGTGATACCTGGTATCGTTATTACATCAGAGCTGCCAAAAGGTATGTTTAGCCCCGTAAAGGTTTGCGTTACAGGCGTCGAACCGTCGATCGTGTAAGTCAAATCAATGGAAGTAATGTCAGGTGAAGTTAAACACAAACGATCGTTATTAAAAACCGTGACATCCAAGCCGTACTCCGAGCCATGACAACCATACATGAAGGTTACAGCTGCGTCAATTGGCGTGTCTGTAATATGGAAGTTGTCGAAAGCGAAATACCAATCAGAAGTTACAAATCTCGGTCTACCATAAACTCTAAATTTAACACAGGGTTGACCTGCTAAACCACAAAGCGGTAGTTCTACATTTGTCCAACTATCCGCCGGATCACCACTTGTATTTCGCCAATAAGTTGGCTCATTGTACCATAAAGGATCTGCATTAGAACCAAGTGTAATCCAAGAGCTGCCTCCATTGATAGAATACTCAACCCTAAACCAGTTTGAAGAATTGGATAAGTTGTGTTTAATATCCATGTTTAACTTTGGATTGGTTAAACTTGAAAAATCAAAAACAGGGCTTTCCACCCAAATATAGGTAGTTGCCGACCCTGTCGCTTGGACAAACCAAGAATCTCCTTGACCTTCAGGTCCATTCAAATAAGGCAAAGGTCCTAGTTCAAAGTTTCTGCCATTGTTTAAAGGTGGGGCTTGCCCTGAAGGTAGCCAAAATGCTGGGCCGCTATTGAAGTCTTGGTAGTATGGAAAGTTAGTTATGGTTATTTGATCTACTTCGACGGAATGGTATGAAGTGTCATTAAAATTCTGATTATCCGTAGGTAAATCTGTATAAGCCTCTAAATCATAAATCCCAATTGGAGTAAAGTCGACAGTTGTGGGGAAAGTAAATAAAACTGATCCTCCACCAGGAATTGGACCTGGGACATTCCCTGTAAGGGTTGTGGTATTAGCCCCAGTTATCTCGCATACAACTGGAACGTTAGACGCTGAACAACCAAAGTTATATACCTCTATGGTTATTTCTTGCTCGTCACTGAACAAACATCCTTGATCTATCGGTGCATGAAAAGCAATCACTCCAACGTCAGGCGCATCTTCTATCCGCACATTATCAAAAGCAAAATCATAGAAATTAGTGTTAATATACCTCGGACGACCATAGACCCTAAACTTTACACAACTTTGACCAACCAAATTACATAAACTATTTTGATAAGTTGTCCATTCATCGACTGGGTCATTGTGTGACTGACGCCAGTCATTGCCCGTTCCGATATACCAATTAGGATCTGAATTCGTCCCTAATACTACCCAGCTTGAACCGCCGTTTATGGAATACTCCACTCGAAATTGATTATTCGAATGCGAACCTAGACGATGTTTCAGATCAATAAAAAACTGCGGATTTACCATTCCTGTCAAGTCAAAGACAGGACTCTCCACCCAAATCCATGCGGTAACATT
>JAFIEX010000048.1 GCA_020832365.1 Crocinitomicaceae bacterium
TTTAATTCCGATGAACTTATCCCTAACGTTTTAAGCTGAGTAACAAGACAAATTAGTTTTACATGACCCAAGTCTAAAAATTCAGTTTAAAATAACTACTTTTGCTCTAATCGTATATGGAAAAGAAAGGAATCGATATTTCTATTGTTGTCCCACTCTTTAACGAGGAGGAATCATTGCCAGAGTTGAATAAGTGGATTGTTTCTGCCTTGGCGGATTATGGTTGGTCTTATGAGGTGATCTTAGTTGATGATGGCAGCAAAGACCAATCGTGGTCGGTGATTGAAAAGTTAGCACATGAATTTGAGCACATTAGAGGAATCAAATTTCAACGCAATTATGGCAAATCTGCTGCGCTTCAAAAAGGCTTTGAAATGGCTCAAGGAGAAGTGGTCATCACCATGGATGCGGATTTACAAGATTCTCCCGAAGAGATCCCTTCACTTTACAAAATGATTACAGCAGAAGATTATGACCTTGTTTCTGGTTGGAAAAAGAAAAGGTTTGACCCAATTAGCAAAACCATTCCTACAAAACTGTACAATTGGACAGCGCGAAGACTTTCTGGTATTCATTTACACGATTTCAATTGTGGCTTGAAGGCTTATAAACGTGTTGTCGTTAAAAGTATTGAAGTTTATGGTGATATGCATCGTTATATCCCTGTTTTAGCGAAGTATGCCGGTTTTCACAAGATTGGCGAAAAAGTTGTGCAACACCAAGCAAGAAAATACGGCACGACAAAATTTGGTTTGGAGCGTTTTATCAATGGTCCGCTCGATTTACTTTCTGTTGTTTTCATGGGAAGATTTGGAAAAAAACCCATGCATTTCTTTGGTGCTATTGGAACCTTATTGTTTTTAATTGGTTTTGGCATTGCGGGTTTTTTGATTGTTGATAAATTTTTACACCTTTATGATGGGACTCCAGCGAGGTTGCTTTCAGAAAGGGCAGAGTTCTTCATCGGACTAGCAGCAATGATAATTGGAACACAATTTTTCCTAGCTGGATTTATCGCTGAACTTATTGGTAGAACATCTTCTACTAGTAATAACTATTTGATTGAAAAACAAATCAAAAGCTCATCCAATTCTGACGATTGACCCTTCATGGACTTTGTTTCTAGATCGTGACGGCGTAATCAATTACAGAAATTTTGATGGTTACGTTACAACCCCTTCTGAATTTGAGTTTCTGCCTGGAGCCTTATCAGGAATTGTCCGTCTGAGCGCGCTGTTTCAACGCATTATTGTGGTTACTAATCAACAGTGTATCGCAAAAAAAATCGCTAGCAAACGTAACGTAGAGGAAGTGCATCGTTATATGTTAGCGAAAATTGAAGAAGCAGGAGGGAAAATTGATGCTGTCTTCGTTGCCGACAATTTAAAAGGTGCAATGAAGGATAGACGCAAGCCGAATCCAGCTATGGCAATGGAAGCTAAAACGATGTTTCCAGATTTGGATTTTAATAAATCAGTCATGGTTGGTGATACCAATACTGACATTCAATTTGGTGCAAATTTAGGGATGAAAACAGTGCTAATTCCTTCGAAAGAGTTGGTTACAGAAAAAGCAGATTTAATTGTGGAACATTTATTGCAATTATCAGATTTAATTAAAGTTAGCAGATGACAAGGAAATTCAAACAAAACTTTTTTTATTCATTTGGAATGTTGTTTTTCTTTATGGCTGTTTTTTTTACTGCGCCAGTTTTCGGGCAAGAAGTGAATCAAAAAGATAGTCAAGGCAGAAAGCAAGGGAAATGGGTGAAGTACCATGAAGGGATGAACACACCAGCTTATGTTGGTGAGTTTAAAAATGATCAACCCGTTGGGACTTTTACCTATTATTATCCATCATCTAAAGTAAAGGCGATCATTAAGCATGAGTCGTCTGGCCGTTCGGAGGCTTTTTTCTATTACGAAAACAAGAAGTTACTGGGTCATGGGATTTATCAAAACCAAAAAAAGGATAGTATTTGGACGCATTACAGCCCTGAGGGCAATTTGAGCTATAAAGAAACTTACAAAAATGACATGTTACATGGCGTGAAAACCATTTATTATATACCAGAAAGAATCGAAGACCGCAGGGTAGAGATCATGCGCGAAGAAACTTACACGGAGGGCGTTTTGCATGGACCAGTGAAAGAGTACTTCCAAGGTGGAGGCAAGAAAATGGAAGCCAACTATGTTGATGGCAGACCCAATGGAGCAGTAAGAAGGTACCATCCAAATGGAAGGGTGGAAAATTTAGAAAGGTATAAAAACAAGCTAAGACACGGTTGGTGGATCAATTATGACCCAAATGGAAAGGAGATTG
Organism: Crocinitomicaceae bacterium; assembly: GCA_020832365.1. Taxonomy (GTDB): domain Bacteria; phylum Bacteroidota; class Bacteroidia; order Flavobacteriales_D; family Crocinitomicaceae; genus JAFIEX01. The sequence goes on from JAFIEX010000048.1 coordinate 2,323, forward strand.
CACGCACTTATTACCTCGACGGTCAACCTATTGAGGGACAAGAGCTTGAAAAGCACTTAGAATTGCTTAAAAAATATGGTATTGGTCCCAATGATTAAGTGTTTCTGATAAAATATTTTTATCCCTGCTGAAAAACAACTTTACCAAAAGATAATTTTTTTCATTTTGGCGTAATCGCAAAATGGCAAGATGTTGTTTAAGAAAATAAGAGAATCATTTATTGTAAGTGAATTTATTTCATAGCCTATGAAATAATGAATTTGTTTATTTACTGATGCAAAAGTCAACGCTGCAAAAAATACATACTGAATTTATCACTCAGATTATTTTATTTATATTTGACAAATAATGTCAAGTTATAAATTTCAAATGGAAACAATCGGACAAATATTAAGGAACAGAAGATAAGAGTTAGGACTGCTTTTAAGACAGGTTTCTGCTTATGTTGACATTGACCAAGCAATATTGAGTAAAATTGAAAGAAATGAACGGAAACCAACGAAAGAAATATTGAAGCGAATTGCGGAAATCTTAAAACTTGATGAAGATGAATTAATGATTCAATTTATAAGTGACAAAATTGCTTATGAAATTGCAAATGAAGATTGTGCAAACAAAGTTTTAAAAGTGGCAGAAAGTAAGATTAAATATTTAAAATCTCATCCTCTAAAAAATTAACTATGCGAACATTGACGACTGATACGGAAAAAACAAGCTTAGTTGAAGAGCCTCAGTTAGCTATAAAATTCAACTCGAAAGTTGATTCTCAAAAAGAAGAAAAAAATGGTAAATCAACATTAAATATGCTTTCGTTATTTTCAGGTTGTGGAGGTATGGATTTAGGGTTTGAGGGTGATTTTTCTGTTTTAAAATCTTCTGTGAACGAAATTTTAAATCCTGATTTTATAGAAAAAGAGCTTGATAATAATTTTGTGAAACTTAAAAAAACTCGCTTTAAAACAGTTTTTGCAAACGACATTTTAAAAGATGCGAGAAATGCTTGGGTACACTATTTTTCTAGAAGAGGACACGATATAGAAGATTATCAAACCGATAGTATCGTTGATTTAGTAAAACTTCATCAAAGCGGAACTAAAGTATTTCCTGAAAATATTGACATCGTTACAGGCGGTTTTCCTTGCCAAGATTTTAGTGTCGCAGGAAAAAGAAATGGCTTCAATTCCCATAAAAACCACAAAGGCGAACTAAACTCTGAAACTTGTGCCACAGAAGAAACTCGCGGAAAGCTTTATATGTGGATGAAGCAAGTGATTGAAATTACTCAACCTAAAATTTTCATTGCAGAAAATGTAAAAGGCTTGGTTAATCTATCAAACGTAAAAGACATAATTCAAAGTGATTTTTCATCCACAGGTGATAATGGATATTTAGTTTTAAAGCCAAGAGTTTTACACGCAGCTGATTATGGAGTTCCACAATCCAGAGAAAGAGTTTTCTTTATTGGAATCAAGAAATCCGCTTTAAAAAAATCCGCACTCGAAGAATTGGAAAAGGAAATTATAACAGAAAAATTTAATCCTTACCCAAAACCAACTCACGCTTATACAACGGACGGAGATAATTTAAAACGCCACGTAGATTTAAAAGAACTTTTTGCAAATTTAGAAGAGCCAGAAAAATCTAATGATTTATCCCAAAAATTTTACTCAAAAGCAAAGTTTATGGGTAAACATTGTCAAGGACAAATAGAAATTAAACCTGATGGAATTAGCCCAACAATCCGAGCAGAACATCACGGAAATATTGAGTTCAGACGATTATCCAAAAAAAATGGAGGGATTTTAATCGAAGAGCTTTCAAAAGGACTAAAAGAAAGACGATTAACACCAAGAGAATGTGCTTTAATTCAGACTTTTCCGCCCGATTATGAATTTGTAATTGAGAACAAGAAAGGTCGTAAAGGTTCATATTTGGTAAGTCCATCAAAAGCATATAAAATAATTGGAAATGCAGTTCCGCCTCTTCTCGCTTACAATTTAGCAAAGAGAATAGAAGATGTTTGGGATTTATATTTTAGAAAATAATGGTAGTATCAGTAAATTCAGAACCGCATAAAAACGAGTTCAACACTTTGCTTAATTCAACAATTATTGAATTAAATGCACACGCTAAAAAATCGCCAAAAAAGATAGAACAACTAAAAGGCAACAAACTTGAACCTTACGTTGGAGACGTAATGACTGAATTAGCGGTGGGAACTGCTTTTGAAAATTCTATTGAAGTTATTGGCGGACAAAAATTCCCTGACATTATCGCAAATAAATTTTATGGAATAGAAGTAAAAACTACTACTCAAAATCATTGGAAAACAACAGGAAATAGCGTTTTGGAATCTACAAGAGTTGAAGATGTTGAGAGAATATTTATGCTATTTGGCAAACTCGGCAAACCGATTGAATTCAAATGCAGAGCATATGAAGAATGCTTGTCAGAAGTCGTTGTTACTCATTCGCCAAGATATTTAATAGATATCAACTTGGAGAAAGGTAAAACAATATTTGACAAGATAAATACGTCTTACGACACATTGCGACAAAAGCAAAATCCGATTAAACCAATTACAGACTACTACAAAAGTAAATTGAAACCTGGTCAAGATTTGTGGTGGATACAAGATACAGAACAAGCAAGTAATCTAGTCATTAATATTTGGAATAATTTAAACCAAAAAGAAAAGCAAGAAATAAAAAACAGAGCAATGGTTTACTTTCCAGAGGTTTTTAGTAATCGAGGAGACAAGTTTGCTCGACTTGCTATTTGGTTGGTAACAAAGGAATCTGTTGTATGCCCAAATATTAGAGATTTATTTACAGCCGGCGGAAAAGACGATTATCTAATCAAGAATAAGACATACAAAAATATTCCAAGAATCTATATTAAACTGTTTGAGAATATAGACTCTGTTTTAGAGGTTTTGATTAACACATCATCAATTGATTTAACCGAATATTGGAACGAAAAAACGAGCGAAAAGAAAAAAATAATGGATTGGATTGAGTTAGTTTCAATCAATTCTAAAACGGTTAGTGGGGCACAACATTTGAACTTAAAACAAATGCTGAACGAATTAGTAATATAAAGAAAAAACCAAACCCGACATATGAGCAAAAGAATATGTAATTATGATAATGTAAAAGTTCTATAAAGTAATTTTGGCTAAAGTGTTTGAGATTTTAGAATTGTTTAAAAATGAATATAAGGTTTAATTGAAGTGGGGGAATCCTAATTGAGCTCTAAGATTTTATTTGGTAGTTTGACTAAAAACGTTTCAGATAAAAAATTTTGAATCACAAAAACTCTGGTGGACGTCGAAGCTCAACTTTGGCGGCTTGGAAAAGATTCGAAGTTGCATTGAACCGGACTAAAAAACTCCTTTGACCGCCGACAGGAGTCCAAAAGAATGCCAATTGCCAGCAGTGCATGTCTCTGTTGAGCGAAATTCTACCTTGTGTTGTTTGCCTGCTGGTAACATCGTAATTCGCGTTAACTGCTACTTTCCAACGTCTGGTTAAAGATACGTCACCACTGAGTGTAATACTCTGTGTCTCGCGGTACCTGCTTTGTTGCCAAAGTAGCGGAGAGGTATTCAAGCTGTAAAATAAGTTGTATTGTAAACTGACTTTCCAGGGGATGTCAAAGTCAATTAACTCATGAGGATTCATGGCATAGTATTGAAAGTCTCCTTCCCAATTGTTCATAAAGACATCTTGGTTTTCTTCAATTTTCTTTTGGGACTCCTTTGAAGCAAAGGTGTAGGATGTGTTAAAATCAAAGCGGGTAAATCGCCCGAGGCCTTGTCCAGTTTGGTAGGCAAATGTAGCCTCAGTTGCGCCAGTGTTGTTGTTCCAGCTGTAGAAAGAAAAATCTGCACCAGCATTCACATTTACGCCAGGTAATGGAGTGAATCGAGCGGCAAATTTCATAGGAGAAAATAAGAGTGAATCTCTAAAAAGATCGTAGTCACCACTGATGGTAAAGGCATCAATAATTCTAATTCTTTCAAATTCTTCTAGTGTGTCTCTTTTTGCTCTTCGTTTCAATTCAAAAGTGTTGTTGATGTTGTAACGCATTACGCCGACTTGTCTACCTTGTGGTTCTCTATATAAGCTTCTTTCAAAGGGTGAATAGGAGATTTGTTCGCCGCTAATCCCTACGTTATCTGTGATGAAAGAACTGAGGTCTGGTGAAAAACGAAAAGAGATATTTGGGGTGATTACATGACGCATTTTTAAGTCTTTGTCCCAAGCAAAGCGATAGTAGGCATATAAGTTAGTAGAGAAGTCAAAGTTGGCTGAAACATCTTGGGATAATCCTGCTCTGCGCAGTGTGTCGATAATTTGTTCTTCTAAAATAGGGTCAAATGATTTACGAATTTGTTGAAAGTTGGTACGTAAATTATAGTTAATGTTTGGTGAGAAAGTGATGGTTTTACCAAACATGGGGATTGCTGTAATCATTCTTACATTCTGATTAATTCCATTTTGGAAAGTTTGCTGGATCAAATCAAAGCGCCTGTCATTTAATAATTCGTCTTGGAAAAAAGCCCTATTTCTAGCTTCTAAATTATAGGTGACACCCACTTTTTCGTACCATTTTTCACTGCCAACAGCATCTCTCCTCAAAGCTTTAAAAGGAAAAAAGCGATTGACATTGGTGGTAAAAGTAGGTAAATCCAAATCTAAGTTTCCAGATACACTATTTTGTCGCAGTCCTGCTTTAAGTCCCATGGTAATAGGCTTGCCAGGAAAAGTTCTTGCTAAGTTAATGTCGGAGTTAAAATTATTTTGAAAAAATTGATCGGCAAGAGGGTCTAGTGTGGTTTGTCCATTGTTGTCGGATTGAAAATTAACCCTACTATTGAAGCGCCAATAAGGGTTGGCTTTCGCTTCTTGTTGATGGGTCCACTGCACCACTATTTTTTGTGTGCGAATGCTGTCAGCAGGAAAAGGTCTTCTGAAGCTACTGTAACCTAGGTTGACGCCACCATTGAATTTATATCGCCGCATGTAATCCGTTTGGTTTCTAATTTCAAAGGTGCCTTGGGAGTATAAAGAACCATAAAATGTTGTTTGAATTTGATCGGAACGTTCGATGGGGAAATAATACCCTAAATCTTGGAATCCCATACCAAAAGGAGAGGTAGGGGCAATTTGAGGGAATAATAGCCCGCCAGTTTCTGTCTCCCCACGCATTGGTAATATGCTAAATGGTAAGCCCACAGGTGTTGGAATGCCTTTTACCCAAAGGTTCATAGGGCCAGTAGCAATGCGCTCTTCTGGTACCATCACTGCTTTAGAAAGTTGAAAATGAAAGTGAGGCTCATCTAAATCACAAGTGGTTACTTTTCCTTCTTTGAAGTGGACGTGGTTGTTTTTCTGGCGTTTAGCCACTCCCATATGTAAATAAAGTTCTTCTTGATTGGTTTTAAGCTCTTCAATATACCCTTTCTGGGTTTTCATGTTATAGCGAATACTAGCAGCCGTAAATGACTCAGTTCCTTGCTCAAACTTCGGGATGCCAACTCTCTCGCCATTTTCATCAAGTGTGTAAATACAATAAACCTCATTAGTTTCTGTATTTAACTCAATGAGGTCGGCTGTCATGGTAATACCATCGAAAACAACTTTTGCTTCACCAAAAAGAGATATTTTATTGTTTTCTAAATCTGCAAATATTGAATCTCTGCAAGAGTAAACCACCGGACTATCGAAGCTGCTATCTTCTTTTACAATTCTTGGCTTTTCTTTTTTTTGCTCAGCATCAATTTGTGCGTAACTAATTTGCTGAAATAACATTATTAACAATACAGCGAAGATAAGTTGCGTTATGGAATAATATTTGCTCAATTCAATATTGTAATTTTGCACTGCATGCTATAAACGAATGCAAAGCTAAAAAATTACACGATTAGAAAAACGAAATGTTGAAGACACTTTTGATGTGGTGTATAATTCTTTGGGTAGCTTTACTCGGTTTACAAGGTCAAATCATGGCACAGGACCTGATGCATACCGTTGTGATTGATGCTGGTCATGGGGGTAAAGACCCAGGTTGTATCGGTAAATATTTAAAAGAAAAAGATGTGGCCTTGCGCATTTCGCTAAAGCTGGGAGAGTTTATTAAAGAAAAGTATCCTGATATGAATGTGGTTTATACACGTGACAAGGATGTTTTTTTGGCCTTGGATGAACGTGCGAAAATTGCCAATAAAAATAATGCTGATTTATTCATTAGTATTCATGCCAATGCTGCATCACCAAAAGCCTATGGAACAGAAACATTCGTTTTGGGTTTGCATCGAACAGAAAGTCAGCAAAAAGTAGCTGAACGAGAAAATAGCATTATCCATTTCGAAGAAAATAGTGAGGAAAAATATGCTGATTTTGACTTGTCGCCTGATGCCATTATTGCCAGACAAATACAGCTAAGTGTTTTTTTGGACCAATCAATTTATTTCGCATCAAATATTCAGAAGGAATTTGGCGGCGTTGGTCGCTTCGATAGAGGGGTGAAACAAGCTGGTTTTTTGGTTTTGTATAAAACCACTATGCCCAGTGTGTTGGTTGAAGCAGGCTTTTTGACTAATCCAGCTGAAGAAAATTTTTTGAGAGATACACTGAATCAGGATCAGTTGGCTAATGCGATTTTTCGCGCTTTTCAACAATATAAAAATACCATTGAAGGGAATCAAGTGCCTATTGTGGATGCGAGCTATATCAAAAATGTTAAAGCAGGCAAACCTGTCGTAGCAAGTCCAAAAGTTGAAAGTGTAGCAGAAAAGTCAGTGCAGTTAAAAGACAGTGACATTATTTTTAAAATCCAAATCGACACTTCTAGAGATAAATTGAGCCTAACAGACCCCAGATTTAAAGGAGAGGATGTTAGTGAATATGTGCAAGATGGTTTGTTTAAATATACAGTAGATGCCATTGTTAATGATTTTGAGGCTGCAAAAAAGCGAAGAGAAGAATTAGTTCAAAAAGGCTTTCAACACGCTTTTGTGGTTGCCTTTCGACAAGATGAACGCATGAATATTTCCGAGGCAATTGCGCAGTCTAGAAAAAATAATTGATCATTTTATTGCAATCAAACAAAAAGTAATTTTAAAATTTCTTGATGTTTTTAATTGAACCTATTATCTTAGCACCAAAATAGTCTGTTTTGAAAGTATCAAAGGAATTTAAAACGGGCCTTGTAGTAATTTTCGCTACGCTGCTCTTGATTTATGGTGTGAACTACTTGAAAGGCAATAGTTTCTTTGGTGGGGACGATGTGTATTATGCTTTTTTTCCAACATCTGGCTCATTGACACCTTCTAGCCCCGTAACCCTAAATGGTGTAGAAATCGGGAAGATTTTGGATGTTCGTATTGTTAGTCCTAGTGAATACGTTGACCCAAAGAAAAGAATTTTAGTGAAGTTCAGTATTCAAAACCCAGAAATGAGGCTGGCTGTTGGGTCTGATATTCAAATTGTTCCTGGAGTATTGTCAACAAGTGTTCAAATTAATCAGAATTTCATTGCAGATAAAGGATATTATAGGGTAGGAGATACGCTTATTGGATCTGTAAGTCAGGAGATACAAGAGCAACTAGAAGTTCATTTGTTACCTCTTAAACGAAAAATGGAAGACTTGATGGTTTCTGTGGATAATATTGTAGCTTCCATCAATGCTTTTTGGGATACTTCTGCTGCTTATACAATGGACGCAGGCTTGAATGAGATAAAAATTGCCATCTCTCGTTTTTCAAAGGTCGCATACAACTTAGATAACTTAATTGATGATCAAAAAATAAAATTGAGTAACATTTTTGATAATGTAGAAAATATTACCGCTAATTTAGTGGAGACAGACAAACAAATTAAGTCAGTTGTTGGTAACATTTCGAATTTCACTGATACTTTGATGACGGTAGACTTTAAAAATGCCATCGCTGAAGCGACAGTTACCATGCGCAGACTGAATGGATTACTGGAAACTTCTTCTCAAGGAGAAGGGACAATTGGTAAACTACTTAACGATGATCAACTTTATGATGAACTAAACCGAACAAATGAACGACTTCAAGAGTTAGTACAAGATTTAAAAGAACATCCAGAGAGATATATTCATATGTCTGTTTTTGGGACAAGAATAAAAGGTGTGCCGCTTACGAAACAAGAAGAGCGGAAACTGAAAGCCTTTTTGGATACTTTGCCAAAAATTAACGAATAAATTTTCAATATGATTTCAAACATTGTTTTTGCTATTTTACTAATTGCAGGGATTGGCGGTTTTGTTTATAATGCTGGTAAAATTCGAAGAAATATTTTGCTTGGAAGAGATGTCAATCGTTCAGATCGAAAAGCGGAACGTTGGAAAGTGATGGGGCTGGTTGCTTTAGGTCAGAAGAAAATGTTTAAAAACCCGCTACCTGCATTCCTTCATTTGTGCTTGTATGCTGCTTTTGTTATTACGCAGATCGAGTTAATAGAAATTTTTACTGACGGTGTTTCGGGTAAGCATAGAATTTTTAGAGCAGATTTAGGAGCCTTTTACACGTTTATGATTTCGTTTATTGAAGTGCTTTCTATCTTAGCTTTCGTTGCAACTTTTATCTTTTTAGCAAGAAGAAATTTATTGAAAATTCCAAGATTTGTAAAAGATGAAATGACTGGCTGGCCTAAGCTAGATGCCAACATCATCTTGATTGCTGAAATCATATTAATCTGTTTCATTTTTATGATGAATGGTGCAGATGAAGTATTGTATCAAAGAAAGTTAAGTCATGCGCCGTACTTGGAGGATAATAGTTTTGGATTTTTAATTAGCCAACATGTTGGTCCGCTTTTGTTTGGTGGTATGTCAGATAGCTCCTTGCATTTAGTGGAAAGAATCGGTTGGTGGGGGCATATCATTATGGTGTTTGCCTTTCTAAATTATTTACCTTTCTCGAAGCATTTTCACATTATATTGGCTTTTCCAAATACCTACTTTTCAAATTTGGAAAGTAAAGGAAAGTTCACCAATATGGAGTCTGTGACCAATGAGGTGAAATTGATGATGGACCCCAATGCAGACCCTTTTGCAGCTCCAGCTCCGGCTGAAGGAGAAGTGCAAAGATTTGGCGCAAAAGATGTTCAGGATTTAACTTGGAAAAATTTATTGGATAGCTACACTTGTACGGAATGTGGTCGATGCACTGCTGCTTGTCCTGCGAATCAAACGGGTAAGTTATTGTCTCCAAGAAAAATCATGATGGATACACGTGACAGACTGGATGAGGTTGGTAAAAATATTGATAAACACGGCAAGGATTACGATGATGGTAAGAGTTTGCTTGGAGATTACATTACCGAAGAGGAACTGTGGGCCTGTACTTCTTGCAATGCCTGCGTTGAAGAGTGTCCAGTTAATATTGATCCTTTGTCAATTATCATGGATATGCGAAGGTATTTGGTGATGGAGGAAAGTAAAACGCCTTCAGAATTGACAGGTATGATGACCAATATTGAAAACAATGGGGCACCTTGGCAGTTTAGTCAAGCGGATCGCTTGAATTGGAAAGATGAAGCCTAATGACTAAAGTAGTATTTTGAAACAATTAAGTTGTAAGAAATGAGTGAAGCATTAAGAGTGCCAACAATGGCAGAAATGATGGCAAGCGGTGAAACACCAGATATATTATTCTGGGTAGGATGTGCTGGTAGTTTTGATGATAGAGCAAAAAAAATCACGAAAGCTGTCGTGAAAATTTTGAATAAATGTGAAGTGAAATTTGCAGTTTTAGGCACAGAGGAAAGTTGTACCGGTGATCCTGCAAAGCGTGCTGGAAATGAATTTTTATTTCAAATGCAGGCGATGATGAATATCCAAGTGCTAGATGGCTATGAGGTAAAGAAAATCGTAACGGCTTGTCCGCATTGCTTTAATACGCTAAAAAATGAATACCCAGAACTTGGAGGAAATTATGAGGTCATTCACCATACACAGTTGATTCAATCGCTTATTGACGAAGGAAAATTGGTAGTAGCAGGGGGGGACACTTTTAAAGGTAAGAAAATCACTTTTCACGACCCTTGTTATTTAGGTAGAGCAAATGATGTATATGAAGCGCCGCGCCAAATGCTTCAAAAATTGGATGCAGAGTTGGCTGAAATGAAACGCTGTCGTACTAAAGGATTATGCTGTGGCGCTGGAGGTGCCCAAATGTTTAAAGAGGCTGAAAAGGGAAATAAAGAGGTAAACATTGAAAGAACTGAAGACGCCTTGGAAGTTAAACCTGATATTATTGCTACGGGTTGCCCATTTTGTAATACGATGATGACGGACGGCGTTAAGAATTTCAACAAAGAAGACGATATCAAAGTTATGGATGTTGCAGAATTAATTGCAACTGCTGCGGACTTATAACAGAAAGCATGGGGATGGTAGAGCAGGATCAAACTTTGGACAAATTTTCACCTGATGCACGTGTATGGCTGTATGCTACGAATCGCGTGTTGAGTCAAGATGAAATTCTGTTCCTTGAAAATAAACTAAATGTATTTACAGCGCAGTGGGCGGCGCATGGAAAGCCTTTAATGGCCAACTTTCGAATTTTGAAAGCTGTTGTCGTTATGTTAGTTGTTGAGGAGTCTGTAACGGCTCCGAGCGGCTGTTCCATTGATGCTTCTGTTCACCTCATGAAAGCAATTGGTCAGGAATTAAATATTGATTTTTTTGATAGATTGAACGTTTGGCTAGAACGTGATGGGGAGCTGAAAAGAGTTCATATATCGGAACTTAATGAGCTTCATCAAGCAGGTTGGTTGGTACTAGATTGCTCCGAGGAAAAATTGAAAAATGTTATAGCGAATTGGCCTAAACCCTTGAATGATTCGTCGTATAAAAACTTCTTGTAATGTTCAATACTGCTTCTTCTGAAGTAAAAAAATATACTTATCGATTGAAAGATGGGCGTGTTTTGAACTTCGATGTCAAGCATGATGATGCTATTGATGCCATTGTTTCTGGCAATAAATGGCGAAAACTAAAATTGAACATTGCCTGTGCTGTTCAGAATAAAATGTCGGGTATATTGACCTTTGGAGGCGCGCATTCTAATCATTTGGTGGCCACCGCGAAAGCTGCTCAATTGGCTGGATTAAAGTCTATTGGCATCGTAAGAGGTGATGAATTAACGTGTGATTCCAATGAAACGCTCCGCAATTGTAATCAATTTGGAATGGAGCTTCAATTTATTCCACGCAATGACTTCAGGGAATTCACTTCGATGGATTATCAACCTTGCTTAAAGGATAGTTATCCAGGTTATCATATTGTTCCTGAGGGTGGTGCGAATTTTTATGGTGTGATTGGCTGCCAAGAAATTCTGAAAGAACTACCATCTTCCGCAGCTGACTATGATCATATTTTTGTTGCTGCTGGAACAGGCACTACCGCAGCTGGTTTAGCGCTGTCATTAAATGACAATCAGCTTTTACATGTGGTTCCTGCACTAAAGGGGGATTTCCATGCAGAGGCCATCAAAAAAATGATTTATTATGCAACCTTTTCTGAAGAAGAAACAGAGGCAATCATCCATCAGCAAATTAGGTTTTTAGGGGATTACCATTTTGGTGGATATACCAAGTACAATGAGGAACTCATTGAGTTTATCCGTGATGTTGCTGCGCAGTTATCACTTTATTTAGATCCAATTTATACCGCAAAAGCGCTTTATGCTTTAGTCAATGAAGTAAAAAAAGGAAATATCCCCCCAACAGAGAAGCTGCTGTTTATACATACTGGAGGTTTGCAGGGGGTTAAGGCTTTTGAAGAAAAAATCGGTCAAAGACTATTTCTGTAACTGTTGAAAACCCTGTAACCTTTGTTAATAACTTCCGTATTACTATAAAAAAACAGTAGTGATGATGGTTCGGTTTTTATTTTTAGTAGTTTGCTTTTTTGGTACTGTGCATGCTCAAACAGTTGAAGATTATATAGCGAAATGGCATCCTACTGCGATAAAACAGATGGAAACGCATGGTATTCCGGCAAGTATTACCCTTGCTCAAGGGATTTTAGAGAGTGGATTTGGTACGTCCTATTTGGCTGTGAATGGTAACAACCATTTTGGAATTAAGTGTCATGATTGGAAAGGTGCTGTCATTCATAAGGATGATGATAAAAAAAATGAGTGCTTCCGAAAGTATCAAAATGCGGCACAATCTTATGAAGACCACAGTACTTTTTTAACCACACGGTCGCGTTATGCATTCTTATTCGAACTAGAAAAGACAGATTATAAAGGTTGGGCGCATGGACTAAAGAAAGCAGGTTATGCAACCAATCCAAAATATCCCGATCTACTTATCAGTTTAATCGAAAAGCATGATCTACATGTTTTTGATGGAATGGTTTGGACAGAGTATTTGGCTGCTCAAGAAAACAAAAATCAGTTAGCCGAAACATCTTCGCTTGTTGCAATAGCTGAGCCAGCTGTTAATCATGATAAAAATCAAAAAGTGGTTAAGGAAGATAACCATAGGTCTATAAATGCACAAAGTCCAAAGCGAAAAATACACGTAAATCCTAATCGAACGAAATATGTAGTTGCCAGAGAGGGGGATACTTTTGTAAAGTTGTCTAAAGAATTAAATTTAACATTGAGACAGTTGCACAAGTATAATGATTTCCCAGTTGGAAAAGATCAGCTTGTTGCAGGAGAAAAAGTTTATATCATGCCTAAAAAACGCATCAGGAAAAAAGATCAGGCAATGATTCAGCATCTGACTAGCGTTGAAAATTGGCAAATTAGTCAACAACACGGAATCAAGCTGAGCGCAGTAAAAGGATTATTAGATAAAAATACTTTTACTAATGGCGATTTGGTGAATAATCAGTAGTAATGTTTATTGATTTCTCCCAAGTTGAATCACATTAAAATAAATAAATGAAAATATCCGCTTCCATTTATTCGGACAAAAATAGAGCATTAGCACAAACCATTGATGATTTGGTGAAACACCAGGTTGATATGCTGCATGTGGATTGTAAAGATAATTTATCGGTTTTAGATGACATTAAAATAATTCGGGAGCTGTGTCATTTACCAATTGATTTGCATATCATTACTTCAGATCCTCAAAAATTTTTCGATCCCTTGCGTCAATTGCAATTGGACTATGTCACTTTCCAGTTTGAGGATTTAAAAGAAAAAGTGGTTTTCCCGAAAGATATTGCAAAAGAGTTAGGGCTAGCGATAGTCACACCAACGGATGTTACGGTTTTTGAGCAATATTTGGATATGGATTTCATTTTAATGATGGCCACGATTCCTGGGGAAAGTGGTGGTAAGTTTGATGCTTTCAACTTTCAAAAAATACGTCAATTTAAGAAAAAATTTCCTGACAAAGCTATTCATGTGGATGGAGGTGTAAATGGCGAGGTTTCTTTCATCTTGAGAAATATGGGTGTGCGTGCTTCTGTTTCAGGTAGTTTTTTGTTTAAATCGGCTAGTGTTGGTCAAGCATTGATGGATTTAACCAAGCGGGAAGTAGAGTCACAATTTAGAATCAGTGATTTTATGGTTCCCCTTGAGGAGTGTCCAGGGGTAGAAAAAGAAAACATGACATTTCTAGGTGTTTTGCAATCTATTGATCGAGGCGGATTAGGCTATACCATGATTTTAGAAGAGGGTAAATTTTGTGGAATCATATCTAACGCTGATATTCGAAGAGGGTTAATTCGATTAAACGGAGAATTGCCAAAAGATAATTTGGAGATTTTTATTAATCCCAATCCGATTACTATTGGCGCTAATAATAATGTAACAGATTTATTATCAATTGTTAAGAAGGTGCCTTTTCCAGTTCTTTATTTACCTGTTATTGATTCAGAAAGAAATGCCGTTGGTGCGGTTACTTTCTTTGATTTGATTAAGGGTGAGACATAGTTGTT
>JAFIEX010000049.1 GCA_020832365.1 Crocinitomicaceae bacterium
GAAGATGTTGATTTTTTGTTGGATATCGCTTCTTTTAAGCAGAGGTAATGCAATTCTTTTTGTTACATGAACTACCAACTTTCAACAAGGTAAAGTCTTGGGAGGAATTGAATGCTGCTTCAAAAACAATATTTGAGTGTGAAATACATCATAGGCAGGGTGAGGTTTGTTGGTCTGATGATCAAAAAGCATTCATCAAATATTTAGATTCAGAAAGAAGCTTTCTGTTTTACAATTGGGTTATTCATGATGATAACTTGTTGCAAGCAACTTTACACAAGAATTTTTACAAGCTTCCTCGGCGATTAACTTTTTATAAAAAGCATGCCTTGTGGAATGAATTCAAGTCTTTTTTAATGCCCTTTATTGAGGAATATATTAAAGGAACTATAGTTGACGGTTTGGAAAATGAAACATTTTTTTCTTTGAATGAGGGCTTAGGGTATTTGGTTTTTTTGGACAGCTTTGAGGTAGATGCAATGTGTCAGAAGATAGTTGTGAAGTTGGATAAACTGGATTTATCAGACTGGCGATCCAATAATTTCCTTTTTTTAAGAAAGTTTATTACTGTTTGGAAACATGTAGGAGACTGTGATTATAGCGTTGTAACTCATGTTCGTAAAAAGTTTGACGCTTTCGAACCCTTTATGACTAAAAGTGAAGTTTTTCTAAGTTATGATTTGTTAGCATGTTTGTTTGAAAATGGCCGATGGATGCAGGATCTAGAGAAATCAAAAAAGTCCTACTATTTGCGAGTAACGAAGGAGCATCGAAAGCAATATAAGCGAACTTATTTTATTTATTTTTCAATTTTATTTGTTTTGTTGGTCATTTGGTGGCTATTTTTTTGAATTCACCTGTAAACTATCGTTTTGTGATTTTTTTTAATCGTTGAACGCTACACATCAATAAATATTTAGGTCCGGTCAATAGAAAACAGCTTTACGTTTTTAATAAATTATTAAGTTCGACGAAGATTATGAGCTGGAGTTGTGATTTTTTTGTACATTAGCGACCCAAAGTTGGAAAAGTAAGAAGGAGAGGTGCAGGAGTGGCTGAACTGGCTCGCCTGGAAAGCGAGTGTTCCGGTTGTACCGGAACCGAGGGTTCGAATCCCTCTCTCTCCGCCATAGTTTGAAAACTTTTATTATTTTTGAAACATAATTAATAATTAGAACGATTAAATTAACCTTTTGAACATGAAAAAAATTGTAAGTTCTTTAGTGGTAGCCGGAATGTTTGTATTCGGAATTAACACAACAGTTTATGCACAACCAGAAACTGATCAAAATGACACGTTGACCGAAGAAAGTGCTCCGATTGATGAGTTGGAAACAATTAGTCTTGAAGAGCAGGAGGACGTTATTGCAGTAGCAGAATCTGGTGATGAAGATGCACAAGCAGAAGTTAGCTTTACATCTACTTTGAAAAGGAAGTTTATTGAAGGAGATCCTTTTTGGATGGGTATCGTATTAATTGCCTTGATTATTGGTCTCGCTTTATGTATTGAAAGAATAGTTTATTTGAACTTGTCTTCTATTAATACCAAGAAATTTATTTTGTCTGTTGAGCAGGCACTTGCTTCTGGTGGTGTTGAGCAGGCAAAAGAATTATGCAGAAACACAAGAGGGCCTATAGCTTCTATTTACTACCAAGGCTTAGAAAGATCATCTGAAGGAATTGAGGCTGTTGAAAAGTCTGTTGTGTCTTATGGTGGTGTTCAAATGGGTCTTTTGGAAAAAGGGGTTTCTTGGATTTCGCTGTTTATCGCACTAGCTCCAATGCTTGGATTCATGGGAACAGTTATTGGTATGATTCAAGCATTTGAGAAAATTGTTGAAGATGGTCAGGTGTCACCTATTACAGTAGCTGGTGGTATTCAGGTAGCACTTCTAACAACCGTATTTGGTTTGATTTCGGCAATTATTCTTCAAATATTTTACAATTACATAGTAGCAAAGGTAGATGGCATTGTTAATGAAATGGAAAATGCGTCTATTACTTTGGTAGATATGATGTTAAAGCACAATGTTGCGAAATAAACCTAATTTGTATATCAAAAACATTTGAGATGAATAACGAGAAAAAGCTAAATATTATCGGCTTAATTATTAAGATTGCCATTGCTGCCCCTGCATTACTTACAGGGTTAATAGTAATGGGGTCTGGTGTTAATGCCGATAGTGATAAACTAGAGCAAGCCGAATTCATGGATAGCTTTGCGTTTAGTGCGGTAATTAATATTAGTTATATTACTATTATTGCGGCTGTAATACTCGTGTTGTTGTTTTTTGCTCTACTATTAATTTCAAGACCTGCAACGGCAATTAAGTCTGTATTAGGTTTGGTAATTGCCGCTTTGTTTTTCTTTATCGCGTACCTTATTGGGACAGCTGATACAGTAGAATCATTAGGGGTATCAGGTGGAGTTACTGCAACTGCCAGCGAGCTAAATTTTACACACGCAGGAATTATTACGGCTTTAACAGCAATTTTTATTTGTGCAATTCTTGCGCTTGCATTAGGACCAATACTAAAACTGATTAGAAATAACTAAAATGGCAAAGAGAGAAGCACCAGAAATCAATGCAGGTTCGATGGCAGATATTGCTTTCTTGCTCCTTATTTTCTTCCTTGTTACAACAACGATGGATAAGGATACGGCATACCTGCGCATGATTCCTAAAAAGGTAGAAATTCCGCCAGAGAAGCAACCTGAAGTTGAGAAGAAGAATATTTATAAAATCGCTATCAATAATAAACAGGTGATTCAAGCAAGAGACTCTATTATCCGCCCTGAAGATATTTCAGAGTTGAATAGCAGAATCAAGCACTTTTATTTGGTTAATAGAGATAGAAAGACCAACAGGGAGTTAAATTATCCTTATTACGCTTTCGGTACTAAAGACATGTACCAACAAAAGTTAAACGAAGCATATATAAGATTGGATAACTACGAACGACAGGATGCTGCTAAAAATCCAAACATCGACAAGTATATCGAGCAAACCCTGAATGAGATTGCAGAGTGGAGAAAAAAGCTTGAGATTATTAAAATGTATTCTCAGTATAGTGGTAAAACAGAAATGCCAGAAATTGCACTTCAAGCTCATATCCGTTTAGAATCATTTATTGATACGGACTATAGCGCATATGTTGCTGTGCAATCAGAAGTAGAAAAAGCTGTAACGCAATTGAGGGATAATGAATCTTCTGAATTGTTTGGTATCACCTACTCTGCTATGCGCACTTATTGGCAGCAAAACATGCTAGAAGATAAGCCTAGGGTAAGTGAATATAGAGAGAAAATGGATTTAATTGAGTTGTTGTTTCCATTGCGATTAATTGAAGTTAAACCAAAACGCTAAAATTATGTCTAAATTTAAAAAAGATGACGGAAAAAAGGCGCCTGGAATTAACACTTCCTCATTGCCTGATATTGTATTTATGCTTTTGTTTTTCTTCATGGTGGCAACTACCACTAAGGAAATAGATCCTCTTGTCAAAATCACACCTGCTCAAGGAAGTGGGCTTACAGATTTGACACCATTCAAACAGCGTAGCGAAGTTGATTTTGTATATCTTGGAGCACCCATTAAAGGAGACGCAAGTCTCTTTGACAAAGGTATAGCTGTGCAATATGATGGAATTTTGCATAAAGATGGTATAAAATATATAGGCAAATGGAAGCTAGATAAGTTAGCAGCTAAACCTGCTGAATTTACTGCGCCTCGCGAAGAAATAATTACTTGTTTTAAAGCGGATGAGCTTGTACCGATGGGCATTATTTTCGAAGCTCGCGAAATTCTTGGAGATCTGAATTTCAACAAAATTGGTTACGCTGCTCAAGAAAAAGGTAATGTTGGAGGTTATAACATTCGAGTACAATAGTGTTTT
The DNA here is from genome assembly GCA_020832365.1 of Crocinitomicaceae bacterium. Classification (GTDB taxonomy): domain Bacteria; phylum Bacteroidota; class Bacteroidia; order Flavobacteriales_D; family Crocinitomicaceae; genus JAFIEX01. The sequence continues at coordinate 3,898 of JAFIEX010000049.1, forward strand.
TTCAAACTAGTTAGGAGGTCTTTTTCAACATCCTGTATAGATAGATTATTAATCCCGTCAATAGCAACATTGACGGGATTGTTGTTATATAATTCACCTCTTCCATCCATTTTGGTGAGTAATCCATTCTTATCCATATTAATTGGATGAAATTATTTGCACTATGCAATAAGATAGAGAGCCAAAGTTTACCGACTAATGTATATATTATTGCTAATACAATTCCAAACAATAACAATGGTAAGAATTGAACATAATTAAAATGCAGTAAAGCAAAAACAAACCCACTCAACCCCCAACTAATAAAGACATTGATTTTATTATCTATCATTTGCCGAAAAATAAATCCTCTAAAAAAATACTCTTCTGCAATTCCAGTCAATATGCTTATGAGTATTATGCCGGTTATGAAACTATAGACGTCGTATTGAATAAAATGACTGATCATAGTGATTTGTTCATTTTGAATTTCAATGAGGTGGTCATACCAATCGAAATACTTTAAAGGAATTTCATTTATTTTGGTCAAAAAGGGAAGTAAAATAAAGGTTGAAACAAAAAGAGCTATGCTTAAAGTTATTTTGGTGGGTTTATTTTTGATAGTTCTAATTGGCCAATTTGCTTCATGTGTGACTTGTTGATACAAATAACCGGGGACAAAAAGAAATCCAATTTGTAGTGGAATGATGGTTAAAAGCATAAATAGCACTGGATGAGCATTACGTAAATAGATGGTATCCGTAATGGGTATATCAGGGAAAACAGATGTGATGACTAATGTTAAAATAGTCGAAAGAATGAAAAAGCTTACCCCGCCAACAAGTAATAGCGCCATTAACTGACCGAATGGCGGTAATGATTTAATTCTTTGGATCATTAATTTTCACTTTTATTACGCAAATATGCAGTTTTAATTGTTTTTAAAAAATATTAATGTCTTATTTCGGGTTTCTGATTATTTTTGCATTCCGATTTTTAAGAGAGAGAGATAAAATGAGTTTTGAAAAAATCATATTGATAGGCAAAAGTGCTTTTAACTCGCGTATGGAGCAATGGGCAAGCTATGTTAAAAACGAAGTCGAATACGTGAATAGCAAAGATAAAGACCCAAATCTCTTTGACTTGGCTGATGCCGTGATAATTTTTCATGAGAATCATAATATCTCCAAAGATGATGAAGAAATTTTTGCTGATTTTGTCAGTCAAAATAAAACTGGTCATAAAATTGATATCAACGGTACTTTTTCTGCTACAAAATCAAATTTTATTATGTGGTTAGAAAGAAACAAACCAAAGACTTTACTAATATTAGGTGAAGAATCAGTTGCAAAGAATCAAAGGTTTGAAAAATTCTTGAATGACCTAGTATTAGCCTAATCTCAGCTTTTGTTTTCAATAAAAAGATTTAAGCTATTTCCACTTTCTTATAGTGAGTCTCAAGACTTTATCTATCATTTTATTGATATCCTCGGAAAGAACCAAATAGTAGATTATTGAGATATAAACAATCCCGAAAGTAAGACCTTTATAGAGGATACTTAGTAACATATTGTCTAATTTAGGCATCCAAATCCAAATTAAGGCAAGCGTGCCAATGATTAGTGTAGCATAAATTGTTTTCCTTGTAAAAGGTAAAATACCAAATAATTTATATACCGCAAGTAGGCGCAATAAATTAATTGAGACAATAGATAGACAAGTAGCAAGCGCTGCTCCAGTTATTCCGTAAATTGGAATAAATATAATGTTGAATATTATTCCTGAAATAGCAGTAAGAAAAACAAAGTAGGTGTTGTAACGATAGTATTTAGATGCAGCTATAATTTCATGATTTACGCCAAACAGCATGTCAAATAATTGTCCTAACCCAATAAATAATACAACGTAACTGCCTGCTTCGAAAGCTGCGGGTAAGTACTGGTACATGGATGCCATATTACTATAAATACAAACAAAGAAGAAACCCCCAACTAATAATAATGTAATACTGCTTTTCTGATATATGTTTTTAATTTCATCATATTTCCCTTCACTGTAAGCTTTGGATAGGACAGAGGCAGAGATCGTTTTCATCCCTCTTGCTGGAACGGAAACAATCACCCCGAACAAGTACATCGTGCCATAAATTCCGACTTGTGACTCCCCTAAGTAATGACTTACCATTAAGGTGTCTAAATAGATATACAGGGACGCACCTATAGTCGACAACAATCCAAAAGAAGCTAAATAAAAAAATTCTTTCTTCTCGGGTTTGGAAAATTTAATTTTATGATGATAAATTGGAATTCCTCCATTTTTTTTTAAATACCAAAGGAAGAGAAATGGAAAGACCAAATACATGGCCATTACTAAATACACATATTTGGTGAAATCTATCCAGTTGAGCACAAATAAAATGAGCAGTAATAAAACACCTCCTTTGGTAAGGACATCTTGAATAAAAGCATCAAGCACAACGTTATCCATCATTCTGACATAGCCGAATAATGCAATGTACAGCAAGCGAAAATAAAACATCACGAATACAGCGATTAAAAACCACTCATTTTTGGTGAAATCACTCACTTCCTGATCTATGTGAAAAAGTTGCGGGGCTAAGAAATAATAAAAAGGGAGTGCAATAACAGCACCAATTAAAGTTATTCGCATGGCTAACCAAAACAGTGCTGCTATTTTATTGATGTTCTCTCTAAAAGTTGGGTAAACCCGAATAAGTAATTGTGCAATACCAAAAGAAAATATAGATGAAAAAATGCCAGTTATAGCGATAATCAATTTCATCAAACCTATTTGGTCTGTACTTAAAACTTTTGGCATGATCAATGCAGAGGAAATGAAGCCAACAGCCACACCAATGTATGAAATAATTGTAGCCCTAATGGATTGTGTTTTAATTGTTCCCATTTTATATTCCTCTGCTTATATCAACTTCACAACATTTATTGCATGCGTTCTTCTATAGCTGCTTTAATTTTTCTTGCGTTGGATATTGAAAAGTCATTTACAATCACTTCTTTATTTCCAGTGCTGTATATAGTAAGCGCAGCATCGATTAGCTTTCTGTCTAATTTTACAGATGAAATTCTATTTATGGGAATGCTTACCTTATCAGTGCCAATTAAATTTTTGTTTCTTTTCTCGTAAATGAAATGGGTTGAAGTAATTGTTACGCGGTCCGGTCTCAATAAACTACCTCCCAGAAGTATATTCGAACTAAATGTAAGTGATTCAGTTGAAGCGGTATTATCGTTTTCAATTTCTTCACGACCTTTATTGTCTGACTTCAAGGAAATACCGCAATTAGGACAGAAATTTTCTCCCCCGTTTAAACCATGTCCACAATTAAAACAGAAATTCATGGGTCTAAATTAGTAAAGATTTAGTTAAATAGTGTTCGTAATCCTATTTTTGCATGGTATAAAGTTACTGGTTTATGTGAAATTCGATTAGACTTTCTATCTTTACCTAGATTTTATAGTGAGGGTAGTGTTAAAATTCAGGGATTTTCCAAATTACTTTTTACAGGTATTACTAAATATCCTAATTGGCCTATTCTTTTTAACGCTAACCAGAATCGTTTTTTGGATTTACCATGCAACCACTTTCCATCAAGCTGGATTAAATGAGTTTTTTGTGGGGATATATATGGATGCGGTAGCTTTAGGTATTTACATGATCCCTTATTATGTTTTCGCATTAACTCCAATTGATCAAAGAAAACTTCGTTGGCACAAAAAAATGAGCCAATTTCTTTTTCTATTTATTTTAATCGTCATGATGGCGCTAAATTTGATGGATGTAGAGTATTTTAATTACACCTCTAAAAGAAGTACCTCAGACTTGTTCATTACTTTGACTACCGGTGAGGATTTTAAACAGTTAATTGGTGCATTTATTTTAGATTTTTGGTGGTTGATTTTAACCTTCATTACTTTTGTTTTACTACTAATGCGCTCTTTTTTTCGGCTACAGACAAAGAAAATTGGTCATACTTATTTTGTTCCCTTATGGAAAAGAATATTGATTTTCGTTTTGGGCGTTGCAGGATTATTTGTCATGGGTCGGGGTGGCTTTGGTTATCGCCCAGCAGATATGATGACAGCAGCGCAGTGGACCAATGTTGAAAACACGGGTTTAGTGCTGAATACTCCTTTGACAATCATTAAAACAATCGGCAAAGAGCCCCTAACACTAAAAGATTTTTTTGAGGAGGCAGAATTAAATAAAATTTATCGCGTTACTCAAACACCAAATCTTGGTCACGCCTTAACACCTCAACCAAATATTGTAATTATTATTTTAGAAAGTTTTGGGAACGAATGGTTAGGTACAAAAACAGGAGGCCCATTTACACCTTTTTTAGATAGCCTGATTACGCAAAGCTTATATTTTGAAAATGCCTTTGCAAACGGAAAAAAATCCATTGAAGCACTTCCTGCTATTGTTGCAGGTATTCCATCTTGGATGGACCATCCTTATATCAGTTCTCATTATGGCACCAATACGATTCAGGCATTACCAAAGTTATTGGGTCAAATCGGTTATTCAAGTGCGTTTTTTCATGGTGCCACAAATGGATCTATGAAATTTGATGAATTTGCAGCATTAGCAGGGTTTGAACAGTATTTCGGTAGAAGAGAGTACAATAACGAGGCGCATTGTGATGCCACTTGGGGGGTGCTGGATGAGTATTTTAATCCTTGGACCGCCGAGCAAATCAGTCACTCGCTATCACCTCCTTTTTTAGCAACACTTTTTACACTATCCTCCCATCACCCCTACTTTGTTCCGGAAGAACATCGTAAGAATTTACCAAGTGGAGATCATCCAATTGCCCAGTCGATTGCCTATGCCGACTGGAGTTTGCGTTTGTTTTTTCAAGAAGCGATGCAAAGAGATTGGTTTAAAAACACCATTTTTGTCTTAACTGGTGACCATACACCAGCTGGGGCCGAAGCGAAATATAACAATAGGCTAGGGATGTTTCGTTTGCCTATTTTAATTTTTGATCCGCAAAAAAGGATTCAGCCTAAGGTGGAAAGCCGCATTTTTTCTCATGTAGATATCATGCCAACTATTTTGGATTTACTAGGTTTTAGTGAGCCACATTATGGTTTTGGAAATTCTTATTTCTCTCATTTGGAAAAGCGTTTTGCGCTAAGTTATTTGAGCGGCACCTATCACTTTTTTAAAGGCGATTACATGCTGAATTTTAGAGATGACCGAGTGGAGAATTTTTATAATTACCAACAGGACACGATGCTATACCAAGACTCTTTGGTTTATTACAGGGAAAAATCAGAGGAATATGCCAGGTTATTGAAAGCGATTATTCAGCGCTATAATTTCGATTTAATCCATAATAACATGTTGCCATGAAGCAGTTGATTTGGTTTGTAATTAACCCAATTGCGGGAGGTAAGGATAAAAAGCTAATACAAAGTGCTATTCTACAATATTTTGAACATAAGGATAGGGAAGTAGTTTTTTTTCACACGGCCTATGCTGGCCATGGTCAAGAGATAGCCGAACGAGCAAAGTTGGAAAAAGTAGATGTTGTGGTAGCAGTAGGTGGTGATGGAACAGTACACGAAATAGGAACTGCTCTTGTCGGTTCTTCTTGTGCATTAGCCATTATTCCTTGCGGCAGTGGAAACGGTTTTGCCAATCATTTTAAAATTCCAAATAAACTGCGATTGGCAGTGGAAAAAATCAATCATGCAAAAATCACGCGCGTCGATGTTGGTAAGGCTGGGGATAGGTTGTTTCTTTCTAATTGTGGTTTTGGTTTAGATGCCCATGTGGCAAAATCCTTTAGCTCTTCAAAAAAAAGAGGTTTTTGGAATTATGCCCGATTAACTTTTTCTGCCTACTTTAATTACCAGCCCATTAGTGTAGAATGGCAATCTGAGACAGGTGTGGAAAAATGGAAGGATGTCTTGCTTTTCAGTTTGGCCAATACGAATGAGTTAGGTAATGGTTTTCAGTTAGCACCGAATGCCAGTGCTTCGGATGGTAAGTTAGACATTGTGGTAGTCCAAAAGAATGGTCTGGTTGACTTTTTACGACTGCTCTTAGGAGCAAGGCTTCAAACATTTCAATCGAAGCGTAACTTGCCTAAACGATTTTGCACTGCTGGAATCGTCAGAACAAATGCCAATTACATGCAAATCGATGGTGAATTTATTGCACTATCCAATACAGAAGTGCAGCTCTCTGTTTTATCGAAAAGTCTAAAATTGGTGGTTTAGGGAACATTAATCAATTTTGATATTTACCGAAGTATTCCCTTCTCCATAAAAATTCAACACATCAAAGTGGATAAACTATGCTTTACTCTTGTGATAACTGGCAGAATTTATTGTAAATTTGTTAGGTTAAGAAGGTAGCATCGATTATGGCAGAAAATAACTATACAGAAGACAATATACGTTCATTAGATTGGAAGGAGCATATTCGGCTTCGGCCAGGTATGTATATCGGTAAACTCGGAGACGGGGCGTCTGCTGATGATGGAATTTATATTTTGTTGAAAGAGGTTATTGATAACTCCATCGATGAATTTGTGATGGGTAACGGAAAGAAAATTGATGTTACTGTAAAAGATGGCAAAGTTACGGTGAGGGATTACGGAAGAGGGATTCCATTGGGCAAAGTGGTGGATGTTGTCTCTAAAATCAATACTGGTGGTAAGTACGATTCTAAAGCCTTCAAAAAGTCTGTTGGTTTGAATGGAGTGGGTACAAAAGCGGTGAATGCTTTAAGTGGACATTTTATGGTCTACGCTGTTCGAGACGGTCAGTTGAAAAGAGCTGTGTTTTCAAGAGGAGAATTAGTGGAAGACCCACCTGTAGAAGCTACATCGGAAACTAACGGTACTTTGGTGGAGTTTGTGCCAGATGAGCAGGTTTTCAAAAAGTTCGTTTTCAAAAAGCCTTACATCGATAAACTGCTCTGGAATTATTGTTACCTAAATAAAGGATTATCCATTTACTTCAATGGAGAACGTTATGTTTCTAAAAATGGTTTGAAGGATTTGTTAGAGAGCAACATTGACGGAGATCCACTTTATCCGATTATTCATTTAGAGGGAGAAGATATTGAAGTAGCCTTTACGCATGGTAGAACATATGGTGAGGATTATTATTCTTTCGTAAATGGACAGCATACCACACAGGGAGGTACACATCAAAGTGCATTTAGAGAGGCAGTGGCGAAAGTGATCAAGGATTTTTATAATAAAAATTATGAGGCTTCTGATATTCGGCAATCCATAGTGGCTGCTGTAGCCGTAAAGGTGATTGAACCAGTTTTTGAATCGCAAACAAAAACCAAATTAGGTTCACAGGAAATTGAGCCGGAAGGGAAGTCTATGCGTGCTTTTATCAATGATTTTTTGAAGGTTAAATTGGATAATTTTCTGCATAAAAATCCAGATGTTGCGGATATCTTAGAGAAGAAAATTAAACAGTCCGAAAAAGAAAGAAAAGAACTTTCAGGAATTCGAAAACTAGCTAGAGAAAGAGCCAAAAAATCAAGTTTACATAATAAGAAACTACGGGATTGTAGGGTGCATTTGACAGACACCAAAGACGAAAGACGAGAGCAAACCATGCTTTTCATCACGGAGGGAGATTCTGCAAGTGGGTCGATTACAAAATCTAGAAATGTGAATACACAAGCTGTATTTTCGCTGAGAGGTAAACCCCTTAACTCTTATGGTTTGACGAAGAAAGTTGTCTATGAAAATGAGGAGTTTAACTTGATACAAGCGGCCCTAGACATTGAGGAAGACATGGAGAACTTGCGTTACAATAAAATCATCATCGCAACAGATGCCGATGTGGATGGTATGCACATTCGTATGCTCTTATTGACTTTCTTTTTGCGCTTTTTCCCAGATTTGGTAAAAAGAAACCATGTATATGTCTTGCAAACTCCTCTTTTTAGGGTGCGAAACAAGAAAAAGACCATTTACTGTTATTCTGATGAAGAAAGGCAGCGCGCGATATCTGAACTTGGGAAAGCTGCTGAAATTACCAGATTTAAAGGTCTAGGTGAGATTTCTCCAGATGAATTTCAGCACTTCATAGGTGAAGATATCAGATTAGAACCAGTGTTGCTGAGCAAAGGAACATCTATCGAGGAGGTTCTAGAGTTTTATATGGGTAAAAACACGCCAGACCGCCAAGAATTCATCATGGATAACTTGCGTGTGGAAAAAGATTTGGCAGAAGAGTTAGCTGCAGAAAAATTACAAAAAGAATTAGATAAAGCATCTTAACCAATGGCAGAAGAAGACGAAGAACCAAAGGGCGATGAGCAATTGGATAATAATTCAGAAGCTTCCAATGAAGAAGAGTTGGATGAGAACATTGTTCCATTAAGTGGATTATACGAAAACTGGTTTCTCGATTACGCATCTTACGTGATATTGGAGCGCGCAGTTCCTGGCCTGTCTGATGGATTGAAACCTGTGCAGAGAAGAATTCTACATTCCATGAAAGAGATGGAGGATGGGCGTTACAATAAGGTAGCCAATATCATTGGTAATACCATGAAATTCCATCCCCATGGCGATGCTTCTATCGGGGATGCACTAGTGCAATTAGGGCAAAAAGAATTGCTTATTGATTGTCAAGGAAACTGGGGAAATACTTTAACTGGTGACAGTGCTGCGGCACCACGATATATTGAGGCACGGTTGTCTAAATTTGCCTTGCACGTCGCATTTAATAGCAAAACTACAAATTGGTTAGCCAGTTACGATGGCAGAAATAAAGAACCTGAAAATTTACCAATGAAATTCCCTTTACTCCTTGCGCAAGGAGCTGAGGGTATTGCTGTAGGTATGGCTTGTAAGATTCTACCTCATAATTTCATTGAACTTATTGATAATTCTATCAATTATTTAAAAGGTCGAAAAGTTGAGATTTACCCAGATTTCCTCACTGGAGGGATGGCTGATTTCACCAATTACAATGATGGTTTAAGAGGTGGTAAAGTGCGTGTCAGAGCTAAAATTAATAAGGTAGATAATAAAACCTTAACCATTACTGAGATTCCTTTTGGCACAACCACTACAAGTTTAATTGATTCCGTATTAAAAGCAAATGATAAGGGCAAAATCAAAATCAAGAAAATTGAGGATAATACCGCCCAAGATGCAGAGATTATGATTCACTTGGCAACAGGTGTTTCTCCCGACAAAACCATCGACGCACTTTACGCTTTTACAGATTGCGAAGTCTCTATTTCCCCTAATGCCTCAGTGATTGATGGCGACACACCAAAATTTCTTGGTGTATCAGAAATGTTGAAACACAACACGGATAGTACGGTTGAATTATTAAAACGAGAGTTAGAAATAAAAAAGGGAGAGCTAGAGGAACAATGGCATTTTAGCTCTTTGGAAAAAATTTTTATTGAAAATAAGGTATATAGCTTAATTGAAGAGGAAGAAACATGGGAAGGTGTAATTCGGGCTATTGATGATGGTTTAAAGCCATATATCAAACACCTTAAGCGGGAAGTTACAGAAGACGATATTATCCGATTAACAGAAATCAAAATAAAGCGAATTTCGAAGTTTGATGCCTTTAAAGCAGATGAAATCATCTTGAAAATTGAGTCTGAACTTGAAGAAATTGAGAAAAAACTGAATAACCTCGTCGATTATGCCGTGGATTACTTCAAAGATCTGAAAAAGCGATTCGGCGAAGGGAAGGAACGAAGAACAGAAATTAAAGTGTTCGATAACATTACTGCTGCTAAGGTAATCATTGCGAATGAAAAGCTTTATGTGGACAAAAAAGAAGGTTTTATTGGCTACAAACTCAGAAAAGCAGATTATGTTCAGGATTGTTCTGATATAGATGATGTCATTGTTTTCTTCGATACAGGAAAAATGATGGTGACCAAGATTGCTGATAAGAAATTTGTAGGCAAGGGAATCGTGCATGCAGCAGTATGGAAAAAAGGAGACAAGCGCACCATTTATCATGTTATTTATGCCGATGGTAAAAATGGGCCATCTTACATGAAGCGCTTTTTTGTGAATTCTATCACAAGAGATAAAGAATACGATTTAACCAACGGAGTAAAGGGTTCTGAATTGCTTTATTTTTCAGAACATCCCAATGGTGAAAGAGAGGTGATTCAAGTACAGCTCAGACCAAGAACACATTTAAAGAAACTGCGCTTTGAAATTGACCTCGGTGAACAGTTAATTAAGTCCCGCACAGCAAAAGGAAATCTAGTTACCAAAGAATTAGTGGCTAAGATTGTTCAAAAAGAAGTTGGGGGCTCTACGCTCGCGGCTAGAAAAATTTGGTACGATGAGGTTGTTGGTCGATTAAATGATGAGGGTAGGGGTAAGTTTTTGGGACAGTTTAGAGGGGAAGATAAAATTTTAACTTTATATAAATCAGGTGAATATCGCTTGTCTGGTTTTGACCTTGCGATGCATTTTGATGATGATTTGATACACATTGAAAAGTGGCATCCAGAACGACCAATTTCCTGCGTTTATTTTGATGCAGAGAAAGAGATCCACTTCGTAAAGCGCTTTTTGTGTGAGGTTACAACAGATAAAAAAGTATCGTTCATTAGTGAGTCAGAAGGCAGCTATTTGGATGTGGTTTCAACAGCTTATCAGCCAAGGGTTAAAATTGTATTTAACAAGTTATTGAAGGCGACTAAAAATTTACCGGACAAGGAGGTTCGTTTGGATGAGTTTATAGATATTAAAGGGCTGAAAACACAAGGAAATCAGTTAACCAAACTCAAAGTTAAGGAGGTTGTGTTAGATCATGAGATTGGTGGTGATGTTCCATGGCCAGAAGAAGATGATAATATGGCTGATGTTGAGTCGAGTCATGAAAATACCGATGCAAACGAGGAAGAGAGCGAAATGCCGACTTTCGAACTTTCAATTTCAGATGACGACGCTATTGAAGTAAAAGAGGAAAAAAAGGAGGAGGCGAAACCAGAGAAGCCTGTTACTGCACCACGCTCTTTAAATGCAAAGCGACCAACACAATCCCTAGAAACAAAAAAGGATGAACCTCCAACGCAGTTTGAATGGGATTTAACTAAGTTGCGAAGACCGTCTAAACCAAGGAAGAAAAAAGATGATGATGATTTACCGAAGCTTTTTTAAAGTGGAGCATCTACTATGAAATGAAACGTATAAATTAATTTTGGTCTTGTTATTCAATTCGTTTTGTAGGTGAAAAAGTTGTTTAATGTTGTTCATGCGCTGTTGGTGCTAGTAGATCAAGTAGAAAACGTTAAAATAATATTAAATGAAAATTCAGCTGATTGACAGAAACAAAGCAATGTGTGAGCAATGGAGAATTCATTTTAAAGACTGTGATGACGTTGTTATTTATAATGGTGATTTCTTCTCTTTAAAAACGGATTGCGTAGTTTCACCGGCAAATTCGTTTGGTTTTATGGATGGTGAATTAGATTTAGCAATTTCAAATAAACTTGGTTGGCAAGTTCAAAAGAAACTCCAAAAACAAATACAGGATAAATATTTGGGAGAACTTTTAGTTGGACAGGCAGAGCTGGTTGAAACTGATTTCAAAGAAATACCGTTTTGTATATCCGCCCCTACAATGCGAGTTCCGATAATTCTCAAAGATACTGTTAATGTATACTTAGCCGCTAAAGCAATTTTTGGACTTCTAAAAAAAGAAAATAGGATTAATACTGTAACAATTAGCGGACTTGGAACTGGAGTTGGACAAGTGCCTCATGATGTATGTGCCAAACAAATGAAGCAAGCATACAATGATGTTTGGTTGGGTAATTATGTTTTTCCAAACACTTGGCAGGATGCCCATGTACGACATCAATTATTATTTACAAAAAACTTAAGGGACTTAAAATACTTGTAATAGAAGCACTAATTTAGTGTTGGTGCTAAAGTTCCTTTTTGGTCAATAAAGTAATATTAATTAAGGTATTGTTTTCAACTAGAACTTAATAATCATAAACATACTTGATTGAAATGTTTTTTAATTAGTGCTCTGAGAGGTCCACCGCAATAAAATCATTACCGACTGTCATGCGCAAAGTACCACCCTCAAAGTACCATTCCATTTCAAAAAAACCATTTTCGGTATA
>JAFIEX010000050.1 GCA_020832365.1 Crocinitomicaceae bacterium
ACACACTCGTTTTTAAAAACCCAGCTAGCACAAAAACACGAATAGACTTGTATGACCTACAAGGACGGTTAATTCAACCTGTTTATCAAGGAATAATTTCAGAAGGCATGGAGATTGAAGTAGATATTTCTGGGCTTTCTTCGGGAATGTATCTGTATCGCGTGAAGAATGAGTTGATACAACATACTTTGAGGTTTATAAAGGAATAAGGGGGCATCTTAGCATAGGGATTTAAGTAATGTTAGGAATTGATTATTAATTACATCAAATTTTCCATTAAATTTACACCTCCATTTGCAAACTTCGTAGGTGGAATTTTTGAAATTAAATAAAGTTGTATCAATGAATATTGCCCTTATAGGATATGGGAAAATGGGGAAAGCCATAGCGTCAATCGCCATTAAAAGAGGTCACCAAATATGTGCACGAGTAGATGCAGAAAATCCAATTGAATCAGTAGACTTGTCGTCAGCTGATGTTGCCATTGAATTTACCACTCCTCATGCTGTTTTACATCATATCGATTACTTGTTAGAAAAAAAGATTCCCATAGTTGTTGGAACCACAGGTTGGAATAAGGAATTGCCATCCGTTAAAGAAAAAGTTAGCAAGTTCGATGGTGCGCTTTTACATGCTTCAAATTTTAGCATAGGCGTAAATCTATTTTTCGAATTGAATAAATACCTTGCTAAATTAATGTCCCCTCAAGCTGACTACAAAGTGCAGATGACAGAAATTCATCATTTACAGAAATTGGATGCACCTAGTGGCACTGCTATTAGTTTGGCAGATGGGATAACTGCAAATCACAACAACTATACATCTTGGTTTTGTGAAGAACACGAAACACATAACAAACCATCTAAGAACAGCTTAGAAATTGTGGCTTTGCGCGAGGAAAACGTTCCGGGAACGCACCAAGTTACATACCAATCCGCCATTGACCGCATCGTTATTGAGCATGAAGCGCACAGCAGAGAAGGATTCGCATCTGGTTCCTTGGTAGCTGCTGAATGGCTTGTTGGTAAAAAAGGTGTTTTTACTATGCAAGATGTTTTAAACCTAAACTCATTGTAATGTCTGTACTGTATTTTTATCTCTTTTTCTTAGTCCATCCTATTATTGCCATGTGGTGGAAAAGTTTTAAAAAAGCGGGGCATCAACCTTGGGAGGCATTTGTTCCTATTTATAATTATGCCATTGCGGCAAAAATTGCCAATCAACCTTGGTGGTGGAGTTTCATTATGATAATCCCGGGCTTACACCTTGTTATGTGGATGGTATTTAATGTGAGTTACATTCGTAAGTATGGATTTTTCTCACTAGCCGATACCATTCAAGGCATTGTTTTTCCCTATCTCCTCATGGCCAAAATTGCTAATGATGAAAAGCTGCAACCTAATTTTGAAACCGATTGGGAAAATGAAATCCATCGTCAAAGAAGAGCGCATGGCGATCATTTGGTTTTGTTGCTGTCGCTTCCAATTTTTGGTCATTTATTGGCTTACTTACTTGGTTTTACGCAGAAGAAGAAAAAAGGTAAAAAAACAGTCATTAAAGAATGGGGCGACAGTATTCTATTTGCTTTAGTTGCTGCAAGTGCCATCCGAACTTATGTTTTCGAGCCTTTTCAAATTCCAACAGGATCAATGGAGAAAACGCTGCTGGTAGGAGACTTTTTATTCGTGAATAAACTCTCCTACGGATCTAAAGTGCCATTGACACCTTTGTCTTTTCCGTTGGTTCACAATACCATTCCTTGGATAAATGTACGCTCCTACACCACTTTGCAAACGCTAGAGTACACAAGATTACCTGGTTGGAGAGAAGTAGAGCGTTATGATGTAGTCGTTTTTAATTATCCGTCAGGGGATACTGCGGTATATGATCCACGAATGCCACATGGTTTGATGGGGCACGATTATCACGGCATTGTTATCAATGAAGCGATTCGCCTATACCGAGATCAAAACACCAAAACAGTTCAGCCCACAGATGCTAAAAGATCTAGACTTGTCAACAAGCTTAGTGAGCTAGAAATCTCAGAGGATGAAAAAGACAGCATTTACCAATTAGAAATGGCCAAAATCATTGCACAATACGAAATGGAGGTCGATGCATATTGGGAAGACTTTGTGAATCGTTTTGGTTTCTTTACCAATTTAGCAAGGAATGAAATTGCTGTTAAACGTCGCACTTTTTCACAGGGAGAAGGACAGTTCATCGATCATTACGGTGTGATTTATAGACCTGTAGATAAACGAGAAAACTACATCAAGCGTTGTGTGGGTATTCCTGGTGATACATTAGAAATAATTGACTCTCGTTTGTATGTGAATGGCGACCCAGCACCTGTTTTTCCTCATCAAAATTTACGCTATCGATTCAATAATTTCACAGTGCCAAAACATGAAATTATGAAATCAAAATATGGTTTAGAGTATGGTAGAGACATTCATTTGCAATCAAAAACCATTGAATTAACGCAAGACCAACTTAAAGCATTACAAACCAATTATCCTGGAGCTACTTTTGAGTTGGAAGTTGAGCAAAAGTTTGAAGGACCTACCTTTTCAAATGCTGAGAAAGTACAAAATTTATTGCATTACCCAAGGTCTATGGAGATTTCATCCAACATGACCAACTTCCCTGCTTTTTGGGTGCCTAAAAAAGGAGTAACTATTCCTTTAACACCAGAAAATGTAGCTTGGTATAAGCGTGTGATTACCGCTTATGAAAGAAAAGATTTCGCTGAAAAGGATGGGGTGTATTTTATCGATGGGCAACCTGTAAAAGATTATACTTTTGAGCTCGATTATTATTGGATGATGGGAGATAACCGTTACAATTCGGCAGATTCTCGTGCTTGGGGCTTTGTGCCAGAAGACCATGTCATTGGTAGAGCTGCTATTGTTTGGTTCTCAAAAGATCCGAATGGTGGCGTTAGATGGGATAGGGTATTCTCAAGGATTAAATAAAATGGTCTTCCCCATTACCTATTTTGGTCCTATCCCTTATTTTCAAGATTTACTGAAGTCTCCCGCTGTGACTTTTGAACAAATGGAGCGTTTTCCAAAGCAAACTTGGCGCAACAGAATGAACATTCTTACAGCTAATGGCGTGTTGGCTTTATCAGTTCCCTGCAAAAAGCCTAATGGGAAAAACACGCTAACAAAAGAAGTTGTTATCGACTATGATGCCTCTTGGCAAAAAGACCATTGGGGAGCGATTGAAAGTGCTTATCGACACGCACCATACTTTTTTTACTATGGCGATTTAGTGCATGATATCATTTTCCGAAACTACGCTAGTCTATTGGAAATGAATTGGGAAATAACCCAACAAATTTATCATTGGCTTGACTTCGAGTGGAATGCTAAACGCTCAGAAGAGTTCGAAGTAATATCAGATCAATCACAAGATAAACGACTGGTATATAGTAAAAAAAACCTTGAACATCAACAGGATAGATATATTCAAGTTTTCAGTGACACTTTACCATTTGAACCTAACTTATCTATTTTAGACTTATTGATGAATGAAGGTCCGCTTGCCAGAAAGTATATATTGGGTTAATTTACCTGTTCAGGCTTTTAGTGCTTCACGCCGAAAAAATTGATTTTTGTAGTTTTTATCACGAGTTGCGCATAAACATTCGATATGCTCGTTTGTTAAATTAAAAACTGTAGCCATGAAGAAAAAGGAAACAATCTTGGAGAAATATAAGGTTTTTGAGTTAACCAATGGAAGAGCTCCACATTCCGTTTTTGAGTTTTGTCAAGCTAACAAAGCCAATGAAGCTGATTTTTACCAGCACTTTTCCAGTTTAACGCAATTAAAACGAGCAATATTAGAAAACCTAATGCTAGAAACCATTGCTGTTTTGGATAATGACGAAGCATATACTGAATATTCTGCAAGAGAAAAAGCATTGGCATTATTTTATACATTGGTTGAAGTACTCAAAGGCAATCGTTCTTATCTTCAATATAAATATCATGATTTACATCATGTGAAGAACAACTATAAAGACTGGGAGGATTTCTTCAGGCTTTTTGATGCAAGAATGGAAGGAATCATGCTCGAGGCAAAACAAAATGATGAAATAGTTGAAAGACCGCTCATTGGAAAATATTATGGCAGCAGTTTTAAATTGACTTTTACCTATGTGTTTAGGGTATGGCTAAACGATGACTCAAAGCAATTCGAACGCACGGATGCCGCTATTGAAAAAAGTGTAAATCTTGCATTTGAGCTTTTCAGTCAGGGACCATTAGATAGCATCATCGATTTCGGAAGATTTGCTGTGAAGACGAAAATTAGCTGATTATGGCAGATAAACCCTTAAAATCCATCCCTACTTCAAAAGTAAAGCGTGCTGCAAAAATTGTTGGTACAGGTGCAAAAGTTGGTGGTAATTATTTGAAATATTATACCAAAAAAGCTTTTAATCCGAGCTTAACAAAAGAGGAGTTACATGAAGACAATGCTTCTGATATTTATGAAACGCTAAGTGAATTAAAAGGCAGTGCATTGAAAGTAGCGCAGATGATGAGCATGGACCAACAAGTGCTACCCAAGGCATATCAAGATAAATTTGCCTTATCACAATTTAATGCGCCTCCGCTTTCTTACCCATTAATTGCCAAGACATTCCAATCCTATTTTGGAAAATCACCTGAGCAATTGTATGATAAATTCAATAAAGTTGCCGTTAATGCCGCAAGTATTGGTCAAGTGCATCAAGCAGAACTTAATGGCCAAAAATTAGCTGTGAAAATTCAGTATCCAGGTGTTGCTGAGGCGATTTCATCCGATTTAAAAATGGTGAAGCCACTTGCGGCTCAGTTATTCAATATGAAATCGGCTGACCTCAATATGTACATGGAAGAAGTAGAATCGAAATTGGTGGAGGAAACCGACTACTTATTGGAAATGAGGAGAGGACAGGAAATCATGCAAGCACTTGAAGGATTACCTAATTTAGTTTTTCCCCATTATCATCCTGACTTATGTGCAGCACGAGTATTGACCATGAATTGGATAGATGGACTTTTGTTTGCAGATTATTGTAAGCAAGAAACTAATCAAGAAAAAAGAAATCAAATAGGGCAAACCTTGTGGGACTTTTTTTTATACCAAATGGCAGAGCTAAGAATGGTGCATGCCGACCCGCATCCAGGTAATTTCATCATTACAAAAGATAACCGTTTAGGAGTAATTGATTTTGGTTGTGTTAAAGAAATTCCAGATGACTTTGCATTTTATTATTTCAAATTATTGCGACCAGGTATTTTGTTGGCCGAAGATGAGCTAACTGAAATCTATGAGAAAATGGATTTCTTCCGCCCTGAAGATACAACAGACCAAAAGCTAAAATTAAAGGAGGTTTATCAATCCATGATAAGCACCCTCGCCAAACCATTTCATTCAGATACGTTTGATTTTTCTGATGAGACCTATTTCAAAGAGATTTTTGAGATGGGTGAGGCGTTTTCCAAAGACAAAACCCTCAGAAAAATGAACAATGCCCGAGGATCAAGACATTCGATATATATTATGCGTACTTTTTTTGGACTATACAATTTACTTCACCAACTAAAAGTTTCAGTAAAGTTGAACTATCCTTTGTATGAATATTTAGAGAAGTAGAGGCATTTGGCACAGGTAATCAGTTCATACCTAGCTTTTCTCAACATCCTCAGCTAACTGATAAAATGTGCCATCTTTGGTGATGTGCATTTCGATTACCCCCCATGTGACCAACAATACCAATAATTGATCAATTTGATTTTTGGTAAGCGGAAGTATTCGATACATTCTACTGATTGTTACTTTTGGGTTATCCCTTAATAAACGCAACAAACTCATCTGCTCATCATTAAACTCTTGAGGACGTTCAATCTTTTTGGTGGCAAGTCGCCAAATTCCTAATAAAATTTTATTTGCAAGCAAGGTGTGGTCATCCCGCCTAACATAAGCTCGCCAGCGATTTTCATCATCTTTAGCCTTATGCGGTTTTAAGGGGGAAGGTGCAACAATGATTTCTAGCACCAATTTGTGGTCTTCTTGCCAAACCTTCGAAGTAAAAGTAATTTTTGGTTGACAATACAAGGAAGCTGCTCCATCAATAATGTGAAACTCTTCCTCAGGATCAATTCCTGTTACTTTCCCATTGTCTTTCACGCCGATGAGTAATCTCCCTCCATCTGTATTAGCAAAAGCTACAAGAGTTCGAGCGATTTTTTTGGGATCATCTACACGAAATTTAAAGTCCTGTGTTTGGTGTTCTCCCTCTCTGATATATGCTTGAAGCTCTCCCATGATGTTTTTATAATTCAATTCAGCGGTATTTCGAATGGGAAACTACCACATAAGCGTACAAATATAGAAAAGCAACTTTCAATTTAAATGAATTAGCTCAGAATTGTCGTTTATTAGGCTAAAAAACAACAAAAAGACTTGTCACTACAGAACTGGTTTATTCCATATTTCCCAAGCTTTATCCGCTTGATGCTTTAACATACTCAAACCATTTAAAACATCGGCTCCTTGCTCCTTGGCTGTTTTCAAAAATTTAGTTTCAGAAGGGTTATATATGAGGTCAATGATTAAGTGCTGGTCATTTACCAAATGAATTGGAAAAGGTGGTTGCTCTGAAATGTTTGGAAAAGTACCCAACGGTGTCGTATTCACAATCAGCTTGAAGGCGCTAACCATGTTTTCATTGGCAGCATTGTAATTAAAAATATGCGGTGCGGAGGCCTCACGTGACAAAAAACAAACGTCAATGCCTAAACTTTCAAGTACATACGCCACAGCTTTAGCCGCTCCGCCAGTCCCTAATATCAAAGCTCTTTCGTGTACATTGCGCAAGAATGGCTTGATGGATTGTCGAAAACCATAAGTGTCTGTGTTGTGTCCAATAAGTTTCCCATCAGAGAATTGAATGGTATTGACCGCACCAATTTTTTGCGCATCTCCTACTAATTCATCTAACAATGGAATAATTTCAGTTTTGTATGGAATGGTAACATTTAAACCACACAAGTTAGGGGTGTGCTGCACTAAATCTTTAAAGTAAGGTTCAAGTTGAGGTAACTCATAATTAGCGTATCTCGCTAAAATCTGCTCCTTTTGAAACTTCTCTGTGAAATAATCTTTCGAAAAGCTGTGTCCTAAAGATTTACCTATTAAACCGAATTGCTGCACTATTTCTCAATTTTTATTTTACTCATAAAATACACCAGTGAAAAACCCATCATTACCAACATTACTGGTATAAAGAAATTCATCATGGAAAAATCTATTGGTGCTGTATTTTGCAATAGGTATTCAGCTCTACCGTCACTGTGAATTAAGATAGGCGTGTCATTTACCTTTTCTTTCCAAGGCCAAATTTTAAATAAGGAGCCAATTAAAAAGCCAGTCAACAGGGCTAAAACCACGCTTTTAAAGTGTTCAAATAGGTACTTAAGTAATTTACTAAAGGAAAGCAGGCCAACAATACAACCCAAACCAAAAATTAAGATGGTCTGTATTTCTACATTTTTAATTGCAGTAAGCACGACGCCATAAGTGCCTAAAAGCACTAAAATAAAAGCTCCTGATATACCTGGGAGTATCATGGCGCAAATCGCAATGGCACCACTCATAAACAAATAGGCATTAGATGAGCCGTCAATGGTCACTTGGGCTGTAGATATCCAAGCGGCAAGCAGCGTACCAGCTAGGATGGCTAAGATTTCAAAAACTTTCCATTTCTCAATGGTTTGTGCAATAACCCAAGCACTTGCGATCACTAATCCAAAAAAGAAAGACCAGAGCAAAACAGGGTATTGGTCGAGCAGAAATGTAAGTAACTTTGCTAATGAAAAAACACTAATTCCAATCCCCATGAAAAGGGCAATAAAAAAATTACCATTGATATGCCTCCAAAATGCACCAATTCCACTTTTGAAAAGTAATTTAAGCGCTTGAAAGTTAATATTGCTCAAACTGGAAATCAATTCCTCATAAATTCCAGTAATGAAAGCAATTGTTCCTCCTGAAACACCGGGAACAACATCTGCCGCACCCATACCCATTCCTTTTAAAGAAATTAATGCCCAATCTTTAAAGGTTCTTTTTGAAGTGTTTTCCATGTCGTACAAATTTAAATAGATAGGATTAATTCTGGAGCTATCTCCTCTTTGTATTTTTCTAAACCACCTTCTAAAACTAAGATTTGGCAATCAACTCCTTCAGAAACCAATAAATCCGCGACAGCTAACGCCCTTTTGCCTGACTTACAAACCAAACAAATCGCTGAAAATTGTTCTAGCTCTGCAATTCTCCCCGAAACTTCTGCCATGGGTAAGTGCAAAGAGGGAATTGCTCCAAGCTCATATTCATAATGCTCTCGAACATCTACAACCTGAATTTCAGAATTTGCAATTTTAGCTTTTAGCGTATAAGGAGAAAGGTGAACAATATTGGTTTTCATCAGCTTATTTTCAATAATGAATGATTCAAAATTTTTGTAAATATACAAATAGGAAATAATTAGGTCACAAATCGCATCAATCCATCATAGGAAACTCAAACATTTCTATTACTTATAGATAGAATGAAAGAGACAAGCGCAGCATTACTAACGAATCATACTTTGTTGATTGCTTTCTCGCTCCCATTGAGTCGCGATAAAAACTGGTTCCAATCAAATACAATTGCAACAATGATGACCCACCCAAAAAGTGCTGGAGCTTTGTATCTGACAATCGCTCCTAGAACTGGTGTGGTCCAACCGATAAATTGAATAAGTATAAACAAGAACAGTCCCATGCCAAGTATTAAGTGCTTCGATTGTATATCTATCCTTTTGCGTCGAAATAGAAATGTAAGCGTTGAAATGGTGATGAGCAACACATTTTCTAAGAATGATAGGTGTTTCAACCAATTTCCCGGATCGGTGGGCAATGGACGCAACAAAACATTAATCAAGTTCATTGGTACCATCCGAATCATATTAACTATATCGTTATCGATAGGCAACACCTTTATCCCACTACCAGACCTTCCCAAATTATGTTTTATGGTAAATTCCTCTCCCGGCTGAAGCGTAATGTATTTAATTTGGTATCTCTTCTCTGGAACAAAGGAAGAAACAGTAGTTTTTTTGTTCACTAATAATACTTCATCGAAGATTTCAACATTCGGAATATTTCCTTCATACAAGTGATAAATGGAATCACTTTCACTATATAAGTAGATTCCTCCATCTCGAACGTTAATAAAGTCCTCTTGCTGTTTACTGATTATCTGTGTAAAAGGACGATGCACTCCTGAAGCGATAAAAATAACTATCCCAGAAAATGAAAAAACCAAAAGCTTTTTCCATGTTGAAATACTGGGCAGTAGTTTTTGACTAAGGAAATAAAAAACAATTCCAACCAGCAGTGCAACGAGCACATAGGGCTTAAACATAACCATTAGTGAAAACCCTAAAGCTATTCTCCAAAGTCGTCTTTTCCAATTGAGTGTATCAAACACCCCTCTGATTAAGACGCAAATTCCTATGAAAACAAAGGGTTCTTTTAGCATGTTTGCTCCCCAAAATGCAATACTTGGTAAAAGGGTACAAAGGAAAAATAAAATCCATACTGGTATCGTGCTTCGCTTGCTCAAAAACTGCAACAAATCGACACTTGCAACAAAGGTGAGTGTTGCAAAAAACAAAGTATGAAAGATAATGTTACCTCCTGAAATAAAATGCAATAAAGCATTCCAGCGCAATACATTTTGTGAATCATTCAACAAAGCAGCATCGTCTGCCACCCAATGTGGAATATTAGCGAGCAGCTCAGGGGTTTCCGATGCCAAACTTGGCAGATTTAAAATAACACTCCAAAAAGTGCTTGGTGAAACGGCATGCATTTCAAAAATCGCCTTTGATTCTGCCATAAATCGTCCAGCATCTGCAGTTAATTCGCCACCACCGTAAATTTCAGTATAAACATGAACGAAGAAAAAACCTGCTAATATTTTTAAAGCAAAAGAAAGCAAAATATAACCCCATCGCATTGACTGACCTAGACTTCTTTTAACAGAAAATAGACTTATCAACATCAATATCCCCAAGACCAAATACTCCAAACGCATAATTTGTTACGAAAATAGAATTTTGTTTGGAATTGCTGACATTACTCTGATTCGATAAGAAATATTTATTATCGAAAGCAGCAATTTAAACTTTTTTAATCGTCTTTTGTTTAATCACAAGACAATATTGTCTAAACGGTTTTCTAAAAAAAGAGTATCATGACTACTGAATTAACAAAGATTTGGCACATTGATTCCATCAATTTATTTCAAGGACTCTCGTATGAGGAAAAGTTGAGAATTGAAAAACTTACAGTTACGCGTTCTTTTGAAAAAAACGAGCACATCTATTTTCCTAACGACCCTTCAACAGATATCTATT
Source organism: Crocinitomicaceae bacterium (assembly GCA_020832365.1). GTDB lineage: Bacteria > Bacteroidota > Bacteroidia > Flavobacteriales_D > Crocinitomicaceae > JAFIEX01. The sequence continues at coordinate 10,463 of JAFIEX010000050.1, forward strand.
TTGTAGCTTCTGGCAGAGTGAAAATTGCTAAAACAGCTAACAATGGTAAGGAGAATATTCGATCTATTGTTTATGAAGGTGAAATGTTTGGCGAAATCGGAATGGTGGCAGGGGATTCTGTTTCCAAAAGAAGAGATTACGCCCAATCAATGGAGGATGAGACGTTGGTGTGCGTTATTTCCTATGACAACATGCGCATACTCATTCAACAACATCCATTCTTGAATGAAAAAGTCACGCAACAAATTACAAAACGACTAACGCGCACAGAAAAAAGACTAGAGTCTATCATGTTTAAAGATGCACGCTCTAGATTAGTTGAATTTATAAAAGAGTTGGCTAAAGATTTAGGCAAACCTGTTGGACATGAAATTTTAGTTAAGCATAAATTAACTCACCAAGAAATCGCCAATATCACGGCTATTTCTCGGCAAAAAGTGACTACCCTGCTGAATGAATTGAAGCAAGAAAATTTGATCTACTTAGAACGAAAGTCGATTCTGATTAGAAATATGGATGCTTTAAAATAAACAAGCACGAAATCCATCTTTTGTTATTCAGTGGCTCAAATAAATAGAAAACTAAGTACCTTTGTAGTTATGCAAAGGTATTTTTTTTGTATCGCATACGATGGTACAGATTTTTTTGGTTGGCAGCGACAAGAAGATGTCTTAACTGTGCAAGAAGCAATAGAGCAAGCTATCTCAAAGTTGTTTGGACAAAAACATTTCCCTATTACAGGTTGCGGCAGAACGGATACCGGTGTTCACGCTAGTTATTTTATATTCCATGCAGACTTGCCCTCTAATCAATACGCTGAAGACCAGCTCAAATATAAGTTGAATTTAATTCTGCCAAAGAGCATTGCCATTTATTCCATTCAAAAAGTTTCCCCAGGCCTTCACGCTAGATTTGACGCTAAATCGAGAACCTATCACTATTTTATCCATACTAAGAAAGATCCGTTTTTAAATGGATACAGTCTATATCATCCGCAACAATTAGACGTAGCTGCCATGCAGGAAGCGAGCTTGTTGCTGCTGGGACGTCAAGATTTCACTTCTTTTTCCAAACTGCATACCGATGTTAAGCATAATTATTGTGAAGTGTATAATGCTGAGTGGAAACAAATAGCTCACCACCGATTGCAGTTTGAAATTTCTGCTAATCGCTTTTTACGCAATATGGTGCGTGCAACGGTAGGAACACTTTTGCTAGTTGGTGAAAAGAAGATGGATCCAAAGGACGTAAAGCAAATTTTAGCGAATAAAAACAGGGGAACAGCAGGAAAGTCGGTGGCAGCTCACGGCCTATTTTTGGCTAATGTTACTTATGATGGCGTCTAATTGATTATTATTTGAAAAGGATAATCAAGATATCTACAGCATTAATTATCCACGAAATCATTATCCACAGTTATTTTTTCTTGTTTTGGCACTAATAAAAGTAATATCAATCCAAAGACGAAGAAGCTAGCAATAGAGAGTACAGAGTATCTCAAATCTCCTGTGAGCAACTCCATTAAACCAAAGAAAAAAGTACCTAAAACGATACCAATTTTTTCTGTAACATCATAAAAAGAGAAAAAAGAGGCTGTATCTTGTGTTTTAGGTAGGAACTTCGCATAGGTTGACCGCGCTAAAGCCTGCACTCCTCCCATAACAAGACCAACACTTGCTGCTAAAAAGTAGAATTCTGTTGGGGTGGTAATAATGTAAGCAAAAGCACAAATCAAAATCCAACCAGCTACAACAATCGATAGCGTTTTGATGTTGCCAATTTTAGAAGATACAAATGACATTAAATATGCGCCGCCTGCACCTAATAATTGTATGAGTAAGATGGCAATAATTAGACCTGTATCTCCTCCATTTCCTTCCCAGTTAATTTCTTTTTTGGCAAAAACAACTGCCATTAACATCACCGTTTGTACTCCTGTGTTAAAGAAGAAAAAAGCGCGCAAGTACTTTTTTAAGCGATTGGTGTATCGAAAAATTTGATAAACCTTTTTCAACTCCTTAAAGCCTTTGTAAATAAACTCTTTTTTAGGTTTTCTTTTATGGACATTGTTCGGAAGTCTATTGAAGGTGATTTGAGCAAAGCCCATCCACCATAAACCGACTAAAATGAAACTCACTGCTGTGTATTTGGCATCGATGAAGAGAATAATGCTTAAGCACAATAAAAGTAAGATCATGCTCCCAAAATACCCCATGGCAAAACCTCGAGCAGAAATGTTGTCATGATCTTTTGGATGAGCAATTTCAGGCAAATAGGCATTGTAAAAAACAAAACTGTTCCAAAAACCAATACTTGCAAGAAATATTGACAATAATCCGAGTTCAATGTGCGCAGGATTAAACCAATATAAAGAGATACAAGAAAGCGCTCCTAAGTAACAAAAGAACTGCATAAAGCGTTTTTTATTACCCGTATAATCTGCAATCCCAGACAAAAGAGGTGAGAGGAGCGCAACCATTAAAAAAGAAGCTGATAAAGTGTAGGAAAAAATCACAGAATTGGATACTTCCCAACCAAAGAAGTTGACCAACACAGGCTCTCCATCTAGCAGTTTCCCTCCAGCGCGACCAGTTTGTTCTAAATAGAACTTCTCCGTAATATTGGCATAAAATATCGGGAAAATAGCAGAAGAAATAACGAGATTATAAACTGAATTAGCCCAGTCATAGAATATCCATCCTTTTATGACTCTTTTATTTCCTTTAATATTCCTTGCGGTAAGTTCTTGCGGTGTTTTGTCTGTCATAGATTTATAAGTTATCAGCAAGTTTAGCTGTTCAAAAATAGTTTTTTTATCTCTAGCCTAGCGAGTTTAATATCCTCTAACATTTCTTTTCTGTCCATCATCAACAAAAAATAATGCCACTTACTACCTAGATGCTGCAAGTATTTCATAAACCAATAAGCAAATAAGCCCGTTAGGGGCAAACTCATCAAGTACAAAATATTTATCCACCAAGGAAATCCAAAAAATTGGTAAAACACAACGACAAATCCAGCATAGGCCAAGGGGTAAGTAAACAGTCCTATAAATACAGCAAAAGGAGCATAATACTCTATATCCTTAGATAATTTAGGAATTACAAAGTCTGTAAATTTGAACTGCACAATATTGTGAAAAACACCGTAAAGAAACAAAGGGAAAAACAATAAGGTAAAGATTAAGGAGGTTATAATTTGCCTGAACCAGAGCCGATACTTGAAATTACGCTCCAAAAAATCTGTTCTCAGACTCATTTTTTCCAACTTCCAATCGATGGCTGCAATTTTTTGTTTAATCTCTGTGACCACCCAAGGAGCAACTATTTTTAATTCATCTAATTTCTCTTTGATTTCTTTTAGCTGATTCAACTGTTTGGTAACACCTTTTTCTTTTTTATCAGATCGATCATATTTGGTATTGATAATCTTCTTCAATCTTTCCAAGAAAAGCTCTTCTTCTTTTGACTCAGTTGTTAGCAATACTTTCTCCAAGCTATAGCGAAATTTTTGAGTAAGAAGTTTTGTAGTTTCTCTTGGAGATTGTAAATAATCTTCATAATAATTTCGAATAGGAATAGGATAATCAATATCGATGAGTATTCTGCTCCGGAATTTTTCTGCTTGTTCATAATTAAGTCCAACAGCCACAACTTTCAGGTTTAGTTGACCCTTATTTTGTTTTTCTGTTTCTAAAGCTATTCTTGCTGTTCCAGTTTTTAGCTGTCGCAATACTCGCTCTTGATAGCTCGTTCCTTCAGGAAAAATAACGAGTGTATTTCCTTTACTTAAAACATCATAGCAGGCTTGCATCGAATCTTCATTTTCAACACCAGCAATTCTACCTTCACCTTGGCGGTTGATAGGAATCATGTTTAAACTTTTCAGGATACGCAAACGAAATTTTGATTTGAACAAAGTTGCTTTTGCCATATAATAAATTGGTTGGTTGCAAATCATCCCAATAACCCAAGCGTCCATCAGGGTATTCGGGTGATTAGCAATGATAATCAATGGACCTTTTTGAGGTAATCGCTCCCGATGCAAAATTTTAATCTCTTTGTAATACAGGCGTATACCCCAACCAATTAATATTTTTAAAATGCGATACATCTTGCGAAACGAAGTTAACTAAAAATATCATTTTTAATAACTATTTTGCTATTCTTCGCATATTGAGAGATGTTCAATAAGAATAAATTTTAGCATTTAAAGTTATCATAAACTATTTTAATTTAATTTTATGATGTGAAAAAAAATTCAAAAAGAAATACAATGAATGATAGTTATAAAATTACATTTTTGTCACTGATTTTTTGTTGCTTGGTGGGTGCGGAAGTTTATGGTCAAATAAGTACTGCTTATGGAGTATCTTCTGTGGACGGAATAAATCTAGATTATCCTCGACGGTATGGCGTTCATTTTGCCTATGAAAGACCCCGTTCAGAGGTCAATACTTTTTATCTTCGATTAAAAACTACTTTCCCAATCAGGCAGGCTACCATGGGTCAGGTTGAGCTTATAGACTTTAACAACCCAATTCCTGGAATGCCTTCCACCATGCAAGTAGATGTTCAAAACAGGTCTTCCTATTGGTCTTTAGATGGCGGAACCCGTATCTACTTTTACAACACCTACGATGCAGGATTTGCATTATACGGTGGATTAACTATGAAGGGAATTTATTCAAAATTTCGCCAAAGATTTGGGGAATTTGATGAAACAATCTATCGGCCCTCTAATCAATTTCCAGAAGAAATAGGCATTTTCTATGGCATCGGTGGGAACATTGGTTTTAAACATCAGCTTATTTCTGGAACTGGAAATATCATGTGTGATTTTGGTGTTGATTTAGTACAAAGTTTAACTCAAAATAGTATTATTGGAAACGAAATTGCTGTTCTAGGGTTTGTAATTAATCTTGCATACCGTTTTGATCATTTCTAACTTGAACTATTTTTCTCAAGTTTAAGGTTACGTCTTGTAAAAAGGCAATTTAAGCGAAACTTCTTATTTTATTTGTTAAAATCTTTGCTTATTCTTTTTATTTATAGCAACTTCGAAATCTTATTATGGAAAGATTAATTTTAGAACCTACTGAAGTAAGTCCTGGAGGGATTTTAAATCCATTTGATGGAAGCATGCTGTTATATGGCCGTTCCATCCCCGAAAATCCTGATGCTTTTTGGTCGCCAATTTTAGCATGGTTTTATGCATACGCTGCTGATCCTGCGGCAAACACCACTTTTGAATTTAAGATGGAATATTTCAATATCCCATCTTCCAAGCGCATACTTTATTTATTAAATAAAATGCAATCTATGCATGAATTAGGACTGCGTGTTAAGGTAATTTGGTATTATCTTGAAGAGGATGACTTTATGAAAGAAGTTGGTAGTGATTTTTCTACTGTTGTAAC
>JAFIEX010000051.1 GCA_020832365.1 Crocinitomicaceae bacterium
ACAATAACTGGTGATAGCATCTCAACTTCCAAGTCCAAGAGAATATTCACCAACTCTTTTTATGCTTGGCAAGGATTAGAGTTTAAAACAAGTGGTTATTTCATGGATAATAATTTTGGTATCAACAATGATCCAGATAATCGGCATATGGAGTTAGACTATGCCAGAAGTTTTCAAATCAACTTAAACGTCATTGATTATAATGTAAGCAATAAGAGCGGTCATATTTTATTAACTGCAGGATTAGGGTTCAAATTTAACCGCTATGCCTTTAAAAACAGTACAACTACATTGTCTTTTGATGATGATATGATTTTTCCAACAATTGATTCAACTCAAAATTTTACGAAAAACTTTTTTAATCAAACCTATTTAAGAGCACCATTGTTATTGACTTATTGGTCGCAGCCATCAAATCCAAATGCTTTTCATATTTCTGCTGGTATAAATACCAACTATCGTATTGGCTCTAGAATAAAGCAGAATTACGAATTGAATGGCAAAACGCAACGCATTAGGAATCGAGGGCATTATCATCTTAACCCCTTTCAATTTGACGCAACTGTTAGGATTGGGTTTGGAGAGGTCGCCTTAGTTGCCACTTATGGTTTGAATGGCTTATTTGAAAAAGACAAAGGCCCCAATTATTTACCATTTGGAGTTGGTTTAGCATGGAATTTTTAATAACCACTCGAGGTTAGTAATATTTTTGACCGTTAGAACGTATCTTTTATCAAATTTTAAGGTGCATTCTAACGGTTTTTTTGTAATTTCGCAACGCCAAAATTTATCGCAATGTCAAAAGAAATTACCTTAGATAAAGAAACAAATATCGACTTTGAAACATTCCAAAAAGAAATTATCAATGATTATCAACTGGCTTGTTTGTCGCGTGAAGCTTCCCTTCTAGGAAGAAGAGAGGTGCTAACAGGGAAAGCTAAATTCGGTATTTTTGGCGATGGTAAAGAGTTGGCGCAAATTGCCTTGGCTAAACAATTTAAAAATGGTGATTTCAGAAGTGGTTATTATCGTGACCAAACAATCATGATGGCCATTGGAGAGTTAAATATACAACAGTATTTTGCCGCACTATATGCGCACACAGACATAGAAAAAGAGCCTGCTTCTGGCGGTCGTCAGATGGGAGGGCATTACGCTACCAGAAATTTAGATGAACAAGGCAATTGGAAAGATTTGATGTCCCAAAAAAATAGTTCTGCGGATATTTCTCCAACTGCTGGGCAAATGCCCAGGTTGTTAGGGTTAGCACAAGCTTCTAAAGTTTACAGAAATCATGAAGGTTTGAAGAACAATGCGCAATTTGCTAAGTTCTCAGATAACGGAAATGAAGTGGCCTTTGGAACGATTGGAGATGCTTCAACATCAGAGGGCCCATTCTGGGAAACAATGAATGCAGCAGGCGTTTTACAAGTACCCATGGTAATGTCTGTTTGGGATGATGGTTACGGAATCTCAGTGGCTAAAAAGTTTCAGACGGTTAAGGAAAGTATTTCTGAAGCGTTGGCTGGTTTTCAGCGAACAAAAGACAAGCCTGGTTTTGAGATTTTCACTACGAAAGGGTGGGATTATCCCCATTTGTGTGCTACTTACGCAAAAGCTGTTAAAATTGCAAGAGAAGAGCATGTACCTGTTTTGATTCACGTTCTAGAAGTTAATCAACCTCAAGGACATTCTACATCAGGCTCACACGAAAGATATAAATCTCCTGAAAGAATGCAATGGGAAAAAGATTTTGACTGTATTGCTAAATTTAAGTCTTTCATTCTGGATTTTAAAGGCCCTAATGGTGAATTATTGGCGACTGCTAAAGAATTAGAGGAAATTGAAAAAGATTGCAAAAAGCAGGTTCGTGATGATAAAAACAAAGCTTGGAAAGAATTTACGCAAAGTATTCAATCAGATTTAGCTGAAGCTTTACAATTGATGTCAGCAGTTGCAGAAGCTTCACCAAATAAAGCATTTATTCAAGTCGAAGTGGACAAATTGAAGAATGCATTTGAACCAATCAGAAAGGATATCTTTAATGCCGCAAGAGCTGTTATTCGTTTGGCTAGGACAGAAAAAACAGTAGCGAAATTGCAACTAGCGCAATGGATTCAAACTAAAATAGCACAAAACTTCGACCGTTACAGTTCACATTTGTATTCTGTTTCTGATCAAGCCATTCAAAATATCCCTGCTGTTTCTGCCCAATATGATAGCCAAGAACAAATGGAAGATGGTCGCATTATTCTTAGAAATAATTTCGATGCGCTGTTTGCAAAATATCCTGAAATCATCACTTTCGGAGAAGACACCGGTAAAATCGGCGGTGTTAACCAGTCTATGGAAGGTATGCAGGAAAAATATGGTGATTTACGCGTTTCAGATACTGGAATTAGAGAGTGTACCATACTTGGTCAAGGAATAGGAATGAGTATGCGTGGTCTACGACCAATTGCTGAAATTCAGTACCTTGATTATTTATTATATGCTATTCAAATCATGTCTGATGACTTAGCGACTGTTCAGTACAGAACTAGGGGAGGGCAGAAAGCACCGCTGATTATCCGTACGCGAGGACACAGATTGGAAGGTATTTGGCACTCTGGTAGTCCAATGGGTATGATTATCAATGCGATCAGGGGAATACATGTTTGTGTACCAAGAAATATGACACAAGCAGCAGGAATGTACAATGCATTAATTCAATCAGATGAGCCAGCCTTGGTTATTGAGCCTTTAAATGGTTATAGAACAAAAGAACGTATTCCTACCAATTTAGCAGAATTTACTGTTCCTTTAGGAAAAGTAGATGTGGTACAGGAAGGTACAGATCTAACTTTAGTGAGTTATGGCTCTACTTTTAACCTTTGTAAGGAAGCAGTTCAATTATTGACTCAAACTGGAATAAGTGTAGAATTAGTTGATGTTCAAACCTTATTGCCTTTTGATCTTGAACATGAAATTGCTCAATCATTGAAAAAAACAAATAGATTGATGATTGTTGACGAAGACGTATCAAGCGGAGCAACAGGTTTCTTGTTGGATCAAATTCTAGTAAAACAGAAAGGATATTATTTCTTGGATAGTGAGCCAGTCACTTTAAGTGCCAAAGATCATCGCCCTGCTTATGGAACTGATGGAGATTATTTTTCTAAACCAAGCATTGATGATATTTTTGAAACGGCTTACAATTTAATGAGTGAGTCAAATCCAACAGATTTCCCTCCATTGTATCATGCATAAAAGACTTTGGACATATCTATTTTTAACGCTATTGAGTGCTCAGTACATTTACCAATTGAGTGTGTCTAGTCATTTTCTTTTGAATAAGTCGGAAATTGCCGCAACGCTTTGTGAAAACCAACAAAAACCAGAACTGCAATGTAACGGTAAGTGTTATTTGGCTAAGCAATTAAGTGTCTTGGATAATTCTCCCGATGAACCAATGGATTTATCTTCTAACTCTAAGGAATTGCTAAATATTTGGTCAGGATTATATGCTAATCCTTTGAATAAAATATTCATACCAAATATCCTGAAGGAAACTATTTCTTTTGAGAATATTCATTATAATGGCTTTACACTGCAAGACTTTTTTCATCCTCCGAAACAAATCATTAGTTAAACTTTAAAACACTTTTTGTGTTTCATGCTTTATCATAAATTAAAGCAAATTTTGAGAAGCACAGTAATTAGAGTCATTGAAAAATGCTTCGTTTAACTTTTTGATTTCATTATGAAAAAACTTTTTATAAGTGCCATTATAGGCATGATAACATTTCCCTCGATAAGTTGTGATGTGTGCGGTGCAGCAGTCAATACAGGAGGAGGGGAAATAATACCAGGAATTTTCAAAAATTTCTTAGCTGTTCGTGGAAATATTCGTCACTTCCATAGTGAACATTTACCACTATTTCCTGAGGATGATTTACTTACAACTCGTGAATGGTTTCATACCAGTGAAGTTTTCGGAAGATATAATCCACATAAAAGATGGCAAATTTTTGGATTTTTACCCGTAAACACAGTTTGGAAAGAAGAAATGGGTGAGTTTTATAGAATTTCTGGCATTGGAGATGCCCGATTACGCGTCAACTATTTAATCATTGACCAGCAGCATGAAGAAAAAGAACGAATGATCAATTTATTCGGTGGTGTAACGCTTAAAGCACCAATTGGTAGATATGAATACCAAAACAAAGAAAGTTCATATTTTCACCGAAATATGCTGCCTGGAACAGGTACATGGGATGCTGCTACACATTTAGACTTTATCTATAAGAAGAAGGATCAGTATGGTTTCATGCTAAATATCAATTACATGCATAGAACTGTAAGTCCATTAAACTATGAATTTGGCGACTTGTTTTTTACACAATTAACTGCTTTTTATAAATTCAAACTGAATAAGCATACATTCATGACAGAACTTGGGGTCAGTTATATGGATTTACAACCAGATATAGACCTCAGGTGGAATGAAGTACAACCTTATGTGCAAGGTCAAGCTATTGCTCCTATCATTCGTGTCAATTATTTTTTTGGTAATTGGGGAGTTCAAGCTGCAACCCAATTTCCTGCATGGCAAAATATGGGCTTAGGGCAAGTGCAACAGCGGTATCAATTTGATTTTGGATTAATGTATTTTTTGTAATAATGAAAATTTAAAGAAATGAAGAAAAAGCAATTTTTTATTTTGATTTTATTCAATATTCTTTTACTCGGATGCAACAAAGAGAATAACCCACCTTTAACAGATATTGATCATGGTGGAATGGCACCTTGGAGAGAAATGGAAGTATTTATAGAAAACCCATCTGAAAACGCGACAATTCAGTTCGGTGACAAGGTCTTGATCAGTGGCCGAATTGAAGCTAATTTTCTCATGCACGGTTATTCAATTCGAATTTACAATGGGACAGAAGAAGACGAAAGAGTTTTTGTGAAAAATAGGCATACACATGGTGAAACTATCCATTTCGAAGGAGAGTGGATTAATGATGTTGAAGAACCAGGCATATTAACTATAGAGATTCTGGCGATAGGAAATCATGAAGGAACGCTAGATATGTACGAAAGAATACAGCTTCAAAACTTGGGGAAAGAATAGGGGAGCGCGAGGTTCGTATTTTCTTATAAATGTTATTGGTCCTCTTTAGGGATAACATAAACCTTTAATCGAAACTTTGGATTTTTTTTGGCGTTAGAAACAATTTCCACCGTTCGATTTTGGTAATAATATTTTTGCTTAGTATCAAACTGAATTAGAATTTCACTTGTGTCATTAGGTGCTATAGGTTGGTGCGAATAAATAACTTTGGTGCATGAGCAAGCTACTTGTGCTTCTTGAATAACAAGTGGAGCACTTCCTGTATTGACAAACCTAAAAGTTTTTTCTAATAAATTTCCTTCTTTGGTGTCATCCCATTTATGATTTGTTTTATCTAAAAAGAAAAACTCCGCCGATTGCGACAAAGCAAGGGCGGAGTTTAATACTAATACCAATATGATTAGAAATCGCATTGGTTAATATCTTAATTTGCTGGAGCACCAGAGTTGTTTACAGGAGCACCAGTTTGTGGGGCTGCTTCAACTGTACCTCTAATTCTAAGCGTTTTCGTTGGCTCATTTGTAGCATTAGATTGAAGCGTAACGCTTTTGCCAAATGGACCTACTCTTTTTGTATCATATTTTACCTTAATTGATCCAGAAGCACCTGGAGCAATGGGCTCTTTTGGCCATTCAGGCACAGTACATCCACAAGAACCTTTTGCATCTGAAATTAAAAGAGGAGCATTACCGGTATTGGTAAATTTGAACTCAACTGTTCCATTACCATACTGCTTAATGGTTCCATAATCGTGCACATCTTTCTCAAAAGTAATTTGAGCACCAGACTCAACTTGCGCAAAAGCTGCGTTCGACATAAACAACCCTGTTAAAGCCATTGAGAAGATAAATAATACTTTTTTCATAATTTTAATTTTTATATTTTCAAATATAACAAGTTCCATGCCTAAAAAAACGCTTTTAACAAGGAATTAACAAGTTCAGGAATTTTATTCCATTGCTGATAATTCCTCTCTAAGCATTATTAGTTCTTCAAAGTTTTTATCAATGTGCTGTAATCTAAACGTTATTGCCGCTCTCTTTTCAGCAGGTAATTCATCTCCTAAGGCCAACATTTTTTCGCAATAGAGCTGAATTTTCTCAGGATCATAAGTGTCGAAATTATCAAAAATGGATTTTTGAATCTCTAAATACCCCGCCTTATTAGGATGACTAGGAAAATGAGTTAATAGCGTATCTATCCATTGCACACCAAGTTCTTCTAAACCAATTTCCAAATATTGCGAACAAGCATTTTCTAAAGCTCTTTGCGCAAATTCATGCGATGGAAAGGATTGAAAGAAGGCTAAATTTCGATTGATTGCTTCGTGATAAACTAATTTATCAACTACAAATCCAGGTTCTGTCATTGATCTGTCTACCAACGTATTAAGCGAATCATCCATTTCAGTAATTCTTGCCATATGGTATTCTGGTGAGTTTTCATCAAATGTTTCCTCATCTGATGTGTCCGAAGAACAACTGAAAAGCGCAGCACTTGCGAATGTGAAGATTAAACATTTTTGGTAAATCTTATTGGTCATGGTATTGGAATTTAATGTTTTTAATGAAAAAAGGTAAAAAATGAATATATAACACTTTATTTTTTTCTTTTAGCAGCGGAGAACTTCATTTTGTAATCAACATCCACCTCTCCTTTAGAAATTTTCCCAAGTTTCTTAGTCAATAATTTTCTTTTCAAGGAAGATAAGTGATCAGTAAACAAAATACCTTCAATATGATCATATTCGTGTTGAATGACCCTTGCTGCATAACCTGAATAGACCTCTTCGTGCAATTGAAAATGCTCGTCGTAATAGCTTATTTTGATTTGCTCTTTTCTATATACATCCTCTCTGATTTTTGGTATGCTTAGACATCCTTCTTGGAAAGCCCATTCTTCACCAGATTCTTCTTCAATAATGGGATTAATGAATACTTTTTTGAAATTTTCTAGACCTACTGCTTTGGGATCTGGTTCTTCATCCTCTTCACCATCATCTGCAAAAGGAGAGGCATCAACAATAAAAAGACGAATTGATTTCCCAATTTGAGGAGCAGCTAGTCCAACACCATGAGCGGCATACATTGTTTCAAACATATTCGCGATTAACTCATCTAAATTCGGGTAATCTTTGTCGATTTCCTCTGCTTCTTTCTTTAAAACTGGATCACCATAAGCAACTATTGGTATAATCATGCTATTTTTTTTGCAAAGATAATAGTTTTAAGTTGTCAATTTAGAAAAGAATACCAAAGAAAACGAACAAAATCATTAGCTTTGTCCGTAAGATTAATTCATGTATTTAAATAAGTTACATCTCGTCAATTTCAAGAATTATAAGCAAACGGAAGTGGTTTTTCACCCTGATGTTAACTGTTTAATTGGCAAAAATGGTCAAGGAAAAACTAATGTTTTAGACGCAATTTATTATCTAAGCATGTGTAAGTCTTATTTGAATCCTATTGACTCACAGAATATCAATTTTGAAGAAGCTTTTTTTGTGATTCAAGGTGAATGGGTTAAAGATGAACTTCCCAATAACTTATATTGCGGTGTAAAAAAAGGAAGTAAAAAAGTCTTTAAAAAAAACAAGGTGATCTACGAAAAGTTATCCGACCATATAGGCTTGTTTCCGGTGGTCATGATTTCTCCTTATGATCGCAACTTAATATCTGAAGGTTCAGAGGTAAGAAGAAAGTGGATGGACGGTATTGTTTCACAAACTGATAAATCTTATCTCCAGAACTTAATGAAATATGTTAAGGTACTTGACCAAAGGAATGCATTACTAAAAAAAATGAATGATTTCGGTTTTTTTCAAAGAGAAGAAATTGAAATCTGGAACGATCAACTCATTCGTTATGGCCAGCCAATCTATGAACAGCGTAAAGTTTTTTTAGATACTTTTATTCCGGTTTTTAGAAAGTTTTATGCGTTACTATCGAGTAATTCAGAAACGGTAAACATTTCTTATAAATCTCAATTAGATGGCGCTAATTTCAAAGTTCTTTTATCTGAGAATGAGAAAAAGGACTACAGAAAAGAATACACCACTGTTGGCATCCACAAAGATGATTTACTTTTTGAAATAGAGGGCCACCCAATCAAAAAATATGGTTCTCAAGGTCAGCAAAAGACTTTTTTAATAGCTTTACGACTGGCGCAATTTGAGTGGCTATACCAACAGACTGAAATTAAACCTTTAATGTTGTTAGACGATATTTTTGATAAATTGGATAATTCGCGTGTTCATCAACTAATGGATATGGTAAGTAAGAAAGATTTCGGTCAAGTTTTTGTTACGGATACAGATGTTGACAGGGTAGAAAAAATATTCAATAATATATCTGTTCCTTATGCACTTTTTGAAGTGAAGAATGATCAAATACACAAAAATAATGTCTGAGGAAAAAAATAAAGCTTCTAAACCCATCAAATCTGTGATGGAACAGATTTTTAATGCAATGCAAATTGCGGACAAAATGAAAGAGTTTGAAATACTTGATGGATGGGAAGAGATGATGGGAAAGGCAGTGGCATCTAGAACCGAGAAATTATATATTAGAAACAAAGTGCTTCATATTGAACTGAATTCCTCAGTAATGCGCGACGAGCTAGCGCATGGTAAACAAGTGATTATTGAACGAGTAAATCAATTTGCAGGCACTAGGATAATAGAGGACGTTTGGTTTACCTAAAATTCAAACAAAAAAAAGAGGCTTCGAAAAGCCCCTTGAAAAAAGTGTTTAATTTTTAGTTTACTGAATTAGATAACTCAGCACCAGCTTTAAACTTAACAACTTTCTTAGCTGCAATTTGAATCTCTTTTCCAGTTTGTGGGTTTCTACCAGTTCTTGCAGAACGCTCAGAAATTGAGAACGATCCGAAACCAATTAAAGAAACTCTATCTCCGCTCTTTAAAGCTGAAGAAGTAGCGTTAATAAATCCATCTAACGCTTTTTTTGCATCAGCTTTTGACAATCCTGCCTCAGCAGCCATAGCATCAATTAATTCTGCTTTGTTCATAGTTTTGGTTTTAAAAATTAATAATTTCGTGAACAAATATATAGGAAAATCAATAGGAAACAAGGGTTTTGAAAAAAAAAATGGAATAATTGTTTATATTTTTGTCAAAACATGTTGAAAAGGGCTAAAAATATAGGTTTTATAAGGGTTATAAACATGTTTTTGTTGAAAACACTAATGGTTAAATTTTAATCTCATCTTTATAAATGGTCTATTTATCACCTTTCGCGAGTTTTTTACTATCAAAATATAGTAGACTCGTTTTGATTAAAATTTAATCAAAAATAAGTTCCCAATCTTCAACTGGAAAACCAGCTAAAAAAGCGCTGGCTGACATTCGTTTTTTCCCCTCTAATTGAAGCTCGTTAATTTGCAATGCGCCATCTGCCAATTGAACTAATATTCGTTTGTCACTGGTCTGAAACCACCCAATTTTATCTTTAGATGGAAATTGCACTTTTTCTGCTGAGTAAATTTTTAACAACTTCTCTTGTTTATGATCCTTGTGTCTAATGGTGGTCCATGCAACAGGAAATGGCGAGAGTCCTCTAATGTGATTGTGGATCACATCTATATTTTTGTGCCAAAGTATTTTAGTATTCTCCTTATTCAGTTTAGGTGCGTAACTTACTTTTTGATTGGTATTTTCTTGATCAATTAACGATGGTTCACCGTTACTTAAAATATTAATAGTTTTCAGTATTAAAGGTCCCCCAGCAAGCATCATCCTGTCGTGTAATTCCCCAACGGTTTCATTTGCGCCAATTGCTAATTTTTCTTGTTAAATGATTGCTCCAGTATAAATTGACTCATCTATTAAAAATGTCGTCAATCCTGTTTCAGTTTCACCATTCATAATCGACCAGTGGATTGGCGCTGCACCTCGATAAGCAGGAAGTAATGATGCATGAAGGTTAAATGTACCATTTTTAGGAATTTGCCATACAGCCTTCGGCAACATGCGAAAAGCAACAATAACGAAAATATCAGCATTATAGTTAATTAATTCTTGTTGAAACGCAGTATCTGTAAGTTTTTCTGGCTGTAAAACAGGGATTTTATAGTCCAACGCAACTTTTTTAACATCGCTCTGCTTAATTTGCTGCCCTCTTCCTGCTGGTCTATCGGGTGCTGTTACACAGGCAACAACGTTTACTTTGTTTTCTTTTAAATATTTAAGAATCTGTGCCGCAAAAACTGGCGTTCCCATAAATATGATACGTTGATTTTCTAACATAAGCGCTTTAAAATTTTGTTTCCCTCCAATTGAAATTGCGAAGATAAATAATTGATAGCAACCCTAAGGATCCGAAGTAAACATATTCTACAAACCAAATTCCTAAAACATCTAATTCTAATACGTGAATGAAAACATAGGCGCAGCTTAAATACATGCATATTGCTACAATTTCTATAATCAAAGTGGCTCTTGTATTTCCTGACCCATTAATGGCTTGAAAATAGGGCGTGAAAAATGCGAAAAAGAACACCGCCCCAAATACGGCCCTAAGTATATAGGCACTATCCGAAATGTAAGCCGGATCGGGGTTGATCCAACTGACCAAAACTTCTGGATAAATAAATGCGCCATGAAAAACCAACAGCAGAAAAAATAGCGTTAATAATTGAATTCTTTTGATAATAATTTTGACTTTATCCTTTTGGCCAGATTGAATGTACTGTGCAATGTATGTTTTTGTGGTTGCTCCAAAACCAAAAATGGGAACAAAGGCTAGCATATATATCGCCCGAATATTTTGAGAAACAGTTAATTCATAAATGCCTCGTTGTTCTATCCAAGTGAAGAAAATTGTCCATGTAGCTAGTGCAAAAAATCCTTGAATCATTAAAGGTAAGCCAACTTTTAACAGTCTCAATAAATGCTTTGAAGTAATGGAAAGGGATAAGCCGATCATATAGCGTTTCCTTTCATGGTGCATTAGAAAGAAGATTAGTAATAAAACTAGAGCAACAAACTCACCAATGACTGAGGCAAGGGCCGCTCCTTGAATACCCATTTCTGGGAAACCTGCATTTCCAAAAATTAAAAGAAAATCAAAAAGTATGTTAGTTGATGCAAGTGCAGCTGTACTTAAAAAAATGATCCAAGTTTTTCCTATTGCCAAAAAGTAGGCGTTAAAAGCAAGGATAAAAGCAGCTAAAAAGAAACCATACTTTCTCACCTCTAAGAAAGAAATTTGTTCTTGGGCTATTAATAACTCCTTGGAGTAGGATAGGAGCATCGGTGCACTAAAAAGCGTAATAAGCAAAAAGAAAGCTATGGAGAATAAAACATTCAAAAATAAAGAAGAGCGAAAAAAAGTTCGGATTTCATCGAATTGATTTTCTCCAACTCTTCTTGCAATAATAATTTGTGCAGCATCGCCCATTCCTGTTAACCCCATGAATAATGTTATGTATAATAACCCTGCATTTCCACTAGCATCAAAACTTATGGTATTGTATCGACTCAGAATAGCAGCATCGGTAATAGCAACCAATGACTGTATAAAAGTACCAGCCATCAGAGGTAAAGCAACTTTTAAAATTCGGGTATAATCGTAGGTTAACATTATTCTACATGGATAATCAAACCTTTGAGGTAGCCGCCTTCAGGATGAAATGCGCTAATTGGATGGTCACCTGGCTGATGTAACTGTTGCAAAATCCTGACATTGCGCTTACACTGAATCGCTGCGGCGACAACAGCACTTTGAAATTGTTCGGCACTTACCACTTGTGAGCAAGAAAAAGTGAATATAATTCCTCCGTTTTTAATTTTTTGTATAGCATGAGCATTTAACCTTGTGTATGCTTTTATAGCATTATGTCTCTTGTTAGTATGTTTCGCAAATGCCGGTGGGTCTAAAATGATTACATCAAAATCATTACCAATTTGTTCTACATATTTCACAGCATCAGCGACAACAGATACATGTTTCCCCTTAAATCTATTTAATTTTAAATTATTCTCTAGCAGGTCTATTGCCTTTTGGGATGCATCTACAGAATGTACTTCTTTGGCCCCACCAGCCAAAGCAAACAAACTAAACCCACCAGAATAACAAAAGGTGTTCAATACTTTTTTATCAGCAACAAACGACATTAATTTTTTACGATGTTCCCTTTGGTCGATAAAGAAGCCTGTTTTCTGACCTTTTATCCAGTCAATTTCAAAAGTAATTTCATTCTCTATGGCTTGATGCGGAACATTTACAGAACCGAAAATCATTTCGTTTTTTGCGTCAGAACGGTTGGGTAAGGTTTCTTTTGCTTTGATGTAAATCCCCCTTAACTTTTCACCAATTATTTTTTGTAGTGCCGATGCGATTGCCTCCCGATGCAGATACATTCCCACGGCGTGTGGCTGAATAACTGCGACACCATTATAATAATCAATAATCAAACCTGGTAAGCCATCTCCTTCGCCGTGAACAATTCTACAAATGTTATTTTTCTCGTGAATAAGCCCTAAATTTTTTCTTAATTCAAAAGCATTTTCAATTTTATTGTTCCAGAACTGCTGATCGATGCTAAACTGCTCAAACGACAAAACACGAACAGCAATAGAACCAGGGGAGAAAAAACCAATTGCACAATCTTGTCCTTTTTCAGAAAGAACTTTCACGAGTGTTCCGTCTAAAATTTCAGAAGTATCTGAGGCTAAAGCACCAGAAAAGATCCATGGATGTCTGCGGTCTAAAAATTGCCGCTTTCCTTTTTTGAGTTGAACTACCTGCATTTTAGTAAAATTGCGAAGTTAAGAAGAAATCAGCCACATATCCCATTTAAGTGTATATATCGCCGAAAATCATTTTATAACTCGGTTTGCCGAAAATCTTATTAATTTCGAGCCAAATAACCAACAATATGAAAAACTTAATAAAGATTCTAGTCGTATTATTTTTGTTTAATGCATGTAGCGAAAAAATGGAAGAAACAGCTTTTGAATATCCAACTCCACTATTAGATAGGGAGTTATTTTTCGGTAATCCAGAAATTGCAGGTGGACAACTTAGTCCAGATGGTCAGTTTATTTCTTTTTTGCGAGAATATGATGGCATCATGAATATTTGGGTGAAAAAGTTTGATGAACCCTTCGAAGCGGCAAAGCCTCTTACTAACAGCGAAAGACCGTTATATGGCTATTTCTGGACAGACGATGCCGAATTTATTTTGTATGTAAAAGATAATGATGGCGATGAAAACATGAATGTTTTCGCTGTTAACCCCAAAGACGCTTGGGAGGTGGATAGTTTGCCAGCTTCTAAAAACTTGACTCCTTTTGAAAGTGTAACTGCTCAAATTTATCATGCCAGTCAAATTAACCCTAATTTGTTCATGATCGGTTTAAACAATAGAGATGAAGCATGGCATGATTTGTATGCACTAAATGTTAGCACGGGTGACTTAAAGTTAGTTTTTGAAAATAAAGACAGAATTACAGGATATGACTTTGATTGGGATGATAATTTAAGAATGCTTTATCGAACTGATAATGATGGAAACACCACGTTTCTTTATAAGAAAGATAAAGAATTAATTCCTATTTATGAAACTTCAGTAACAGAGAGTGCATATGCGGCTGGATGGAATGAGGATAACACTAAGTTTTATCTAGTTACCAATAAAGGAGAATTGGATTTATCCACTTTGTTTTTAATGGATCCATTATCAGGCGAAAAAGAAAAAGTTGCAGATGACCCTGAAGGAAGGGTTGATTTTGGTGGATTAAACTTAAATAGAAATACCAGAGCAATAATTTCTTTTTCATTTACGGATGATAAAACAAGATACGTTTGGAAAGATGCAGAAAGAGAAGCACTTTATGAATTTTTATTATCGCAATTCCCAGAAAGAGAAGTGGCTTTTACAAGTGCAACTAATGATTATAAAAAGTTTTTAATCAGTGTTTCTGGAGATCGTTTTGCTTCAGAGGCTTGGTTTTTTGATACAGCAACAAAAGAATTGATTCATCAATACACACCAAGACCGGCACTAAAAGAAGTCGAAGAGCATTTGGCAGCAATGCAACCAATCTCCTATGCAAGTAGAGACGGCATGACAATTCCAGCATATTTAACTATTCCAACAGGTATGGCAGAGGAAAATCTTCCTTTAGTAGTTTTAGTTCATGGCGGCCCAAAAGGTCCAAGGGATTATTGGGGGTACAATGCAACTGTACAATTTTTAGCAAATAGAGGATATGCTGTTTTACAACCCAACTTTAGAGCATCTGGTGGTTATGGAAAAGCTTTTTTAAATGCTGGTGATTTAGAGTGGGGGAGATTGATGCAAGACGACATTACATGGGGAGTAAAATACCTCATTGAAAAAGGTATTGTTGATGAAAATAGAGTTGGAATCATGGGGGGGAGTTATGGCGGATATGCAACCTTAGCAGGATTAGCATTTACACCCGATTTATATGCCTGTGGTGTAGATATTGTAGGCCCTTCAAATATTTTTACCTTATTAGAAAGTATTCCTGCATATTGGGAGGCTGGTAGGGCTTTTTTACATGGTATGGTTGGTGACCCAGAGACAGCGGAAGGAAGAAAAAGAATCGAAGAGGCGAGTCCCTTGTTTCATGCTGATAAAATAAATAAACCATTGTTGATTATACAGGGGGCAAATGACCCAAGGGTGAAAAAAGCAGAGGCAGATCAGATTGTGGTTGCGCTTAGAGATAGGGGGCATGATGTGTCTTATATTTTGGCAGAAGATGAAGGTCATGGATTTAGAAAGCCAATCAATAATATGGCGATGTATGCTGAAATTGAAAGATTCCTTAGTAAACATCTTGGCGGAAGATTCCAAGAGGATATGCCAGAAGAGGTTGCAGCAAGATTAGAAGAAATGCGCGTGGACATTGAGTCAGTAACGCATGCCAAAAAAGGAGAAGCTAGACCTATCGAGAAATTACCAGTAATAAACATGCCTTTTAAAGAAGGAACAGAAACTTATATTGTGAATATTGCGTTAGGAGAACAAAATATCCCCATGAAAGTAGAGCGTTCGTTTTCACAAAAAGATGGTGTTTGGATTGTGAAAGACCATTCAACTGGTCCAACTGGCGAAATGAAGGATGAAATTCAATACAATAATCAATTTATGCCTATTGTGCGCATCATGGAGCAAGCTGGACAAGAAATCACGATGGAATACGGTCGTCAAGAAATAAAAATGACCATCAAAAATGATGGAGCAGCAGCAGAAACCAAAACACTAGCTGTTCAAGGTGAGTACTTAACTGGTGGGCCTGGCTTTGAGCAGATAATTGGTGCCATGCAATTAGATAGTACGCTTGTTGTTCAGTCACCTGATATTCAAGCTATGAAGATAAAGAACTTAGAGTTAAGTGCTAACTTAAAAGATAATAATACAAGGGCTGTTTCTGTTGTGAATTATGATAATGAGCAAGATAGAACTGACTTGATATTTAATAATACAGGATTTCAAAGTTCTGAGCAAATCGTTCCAGAAATGAATGGTGCGAAAATTACAATGGAGAGAAAA
>JAFIEX010000052.1 GCA_020832365.1 Crocinitomicaceae bacterium
TGTTACTATCAAAATACCGCCAGACCTTATAACCAATGAGCCCCCCCCTCCTCCCCCATTTAACTCAAGGTCCCCGCCTCTAGTTTTGGTATTTGGATTGTTTTCAATAATAGTATGCCCACTAGTGGTCACTCTGCCACCGGGGTTTACAAGCGCAGGCGCTACACCTCCAGCCCAACTAGCAGGATCCAACCAATTTCCATCAGCCGCAGAGTCAAAAGTTTGAGACAAGAAAGTATTTATTGGTAAGCATCCAACAAAAACAATCACCATAACTTTAAATGCTGTGAGTATCCTATTCATATATCTAATTTACATCATAAATTATTTTAGGACACACACTTATTTAACCCGCGACTTGTTTAATTTAATAACTGATTTTGTTAAACAAAATTTTAATTGAAAAAATAAAGGAAAGTGGATAAAATGTATCGATAAGCGTTTTTGCTAACTATGAATGCATTAGAAACATTAAGCTACTAGAAAGTAATTTTATTAACTGTGAGGGCAAAGGAATACGAAAATAAAATATTTTAATCGTTGTATAAAGTATTGATGATTCTTAAAGATTAAGAGAGTTTCTGGGGAATCACCCACTCTGCCATAAACTGACTTAAAAACTGTTCCATGTAAGCATGCCTTTCATTCGCCATTTCTATAGCTGTTTTCGTATGCATACGGTCTTTTAATAACAACAGTTTTTCATAAAAATGATTAATGGTGTGGGTTTTTCCTGATGCATACGCTTCTTTGGTTGAGTGCATTTTTGGGGGTATAATAGGATCAAAAATTGGTTGTCCTACACTTCCCCCATAAGCAAAAGTTCTTGCTATTCCTATGGCACCAATTGCATCCAACCTATCAGCGTCTTGAACAATTTGACCTTCTAAGCTTAGGATATCTTCCTTAACATAAGCCCCTTTAAAAGAAATTCCTTTTACAATATTTACAACTTTTGTTTTGATGTCTTCATCCACTTGAAAATGCGTCAAAATTTCTTGGGATACTTTCCCTCCAATTGCATAATCGCCCCCGTGAAATTTATGATCTGCAATATCATGTAATAATGCGCCCAATGCAACAACCTTAAAATCCCCTCCTTCTTTACTTTGAATATGCATAGCATTTCGATATACCCTTTGAATATGGTGCCAGTCATGACCTGATGCATCATTAGCTAACTTTTCCTTAACTAATAGTTCTACTTTTTTTATAACATCTTCCATACCTAAAAATTCAATAAAAACTTTAGCAACTCGTAAGAGGCTGTTTTATCGTCTTGAAAGCCGACTACCCCTTCCACTAAAATCCTGTCTTGACCAATCAGCGATCCAGAAAATTCAAATCGTTGCATTTCGGATAGCCAATTTTTAGCATGTCGAAAAGGGGGTAAAATTTGTATGATTTGCACAAAAAAAGAGTTCCCTTCCAATAACAATAAAACAGCAGGATCTCCAGTCATAAAAAGCACCTGATTGAGTTGATTTTCCTCAATGTCAGGCCTGCTTTGTTTACCGATATATAAGGAATTTTTCGCATAACGGTATAAGAAGTACGTTTCCTTATATATTTCCCACTCCATCTCTTGACCAATATCAAGCGTCTCTCCAGCACTAAAATAAACACTATCCGCATGAATTAATATATCCATGTTTGGCAGTAATTTGGTTTGTGTCTTATCGTCTACTATCTTCATTCCTCGGTAAAAAATGTGATGATAATTAGGATTGACAATATTTACACCAAGTTCCGAATAAAATCGCTCGAATATTTTTCCAATGGTATCGGGAAAAGAAATCGTGCGCAACTCAATTTCTCCTGCTGTTTTATTGCGTTGCATTAATGGGATAGCAAGAGCAGGCATTTCAAAAATAGGGTTTCTAATTGCTACGCCATTAAAATGCATATTAGACCCCTTCATTGTCATAGTTAAATCTAAATTTTGAATGAAGCTTTGGCTACCACCATCATAAAATAAATGTAATAACGTATTCGTTGGAGAATTTGAAAGCGCTATTCGTGACTTAAAACGATCTCTAGTTGGAGTCGTTAAATCCAATGCATACTGCTGAAATCTTTCTCGCTCTGATTCGCTTATATCCTTAGGTAACAATAATATTATTCCAATATTATTTGGCCCAACAGCACCGACAATCTCCTCATTTTCTGATAAAAAGTTTATGAAGTTTTTAGGATTATTCAAGTGAACAATCGCACCAAAAAGCACGGTGCTATTCCAGTCTTCTTTGAATACAAAAAGTTCTTGAGTAGCATTAATTCCCAATACCGGTAAATCTTTTCTGCTTTTTTGGGGATCCCAATTCTGAAAATCTTCCGAATCAATGCCAGAAATGAATAAAAAATCATAGGCAAAACGCTTAAAAATATTTGGATTATTTACTTTTAATACCAAAGAGGCGCCTGCTGGCAAATGATTTTGTAATTGTGATGTTTTTTCTGAAGCAATAAACGCAAATAATTGGAAAGCAATATACATTGCTACAACTGTAAAAAGAAAGGATATCCACCGTATCCATTTTGATCGTTGCTTCATGGGATAAAGTTAAATAATAAAATTAAAATGTTTATACAAATGTAACTCATCTCATGCACAGGGATGCTAAAAAACTATTAGCATGGTAAAATGAATTTCAAAAGCAATAATCCCACTAATTCAACACCTTCATTCTACACCAATCAACCTATATTTGCATCTACAGTCATCGATTAATTTACATTTATAAACGAAAATACGTTAATTTAGTCCTATGAAAATAGCGCCAATTATTATTATTTCCTTTTTTTCTATAATCAGTATTATTTTGGTGATAGCATCATTTTTTATGGATAAAAATAGTGAGGTATTTCAACTTGCCGTTTATTATGACTGGGCATTTTGTATTTTATTTATCTTCGATTTTTTTATTCGACTGATTAAAGCTGATAACCTAAAAAAATATCTGTTGAAAGATGGAGGTTTGTTAGATTTAGCAGGGTCTGTGCCAGTAATTATGGAAGTACGTCTATTAAGGTTTTTTCGACTTTTTCGGCTTTTTCGAGCGCTTAAATCTTACAGATTGACGCGTTTATTCTTCTTATCTAGTCCACATAATGCAATTTATGCAGCAATTTTTATTGTAATAACTTTTGTAATTATTTCCACCAGTTTTGCTGTTTTATACCTAGAGCAGGCAACTGGTAACATTAAAACGGCTGAAGACACAATCTGGTGGGCGTTTATTACAGTAACCACTGTTGGATATGGAGATTATTACCCCATTACTAGTCAAGGTAAATTTTTCGCTTCAATACTAATATTCAATGGATTCATTGCATTCGGAACGCTTATCTCCTTCATTAACACATCTTTAACTGAATTCAGAAATCAATTGCCGCGATAATTCTAAACAATTATTTTTCAATGTATGTTAAAAATTAGCCATAAATTATTTTTACAATATCTATTCAGTAAATCTATGAAATCATGGGTCAGCATATCTTTGAAGAATTAAGTTGCTTGAGCAGCTTATTTAATCATCAAGTATCAATAACTAATTAAATAAATTCATAATTGAAATTTCAAAAACTTTAAAATATTTTGTTTCTGAGCTTGACTATACAATAATTACTATTTTAGTCTGATAAACATAAAAAAAATATGAAACTTGGTCTATTCATACTATTGATACTTACTTCGCTTAGTATTCAAAGCCAAAGCTATGAAGATAGAATAGAAAATATTTTGATTTATGCAGAAATAGAGGGTAAGAATCAAATTAAATCTACTTTTGATAGTCTGAATTTGGCGCTTCAGTTAGCACTCAAAAATGAAGATGATTTAATCGCCTCTTTTGTTTTATCTAGCCTTCAAAGGCATGTTTTACAACATTATTCTAATTATGAAAAAGCATTGGAATATGCTAATAGCATCAAAGAAATAGCAGAGGCAAACCCTGAATCTCCGATATTAAAAGCGCGTTATCACTCGAGCTTGGGTCTATTGTACTATTATGAGTTCACAGATAAAGATAGAGCATTCATAGAGTTTGAGAAAGCGCTTCAAATTCTTTTAGACAATCATATAACCCCTGATTATCACTTTTTGAATAATTACGCAATTGCATACATGCAGTATGGAAAACAACAGAAAGCCATCGAACTTTTGAAAAAAGCAGCAGATAATTACGCCAAGTATGAAGGCTTTTTTAAAAACCCTATATACCCATTCACCAATTACTCGAACCTCGGAGTCTCTTATATTTACGAAAATGCTGATAGCGCTGAACACTATTTACGACTTGGACTCAAATATGCAGAGGAAAATCTCTCTTATGATCAAGTTTTTAGTGGAAACGTATTTCTAGGTGTTTTTCTTCAAGAACAAATGAGACTCGATGAAGCCATATACTATTTGCAAAAAGCAAAAGACAAAAAGTTCACTAATAGTTCAATTTCACATCAATTGCTTTTATACGAAGCTTTATCAGATGCCTATTATTTAAAAAAAGACTTTCAGCGTGCCTTTGAATACGCTAAAGCAGTCTCTGCTTACAAAGATTCGATAAGATTAAAAGGTATTGAAGAAAAAGTGTTGGCACATGAATACCAAATGGAACTTAAAGCATTACAAAACAGACAGGTCTTGCATTTAGCAAAAGAAGAAATCAAACAAGCAGCGTTAAAAAGAAACATTGCTGTTCTTTCTTCCATTTTCTTAATTTGCATTACTATGATTTTGTTCTATTTATACCGCTTAACTAAGGAAAAAGAATTAAATAGAATAAAAGCCGAAAACGAAGCACTGGAAAAAGAGAAGATTAGGCATCAATCAGAGCTAGTTTTATTGAAAAAGGAAGAACAACTTATTAGCGCAAACGTTGAGTTGTCTGTAATGGAAAAGGAACTAAGCAGCTTAAAAGAAAAACTAACAAACCATCTTAACAAAAGCCATGATCCTGCTTTCAATGATCTAAGAGAATTTCTGAACCAAATAAAATACTCTACTAAAAAAAGTGACAAGTTAAAAAAAATGGATAGCGTTTTATCTATTAACAGCAATCGTTTTTATAAAGGAATCAAAGAGAAACATCCCAATTTATCAGAAGATGAAATAAGACTAGCTACATTGATTCGCTTAAATTTAGGAACGGAAGAGTTATTGTTAATTTACAATATTTCAAAAAGCAGTTTAAATACCAAAAGATACAGGATTAGAAAAAAAATTGGTTTGGATGGAAAGCAAAGTCTAGAGGAATATATCATGAATATATAGCCCGCCAACACAATTACTTTTAATAATCAGCAACTTAACTTAAGAAAGTAGAATAAAACCCACCTGTCTATTGATTGTCTATCGGTGTAACTATACCTTCTTAATTGACTAATTTAATTTTGCATCAGCTTAATTGCTCTCCTGGCATAAAACAGCCCCGAGTCAGATGTTAAAGCTTTTTTAAAAATTAGATTATGCTACAATTACTATTAAATTTAAAAGTTGAGATTACAAAAGGAACTTTTTTTCTATTCTTATTTTACCTAATGTATCTTCCTGCATCAGTTAGGGCGCAATGTACTTTAAGGACAGACAACTGCAGCGCTAGCATCAATGCCCCTGCACCAGGAGGCACTTTAAACCGAACTGTTCGCAGAAACTGTCGACAAGGATTTAACTTTATGGGGGGCTGCCAACAATACACGATCACAACCTCTTCACCCGCATTTGTAATCATTACAGGAGGAAACACAACGAATGTTATAGCCTCTGGAAACACACCAATAACTTTTAACACTGGTTCATACACAGGTACAAATTATGTGCATTTATATTCCAATTCGTCATGTGGGAACAATTCTTCCAACATCACCCTTACCCTCACAAGAATAGAGGGTTGCTTTAGATGCAGCGCTTGGGGCAATGGCAATGTCCTAGATGATTGTTCACCTGTTTCAAACACGAGTGTTTGGGCCTCAAATTTTACAAATTTCCATAATCTAATCAATGGTAATCAATACTCATTTTCATCCTCCATACCTACAGATTGGTTAATGCTAACAGATGTAAATAACAATATATTAGCGCAAGGCACTACACCATTAAATTGGACAGCTACTTTTTCGGGATCTGTAAGAGTGCACGTTTCAACAAATTCATCCTGTGGAAGCGAATCAGTTGGACGCACTATATCTGCAAGGAGAACAGATTGTTGTATAGCTCCATCTGACCCTTTATTTACCTCTGGATCTAACTCTCTATGCGCAGGTGAAACAAGTATTTATGCTGCATCTGCAACCGGTGGAACATCAGTTACTTATTCCATATTATCTGGTGGGGCAAGTATTAACTCATCAACGGGGCAAGTTAGTTCAGTCACATCTAACTTTACAGTTCGAGCAACTATAAGCAATGCATGCGGCATTATTACGATCGACCGCTTTGTTACAGTCACCCCAATATCTGCGCCTCAAGCTGTTAACAATATAACAGTCGGCCCGATAATCGGACATGGGGCGCTATTACCCGATGGAAATTTAAATGCATCTTCCTGCTGGGGTGGATGTTTATCTGGAGAACACGAAGCATGGCGAGGAAGATTATTCAATGCGGCAGAAACTTCCTTTTCACAAGCTTGGGCGTCAGGAACGACAACTCCACCTGATGGTACGCAATATTTACAAATTGATCTTGGAAGCATTGTGCCCGTTGATGGAATAGTTACGCAATCTCGCGGAACATTTGGGTGTTGTGATAACCAAAGAGTAACTGAATACAACGTAGCGGTTAGTTCTAATGGATCAATTTGGACAACAGTAATGGGCAGTCCATTCACAGGCAATGTTTTACAAAATCAAAATGCTGTAACAAATCTATTCTCACAAACTTACATGGCGAGGTATGTAAGAATAATTCCAACTGCATTTGAAGCACATATGTCATTACGTGCTGATGTAATAAGCGTTCCGTGCGTTGGTAACACTGTAGCCCTAAGTGCTAGCATCTCTGAATGTGCTAATACAGTTAGATGGTACTCAACCCCAACGGGTGGCGTTGCCTTGCATACAGGTCAATATTTCATTACGCCTGCGCTTACATCTAACACAACTTATTATGCAGAAGCTTACAATACCTTAACTGGCGCTGCAAGCCCCTCTCGAACTGCAGTTACTGCACAAGTTAGACAACCAGCAGGGTCAATCTCTGGTGTTACAATACCTGAAGATGCATATTTATGGAGGGGAGCAACTTCTACGGGCTGGACCGTCGCATCAAACTGGTATAGAAGAACTGCAACTGGTTACGCTTTAGCCTCTACAGCTCCAACAATAACTAGAGATGTATTTATTTTTACCAATACAGCAGATGTTTGTATTGCTGATAATAATCCTAGGATTAATGCGAATCCTGTAACAGCCAGAGACGTCTATATCGCCAATGAAGCTGTTTTGGAATTCATCAATACTACTTCTTTAGATGTTTATGGGGATCTTACCAATTTAGGCTCATTAACAAACGATAATAGTACTAATAGAATATCAGGTAATAGAACCATCCGTTTTAGAGGAGCAACAGATCAATTATGGGATGCTGGAGGCATGCATAACACAGAAACACCTCTTAATAGAAAAAGGTATAGGCACATCGAAATAAACAAACCATCAGGAGATGTAATATTAGAGAGTAATGTCAGATATTCTGGAAATTTAATCATGACATCAGGAAACATCAATTTAAATGGCAGAAGGATTGTAATGGAAAATAATGCCATCATAGAAAATGAATCTAATGCTAATCGCATTTTTGGGACAACAGGAACAGTGGAGACCACAAGAGATTTTGCAACCGCATTAACCAATGAAACATTTGGAAATATTGGTATAACAATATCCACAGCTGTGGCGCCAGGAAATACTGCTATCATAAGAGGGCATACACAGCAAATGTCGGCAGGTGGAAATGGAAGTATCTACAGGTATTTTGATATTTCCCCAAATATAAATACTGGCGTAAATGCCTCGTTAAGAATGGATTATTTCCCTTTAGAGGTACCTAGTACGCACGATGAAATAAATTTTAAATTCTACCGATCTACAGATGGCGGTTCAACTTGGGACGAGCAGTCTGCAAGCGCAGTTAATACAATGGACAAATATGTGTCAATGTCAAATATTCCTTCATTTTCTCGATGGACAATATCAGACGTTATAAGCTCACCTTTACCAGTTGAATTTTTAGGAATTGGAGCTAACTGTTTAGAAGAAAATAAAGTAGAATTGAACTGGAGTACTGCTTCTGAATTAAATGCCGATTTCTTCCAAATTGAACGCAGTGAAGACGGTAAAGAATGGACAGTCATTAGTAAAGTCAAAGCAGTTGGAAACAGCTCTAAAACAAATAACTACTCATTTATTGATAATTCAATACGAGGAAACTTTAATGGCTACTACAGGCTTAGACAGTTTGATTTTGATGGAGAATCGGAGCTATTCTTTCCTGTAGTCGTTTCTTGCGAAAATGCACTTCGTCCAAATTTACAAATATTCCCAAACCCAACAGACGGATTAGTCAATGTTTCGCTACAAATCCCAGAAAGTTTATACGGTTTAGCTGTCTTGCAACTTTCTGACGCTATGGGAAGAAAGATTGAGGAAAGCACCTTCAATTTAAATAACAGCTTTTCTAAATTTCAATTGAATATTTCTGAACATGAAACGGGCATGTACTATGTGAATCTTACATTAAAAGATGGTATTACTTTAGGTGCTAAAATCATCAAATACTAAATATATTTTCATTTTTTAGTTGAATTCAAGAAATAATTAAAGCTTCTAACCTTTGTTTTTGTTTACCCATGCTTTAGAATGAAATTATTGATGCTCTGCCATACTGATTGTTTTAAAATGTTTACGCTTTAAGGTAAAATTGCTTGAAGAGATACAAATATGGACACATTCAAAACCCTTTATATTAAAGGATTTAAATTAAATCCGTGAACAAATAACGTGAATATTTTTGTTCACGGATTTGTTCACGAAATGTTTTGATTTAATTAGTTTTATATGAATATGAATCACTGAAACCCATTAAATTAAGGGGCTATAACGAAAAAAGCCACTCGGATGAGTGGCTTTTAGTGATCCCGCTGGGATTTTTTATTGTATATAAGCGACTCATTTACAGTTTTTTAATTTTTAATTTGGTAACTGTTAACCGAATTTTCAACATAATAAATGTTATCAAATGCAGACAAATATTAAAAGAACATTTACAAAACGAATATAGTTAAATCGGGTTTAATTGAAATATATTTTAACATAAAATCCACTAAATTTAATTAAGGAAAAACAAAAAAGTTCGGATCCCATAAGGAACACCTTAAAACAACACTTTCTCTACTTCATTATTATCTAGACCGAGGTAGTCGGAGAATTCTTTTATGGTGATGTATTGGTGGCGTTTTTTGAGGTAATGTTCTTTCATTTTTTTGATGAGGTCTCGGGAGTAGCGTTCGGATTTTCCGGTGATGATCATGACGTCTTTTGTGTGGAGGACTATGCGCTTGATTTGTGCCATTAAATTTGCCGTTTTTTTGTGTTTATAATACTTTATCTATGCTTTATCTATACTTCATCCATACAGTTGCTTTATGGTTGCTGTAAAGCTTTCAGTGTGTTTGGAAGAGTGTTTGCTGTCCTCTTCCCTACTCCAACAAATTTAATTCGTTCGGTTGGGTTTTTCAAGGCAAAAAACAACCATTTAGGCACAAAAATTACGGATAGGCGCTGTTTACTTTTTGGTGGGCTTGTGTTGCTATAGTTTTGGTGCTGTATTCCTTTTCAAGTCGCGACGAAATGGATAAGACTGGGAAGGTCCCAGTTGGAAAATGTTTAACCAAAACGATTAAAAAAATGGCAAAACAAAAAGGTATTATCAAACTACAAGGTAGAGTTGGTGATTTGTCTTTCTACAAGACGCAAGATGGCTATTTGGCCAGAGAAAAAGGTGGTGTAGATGGCGATCGTATCCGAAGAGACCCCGCTTTTGCAAGAACTCGTGAGAATGGTCAGGAGTTTGGAATGGCTGCAAGAGCAGGTAAATTGGTGCGTGATGCTTTTCGTCCGTTGTTGATGCGTGCTTCTGACCGCAGAGTTGCTTCTCGTTTGACGAGGGTAATGTATGAGATTCGTAAGCTTGACACGACAAACTCTCGTGGTGAGCGAAAAGTGGCTACTGCTATCGCTGATCCAGCTGCTAAGGCAAAGCTGAAAGGGTTTAACTTTAACGAAAGAGCTGTAATGAGCTCAATTCTGTTCAATCCTTTTCAATTGGATACTTCCACCGGTGAAGTAACCATGAATGGATTTAATCCAGCGAATCAGATTGCACCGCCTCCAGGGGCAACGCATGTTTCTTTGTCCACTGCATGGGGTAAGATTGATTTTGATGGTGGTGTGCATAACATCGAGCCATCTAACGTAATTAATCTCCCCTTGGGATCTTCTGCCCAGAACATCAACTTAACTGTTGGTCAAGCGCCAACAGGCTCAGGAGTGGATGTTTTCTTGCTTTTGATAGAGTTTTTTCAGGAAGTAAACGGTAACCAATACGTCCTCAATAATGGTGCTTTCAACGTGTTGAGCATCATAGAGGTCGCTTAAGTGACTGCTCATGGAAACACTAGAGAGGAAGCAAGACCACCTGGAGAATGTCCACAAGCGGATGACACAGGAGACACCACCGTTTTTCCGAAAACTGCGCACTGTAGGAATGGTAGTTGCGGCTGTTGGCACCAGCATCCTTGCAGCCCCTGTCGCACTACCTGCCGCACTCGTTACTGTTGGTGGATACCTCATCGTTGGAGGGTCGGTTATATCAGCAGTGAGTCAGGCAGCAGTTGGAGAGAAAGACTGCGAAATGTAAATAAAATAGATTGTTTAACCCGCTGTAATTTATGCAGCACAAAACCAAAAGACATGGAAGACGAAGCGAACAAAGCTTGTGAAGGAAGTGAGTTGCTTTTGAACGTGAAGCGAAGCCGTCCAAGATTCAAAGCCGGTGCAGAGTTATCAAACTCTGTTAACATGGTAGATTTGAACTGGAGGGAAGATCTAAACGACGACGAAGCAGTTCTTGAAATGTCCTTGCATTTGAAGTCTAGCGACTGTCCAGCATCATGTCCTGAAAAGGATGAAGATGCTGCAGCAGCTGGCGAGTAGATTCAACGAGAGGTGTGGCCAGCAGGGCTGCACCTTTTGTTTTCTTCCACACCATGTCAGAACTACAACTATGGAACATACAGACGACAATACAACACTCATTGGAACTATATCCGGAACGCTGCTCAGCGTAATAGCGATGTTCGATGCCCAGGACATCCTAAAAACCATAATCATGGCCGCCATCGGTGCTGCTGTGAGTTTTTTGGTGACGAAAATCTTAAAATGGTTGTTCGATTTGTTCTAATCTTTCAGCACATCCAGTGCTATTTCCCACAATTTATCCATTAAAAAAAGCCCGCCGAAGCGGACTTACAAACGAACCATGAAATACAAAAATGAGCACATGGGCTCACCCCTGCTGTCCCATTGCTTATTTAGTATCATGGTGAGGTAAGTTCCACTTTGGTGGAGTCTTTAGTTGGTCCAATTGTTTCAGTAAAGCTAATAGCAACCATTTTAAGCACGATAATCGTTTTAGTGGGTAGATTGTTTCGAAAAAGTAAAACCCGTTGAAAACGGGCTTTAAAATCGCTGAAAAACTCACGCTAATTTTTTAATAAACTTCTGCTGCTCCGGAGCTGTCAACTTGCTACGGTACAACCGCAGGCACCAATTGTACAAGGAAGCATATTTGACATGCTCCACGGACCTTTCGTGTGTGTTGAGGTAACGTTCTCTGATTTTCTGGAACTCCTCCAAAAACTCCTCCTTTGGCATGTTCGCCAAAATAGACTTGATTACAGCTGTGTTGATATGATACATGATATTGAGATTTAAAGCGCCCAGGTAACAAACCTAGGCGCAAGGTTAAACATTTACGCATTAATTAACTGGTAAACCATGGTCTGCTTGAGCAAACGGATCATCTTCTGCAACTTCAAATAGTTGGTTTCTTGCTGCTCCAACTGAAGCAAAGAAGACACCGTTTTCTCCAACTCCGCAGACTTGGAAAGCGTTTTCGCGTGAGCCGCTGTGATAATATCCTGCAAATCCTTTTTGCGAATAAACGGAATCACAGACCCCACAAGCGAACCATAAAAATGGCGCCCATGGTGCAAAGCATACACCACCCAGTACAGGCTTTCTTTTTCCTGCTCAGAATCACACAACAACACAAAGCAGTTAGGACACGGCTTTTTGAGCGGTTTTCCGCTATTATTACCCCGATTAAGAATAAAAAAGTGCGGGCCCTCATACACGCCATCCACACGATACGAAATAAGTTTAAAATTGGACATAATTTACGTTTTAAAAATTAAGCTTATTCATCGCTCGCTTACGCTTCGCGCATAAAATTTTTCAAAAGAAAAAGACAAAAAAAACGACCAAAAAGGCCGAAAAAAAAGAAAAAAAGAAAGCCCAATTAAACAGGGCTGTGGAATGGGCTTGTCAAGGTTTTTAATTCAAAAATACTACCCGACATCATAAAGAAAATATGATTGAGAAAAGGGATTTTTGAGAAAAATAAAACCATAATAAAAGGACAAGAACCGAGGGTGGAGATTTTTTAATTAAAACCCGAAGGGCTTGACCTTTACTAGACCAAGGAACAGCCCTATATTTGCGACCATTTTTTTATTTTATTGGAATTCCATTACGAGAATTTAATTGGTCAGGAAAAATGGAACGCTTATTTTTTGGTGAAAGGATAAACTCTGATTGATTAAAGCAATGCAGACAAAAAATTAAAACAAGGGTGTGGATGTTGATTGGATATTAATTTTTGATACCACACAAAGACTTTTAAATGGAAGAAAGATTATTGATTCAAGGAAAATACAACAGCCAACACGCTTGACTAACAGAGAAGTAAAAAACGAAGCGGGAATTTTAAACGCCTTCTGAATGGAGGTACGGAATGAAGGTGGCGGGGTTGGAAGGAGATGGTAACGTTTCGCGTGTATGAGAAGTAGCGGATTAAAACGCACTTCACTTTCGGTTTGGTACTGACTTTTATTAAAAGTACTGACCTTTGATTTACCACTGAACCCGCTATTTCTTATACACGTTGTTAGCAAATCGGCTTTCTTCAAGTGTCAATGTTAATTGTATAGGCAAATCATAATTTTTTGGTTTAGTTGTCAACTGTGATTTATCATTTTTAATTCGAGATTTCATTTCAGAATTGGATATACTGTCTTTTAGTTTAATATTTGATAAAAGAGCTTCATAAACAGCATTTCTATTCGTCTCCTTACCACCAACATGATAAAAATGTTCTTTTGTTGCCACAAAACACTCTTCCCAAACAGAAAAAACATAATCGTTAGTTCTATATTTGTTACTAAGCCAAGTTGACAAAATGAATTTACATTTAGAATTTACCAACCCTTTGTTTAAAATAATTTCTTCTTCTTCGGACCAACTATCAAAATAGTCAACGTGTCTCCCAATGTATGGTGGATCTGAATAAACGAAATCTGAACTTTTTAACTCTAATAAAGTCTGATTAAAATCTTGATGTTTAAATTCATAATCGCCTAGTTCAATTATTTGAGAAATATTCTCTACTTGGTTAGTTATTTTTGTAACTAAAGCCTGTGCAAATCGATTTGGTTTTTTACAAAAGGGAACATTAAACCCTCCTTTTTTATTAAATCTCATCATTCCGTTAAAACAAGAACGACTTAAAAATAGAAAATCTAAAGGATTTCCAAATTCATTAAACCTTTCTCTTACAACATAGTAGTGTTTTCCTTCTGATTCTAATAGTTTTTGACCTTCTTGATTTAGAAAGTTTTTTACTATACCACTAGTTACTTCATTGTTTTGGATTGCCTTGTAAAAATTTATAAGGTGTGGATTGCTGTCGCAAAGTAATGCTTTTTTGGGACGAACATTAAATGCAACAACTCCCGTCCCCATAAAAGGCTCAACCCAACGATCATAAGATGTTTCTTTTACGTTTGAAGAAATCCATTCGACAAGTTTGGTTTTGATACCTTGAGATTTTATTGGCGGAACAAATATTTTCATTTTTTCTTGTTTTTCCTTTTTGGTCTAATTGGGTTTATTTTAGAAGTGTCTTGACCACGATATACTAAATAGTCTTTAAGGTTGGTTATTTTCTTTATTTTTCCTTTAGGTGTAAGTATAGGCTTGCCTTTATCATCTTTTAAATCTATTTTACCAAAATCAATCCAATATTCATCAAACCATTTTTCACCAAGGTTTTTAAACACACCATTACCCTTTAGAATATCATCTATGTATTGGAGACTTCCAATGTTTGCGGTATTACCACTACCGCTTTTATCACTAGAAATTCTCCATTTTTCTTCTGCAAAGAAAACAAGGTCTTTTATTACTGAAGTGATTTTATCTAACTCATTTAAATCTAATACTCTAGTCTCATCAATATCAGTAGATAATGTTCTTGTGTATAAAATTCCTAAGCATATGTGTGATGTGTATTCACCATAAGGAAATTGAATATTTTTTGTACTTGTTCTTTTTCTAAAGTATTCCCCGTGAGAGCCAAGCGTAAAGCCATTACAGAAACCATCGTAGTCATCTAAACGATAAGTAGTTTTTATATCAACTGCAAATTTTATTTTTGGGTTTTCTTTATGTACAAATGATAAATCGGGATACCAATTTTGCTTTTCAGCAAGAATGATTTCATACCCATTTTCATCTGCAAACTCTTGAAATTTTGGAAAAAGTTGTATTTCAAGAATTTTGGATATTATTTTAGTGTCAGAAGATATGGTGTAGACACATTTTTCAATATCTATAAAACCTTTAACTTTCCAATCACCAACTTTGTCTGAAACGTACTCTGTGAGTTCCTTTGAAAACTCGATAAGTTTATCTAAAAACTCTTTTTTCATATTACTCATAAAATTATTTCCTTAATTTGTTTCAAAGTTACAATAAAACTTTTGTTTAGTTGTATCTACGTTTTTTTAGGCTGTTTGCTAACTTATTTATATACTCTAATTAATTGTACTTAGCCAAAAGTGGTTTCGGGTTGGTACAGTTTATTCGTTTTTATAAGGCTAAAAATAATGAAAAAGGTATGTAAATAATTGAAATTTGATGTTTTTTGATTTAAAAAATGGTTTTATTATTCATTTTGCACCTTATTTTATGGAGTGATAAC
>JAFIEX010000053.1 GCA_020832365.1 Crocinitomicaceae bacterium
ATGATTTCGATGGAACTAACGAGGTGTTCCCTATTATTTCTATTCAAAATAGTAATGGAAAAGTTTTAATAGCGACCTATAACTTAATGGGGCAAAAAGTGGATGCCACTTTTAACGGTATTGTAATTGATGTTTTTGAAGATGGCTCCAAGTTAAAAAGAATGCAATAGAAGGTTTTCTGCCTTTTTAAATTGCGTTTTATTACCAATTAAATACGATTAGAGATTCCTCAGAAGTAAAATGCTATTGAACCAAAAGGTTACAGCCTCTAATATCAGAATTATCAAACCGACCTAGAATTTTAAATCTGTTATTCAATGTGCATTGTCCTAGGTCATCTGTTGCAATAAAAGCACAAGAATAAAGATTGGCAAGGTCTATTACGTTGACACCACCAGTCCTATTTTCAGGAAGAAAAGTTTTTGGGTCGTTTGTATCTCTTATAATTACCCTCATCCATGGTGGTCCATCAAAATAGTAATCTTTATGCATATAAGCTTGAGAAAGAAGCTCGGTCATCCCATATTCAGAGGATATCTGTCTGGGATTTAGTTGATTCATTAGTACTTCATGTAGCTCTTCCTTAATCATTTCTTTTCTTCTGCCCTTCATGCCACCAGTTTCTATAATTGTAACATTGGATAGATCAATTGACTTTTCACAAAGATCAAGAAGTGCATAAGACACCCCAAATAGTATGATTTTTCTACGTTCTTTTTGCGCTAAAGCGAATTTTTCTACAAGAATATCAAAATCATCTAAAAAGAACCCTGAAAGTGGATGTTTGGTGTTGTTAATCAGATGATTGACCATGTAAACCAATGAAGAGTCACCTTGATCCAAGTAATTTGGCAGCAGTGCAAAGATAATTTGATCCTCAGGTTCACCAATTTTTTGTTTGTAGGTCCATAAAAATGATTCTTCATAGAGCGAAGGAAAAGCGACATGGTGATGGCTTCTTTTTACGCCTGTTGTGGCGGAACTTTTAAAAATAACTTTTGCTGCTAACCCATCATGAATTATTTCCTTATTTTTAAAAAACGCAATAGGTAAAAAAGGAATTTCACTAATGCAATTAGGTTGATTTTGACGCATCAAATCACAAAATTGTTGGTAAACTTTATTGTGTTGGTATTGCCAATAAAAAACGCGTAATGCAACTTTTTCAAAAGAGTAACTGTTTTTTGCTAAATCAAAAATGGTTTGTTCTAAAGAAATATTTCGTTGCATTTTACAAAAATAGACTATTGCTGCTTTATGAATTTTCAGAAAGTTCTTTTTTCTGCATGTTTTCCACTTTTTCTTCCCCAATAATTGCCTCTGTAATACTGAAAATATGATCTCCTATTTTTTCACAAGAGAAGAATAAATCACTGTATATAATGCCACTTTTGAGATTGTATTCTTGTTTTTCAACATTTTCAAAATGCATTTTGCGTAAATCATCTCTCAAGCGATTGATTTGGTTTTCTTTTTCTTTGGCTTTCTGATATGCAATTTTACTCGACTCAACAGATAAGTTATGAATCATTATCTGAAATGCTTCATCAATGTGTTTGAGCATACGAATTAAGTTTTCTCTTTGTTCTGGACTAAACCAAATTCGTTCTTTATCTTTTCGCTGTAAATTGATGGACATTTGATAAAACACATCCCCAATTCGTTCTAGGTAGCTAGTGACTGCCAACATTCCACGAACTTTATTGGAAGTTTCTTCACTTATAACGTCTTTGGCAGTAAGTGTTAAGTAATTGGAGAGTTCAATTTCTACTCGATCTGTTATACTTTCGTATTTTTCGATTTTACCATATAAATAAATCTTCTGTTTTTTATTGGACTCTATTAAAATATTTTGGGTGAACTCGGACATCCGGCTAGTAATTCTAGCATATTTAGCTATTTCTTTCTTTGCCTCAATAATTGAAAGTTCTGGAGTGGATAGCACCCCAGCCTTGATATATCCGAATTGGAACATTTCATCTTCTTCATTTTTAGAAGGAACAATTCTAATAAGCCACTTCGTAATAGTATCCATAAAATAGAAAACTAGAAAGGAATTAATTATGTTGAAAGGGGTTTGTAAAAATGCCATAGCCATTGGTCGATATCCCAAATGAGAGGAAGGTCCGCCTGTTAGTCCAAATAATCTAACCGAAAGCTGATCAATAAGAACTACTACGTAAGGAAATGCTGGCACTAACCAGAGTATTCCAATTAAATTATACATGAGGTGAGCACGTGCTACTCTTTTGGCATGAACATTCCCTGTTATTGCTGCAATATTTGCAGTTATAGTTGTTCCAATGTTGCTGCCTCCAACCATACCTAAAGACATTTCATAAGGTATAATTCCGCGCGCTGTAAGTAACATGATTATTACCAAGGCTGCAATACTTGATTGCAGTATGATAGTGAGTGTCATACCAATTATTATGGCCAACAGTACATTCCATGCTGAGGTACCTGAAATTGTTTCTAAAAACTCGAATTGTTCAATAGCACTCCGAACATCGGGAACGCCCATCTTTAGGAACTCAAAACCGATAAACAACAAAGAAAATCCAACCAAAGCCTCTCCAAATGGAATATATTTTGTCTTTCCACTAAAAAGAAGAATTATAGCTATTAAAAACAATACGAGTGAATACTCCGAGGCAAAGGTTAAAAATCCGAAGTAGGCAATAATCCAAGCAGTAATTGTTGTTCCAATGTTTGCTCCAATAATAACGGAGAAGCCCTGTTTCAATGTAAGAATCCCGGTGTTTACAAAACTTACCACAAGAACTGTAATAGCGGAGGATGATTGTACAATTGCTGTTGTCAAAAATCCATTAAAAATCCCAATTGAGCTCGTTGAACTCATGTTTCCTATCAGTTTTCTTAAGAATTTTCCTGTTCCTTTTTGAGTTCCTTCACTCAGAAGCTTCATGCCGTAGATGAATAACCCTAGCGCTCCGAATAAACTCAATAAATGAAGCACCAAACCAGAGGAAAGAGACCAGCGTTCGTCATTTTCCAGCACATGTAGCCCCGACCAAGCCTCTATTTCATTGATGTCGGTACTGTCTGATTTATGCATTAGTGCTAATGAATAATAATAATTAGTCTCAGAAAGTAAACTTTTCATGATTAACTGACCAGATTCATCTAATTCTTTGCGCTTGAAGTTCCAATCAATAGTCCCTTTTAATACAAAATCATTTTGAGGGATATACTTTATGATAATCTCTAAATCTGAAAAGTCATACTCAGATTGCACCGCATAATTAATTACAACTCCTTTTCTAGTTTCTATTGCACTAATATTTTCAATGCTACCAGCAGGAATGCTTTGAGAAATTAGAGGAGTAAACATCCCAGAAAATAAAAGGACTAGTGCGAAGCTAGAAATTTTGTAGAATATAGTTTTATTTTTCATTTGATTCTCCTATTCTGCAAAAATACAATTTAAGACGAAAGAAGTACATGTTTATAATACTAATCAAATACTGGTGATGATTATTTAACTTAAGGTTTAAGGATAGGTAATTTAGCAAGGGGTCAAATTAAAAATAGCTTAAAATGTAAAGAACTTTGTACGGGCGTACAAAGCTCTTTACTTACCTAACCTACTACTATTACTACTACGATGCAAAGATAATAAGCTTTTTTATTTCTGCAAGCGCAAATTTGTTTTTTAACGATTTTTTAATATCACATTGAGGCTGACTCTAATCATTTTTATATTTCGGCAATTCATCTCTTTTTATATTTAATGATCAGTTATCGTTTTTTTCGAAAAGTTCATTTCTCATTTTTTCAATTCCAGCATTGATTGATTTACCGAGTTCCTGCATTTCCTCTTTAACAACTTCCTCTCCTTTTTCCAGATCATCTTCAAGTTCTGCTACTTTTTTTGAAAGATTCTTTTGTTGTACTTTAAGTTCATCAAGCTGTGCTCTCCTTTCTTCTTTTACACGCTCTTCCAAGTCTTTTGTTCCTTTTTTAAGTTGTTCTTCCAGCTCTGCAATATTTTTAGAAGCTTTTTGCTCTAAGGATTTTAAATCTTTCCTCCAATCCTCAGTCTCGCTACTAATTTGTTCTTCTGCCTCGTCGATCGCATCTAATATTTGTTCACTCGCTGAAGTTTCATTGTTGCTTTTAGAATTTTCAGTTGATGGACTAGTACAGGAAGATATGGATAGGACAACAAAGAATATTAGCGCATAATTCTTTATCTTGGTAAGGCCTTCAGCTACGCGGTCCATTGTTGCTGTCAGCGTTTTTTCCTGTTTTTCCAACTCGTCAGACGCACTATTCATCCAATCAGAAAACGCTTTCTCCAATTGCGCTTTTTCTTTGTTTAAACTTTTTAATTCTTCTTCTACTTTTTCCTTTGCTTCGGCTTGCAAATCGTCCTTATCCTGCTTAAGTTGATCTATCTTGTCGTCAATTTTCTCTAATGCCTTTTTCATTTTGCTTTTTAAATCTATTGTATCCATTTTGTTAATTTTATAATTTAAGGTATGATTACGTAACTTTTACGAAGTCCAATTAATCTAAGAAATAGATTCAGGCTAACAAAAATTATTGTCACAAAAAATGTTACGATGTGTCTTAAGTTGATTTAATTCTAGAAATCTCTCAACTATAATTTTACTAAAACCAAACTAAAAGCCTAAAAAATAATTAATTTTGTAGCTAAAAAATAGAAGTAATGTTTGAAAATTTAACGGAAAAATTCGAAAAAGCATTTAAGGTACTTAAAGGACAGGGACAAATCTCTGAAATTAATGTAGCGGAAACCTTAAAAGAGGTAAGAAGAGCCTTGTTAGATGCAGACGTTAACTTTAAAACTGCTAAAGATTTCACCAATACTGTCAAAGAAAAGGCGCTAGGAAGAGATGTCCTGACGGCTGTTTCTCCAGGCCAATTAATGACTAAGATTTGTCATGAAGAGTTGGTGGAACTTATGGGAGGTAATGAAGCACAGATTAATTTTCAAGGAAACCCAGGGGTAATCTTGATGTCTGGTTTGCAGGGAAGTGGTAAAACAACTTTTTCAGGTAAGCTTGCAAACTATTTAAAAAATAAAAAAGGCAAAAATCCATTATTAGTTGCCTGTGACGTTTATCGTCCTGCCGCAATTGATCAATTGCATGTGCTAGGCGAGCAATTAGGAGTGGCTGTATTTTCCAATAAAGAAGAGAAAAATCCTGTAGCTATTGCCGAGGCTGCGATTAAACATGCTAAAAGTAACGGGCACAATGTGGTGATTGTCGATACGGCAGGTCGTTTGGCAGTGGACGAGCAGATGATGGAGGAGATTGCAAAAGTTAAAGCTGCAATTCGACCAACAGAAACATTGTTTGTAGTGGACGCAATGACTGGTCAAGATGCTGTAAACACGGCAAAAGCTTTTAATGACCGCATTGACTTTGATGGTGTTGTTTTAACTAAATTAGATGGTGACACCAGAGGTGGTGCAGCGCTTTCTATCAAGGCCATTGTTGATAAACCTATTAAGTTTGTTGGTACGGGTGAAAAAATGGACGCGCTAGATGTGTTCTATCCAAAAAGAATGGCGGATAGAATACTAGGTATGGGTGATGTTGTGTCATTAGTTGAAAGAGCGCAAGAACAATATGATGAGCAAGAAGCACGAAAGTTACAGAAGAAAATTCAGAAAAATCAATTTGATTTTAATGACTTCTTAGCTCAGCTTCAGCAAATCAAAAAAATGGGTAATGTTAAGGACTTAATGGGGATGATTCCTGGGATGAGTAAGGCAATGAAGGGTGTTGAAATTGAGGACGATGCCTTTAAACACGTCGAAGCGATTATCCAATCTATGACACCATTAGAAAGAGAAAACCCTGATGTCATTAACGGTAGTCGAAAAAAGCGAATTGCAAATGGAAGTGGAAGGGATATTCAAGAAGTAAATAAATTAATTAAGCAATTTGGCGAAACAAAAAAAATGATGAAACTCATGAGCAATAAAAAGAACATGATGAACATGATGCGCCAAATGAAAGGTAGTGGAATGCCTGGGTTCTAATGTAAGCTCCAAAAGCAATTTTCAATGGGAAAAATAATTTGTGGAATTCAGCAAATGGGCATCGGAGTTCCTGATGTGCAAGATATATGGAGTTGGTATCGTCAAAATTTCGGCATTAATGTTCGTATTTTTGAAGAGGCAGCGGAAGCACCATTAATGACTAGGTATACTGGCGGGGAAGTACACTCCAGAACAGCTACATTAGCGCTATCCATGGAAGGAGGAGGAGGTTTTGAAATCTGGCAGTTTACCAGTCGACCAACAGAGAAAGCAAAATTTGACATTCAATTAGGGGATTATGGATTGTTTGCTTGTAGAATAAAGTCTCGCGATGTAAAGGCTTCTCATCAGTTCATTTCTAAAAATAACCCTGATAAAACCAGCTCATTATATACTACTCCTCATGGGGAACTACACTTTTTTGTCACCGATCCCAATGGCAACTTGTTCAATATTGTGGAGGAAAAAACAATTTTTCAAAAAACAAAATTTGAGGGTTTAACTGGGGGTGTTGCGGGTGCAATGATTGGTGTTAGTGACATTGAGAAAGCCATGAAATTGTATGCGGATATTTTGGGGTATTCGACCGTCTGCTACGATGTCACAGATCATTTTGATTGTTTTGAAAATATCCCTAGTGGAAGTGGAAAGTTTAGACGTGTTTTATTGGCACATCCCGAAGAAAGAAAGGGGCCTTTTGCACCTTTGTTAGGACCAACCAAAATAGAATTAATTCAGTCCATAGATAGAACAGATTGTAAATCCATTTTTAAAGATCGCTTCTGGGGAGATTGGGGCTTCATTCACCTTTGCTTTGATGTGCAAGGAATGGAGGCTTTGAAAACGGAATGCGAAGCAAACGGATTTCCATTTACAGTTGACAGTGGGGATACTTTCGATATGGGTGAAGCTGGAGGTCGTTTTGCTTATGTAGAAGACCCTGACGGAACATGGATTGAATTTGTTGAAACGCATAAGGTGCCAGTGATGAAAAAAATAGGCTGGTATATCAATTTAAAAAATAAGCCACAAGGCAAAGCACTCCCTAAATGGATGCTAAAAGCCATGGGGATGAATAAAGTAAAATAGAATTAAACGAAGGTTTGTGATGGAAATTCCTAAAAATTATAACCCAACTGAAGCAGAAGAACGCTGGTATAAACATTGGTTGGATAAAAAATACTTCAATAGTACGCCCGACGATAGAGAGCCCTTCACTGTAGTTATTCCACCACCAAATGTTACTGGTGTTTTACACATGGGACACATGTTGAACAATACAATTCAGGATGTCTTGGTGCGCCGTGCTAGAATGCAAGGCAAAAATGCCTGTTGGGTGCCAGGTACCGAT
Organism: Crocinitomicaceae bacterium; assembly: GCA_020832365.1. Taxonomy (GTDB): domain Bacteria; phylum Bacteroidota; class Bacteroidia; order Flavobacteriales_D; family Crocinitomicaceae; genus JAFIEX01. The sequence continues at coordinate 7,392 of JAFIEX010000053.1, forward strand.
CATGCTTCCATCGCTACTGAAGCTAAAGTTGTACAGAAATTAAGAAAGGAAGGAATTAAAAAATCCGATTTGTCACGTGATGAATTTTTGACGCACGCTTGGGAGTGGAAAGAAAAGCACGGAGGTATTATCTTGGACCAATTGAAAAAATTAGGCGCATCTTGTGATTGGGATCGCACCCACTTTACCATGGACGCTGATTATGCTGATTCCGTAATTAAGGTATTTATTGACCTTTATAAAAAAGGTAAAGTTTATAGAGGAGCAAGGATGATAAACTGGGACCCTGAAGCCAAAACAGCGCTGTCAGACGAGGAGGTGATTCATAAAGAGGTAAACTCTAAGCTCTTTTATTTACGCTATAAAATTGATGGTGCTGAAGATGAGTGGATTACTATAGCGACCACGAGGCCAGAAACTATTTTAGGGGATACTGCTATTTGTATCAATCCAAATGATGTTCGCTATTTGCATTTGCATGGTAAACAAGCCATTGTTCCAATTGCAAACAGAAAAATCCCAATAATTCTCGATGATTATGTGGACATGGAATTCGGTACGGGTTGTTTGAAAATCACGCCAGCTCATGATGTAAATGACCATGAACTTGGAAAAAAACATCAATTAGAGACGATTAATATACTAAACGCTGATGGAACACTGAATGAAAATGGCCTACATTATGAAGGTATGGATCGTTTTGATGTGCGTAAAAAAATTGAAGAAGAATTAAACGATAAAGGTTATTTGGTAAAAGTGGAAGACCATATCAACAAAATTGGCTTTTCAGAAAGAACAGATGCGATTATTGAACCAAGAATTTCTTTGCAATGGTTTCTAGACATGCAGCAACTCGCCAAGCCTGCACTAGAAAACGTGATGAATGGCAATATTAAGTTCTATCCAGATAATATGAAGAACACCTATCGTCATTGGATGGAGAATATAAAGGACTGGTGTATATCAAGACAATTATGGTGGGGACATCGCATTCCTGCTTGGTATTTCGGTGAAGGGGATAATGACTTTGTAGTGGCTGAGACCATTGAGGAGGCATTGACTTTAGCGAAAGAAAAATCTGGAAAAGCGATTTTAGCTGAAGACTTAAAACAAGATGAGGACGTACTAGATACTTGGTTTTCGAGTTGGCTTTGGCCGATATCTGTTTTTAAAGGGTTAAATGAGCCAAACAATCCAGAAATTAAATATTATTATCCTACCAATGATTTGGTTACAGCGCCTGAAATTATGTTTTTCTGGGTGGCTCGAATGATCATGGCAGGATACGAGTACATGGATGAATTACCTTTTAAGAATGTCTATTTCACAGGTATCGTAAGAGATAAATTAGGTAGAAAAATGTCTAAATCCTTGGGGAACTCTCCAGACCCGATTGAGTTAATGCAAAAGTATGGTGCCGATGGCGTTCGTGTGGGAATGTTGCTTTCATCGCCTGCGGGAAATGACTTACCATTCGACTCTGGGTTGTGTGAGCAAGGTCGGAATTTCACCAATAAAGTTTGGAATGCTTTTCGATTGATTGACAGTTGGGAGGTAAACACTGATTTAGCACAACCAAAATCTGCTGAATTAGCGGTAAATTGGTTTGAAAATAAATGTAATGAAGCCATTCGTTTCATTGAAGAGCAATATGATAAGTTTCGAATTTCGGATGTATTAATGGCTACGTATAAGTTGGTTTGGGATGACTTTTGTTCCTGGTATTTGGAGATTGTAAAACCTGGTTATCAGCAGCCCATCGATGTGAAAACGAAAGAAAGCACCATTGTTTTCTTTGAAACAATATTGAAGTTAATGCATCCATTTACCCCTTTTGTGACGGAGGAATTGTGGCATTTATTGAGAAAAAGAGATGATGGAGATGATATTTTAATTGCTGACTTCCCTAAAGCTTCGACTTTCGACAAAAAAGTGATTGCAGATTTTCAGCTGACCTTTGATATCATTTCTCAAATTAGAAATATTCGAAAGCAACAAAATATTGCTCAGAAAATAAAAATGGACTTACAAATCAAGAAAAATGAGCTGCATCCATCAGATTTAGACGCTGTAATTGTCAAAATGGGTAATTTAAGTTCGCTACAATATGTGGATGAAAAAGTACCTAATAGCTATTCTTTCTTGATCAACAATACAGAATATTTTGTTCCTTTTGGCGACAACGTTGATCTCACTTCAGAGCGGGAAAAGCTGCAGGAGGAATTGATTTACACGAAAGGATTCTTGCAGTCTGTTCAAAAGAAACTATCGAATGAGCGATTTGTTAATAATGCTCCGGAGCAAGTAGTTGCAGTAGAAAAAAAGAAAGCAGCTGATGCCATTGAAAAGATAAGCATCATAGAGTCTAAACTAGCAGATTTAAGTTAGTTCTGTTGTTTTTTCTTTGTTTCATAAATGATGCAAGAGTTAGATGTAATTATGTAACGTTTTTGGTTAGTACATAACGTACATTTGTGACGTAGTAATTTAGCTACAAATAAAAACATAAGGTTATGGAAGTAAATCAAAACCAGAAAAAAAACAGTAATGAGTTTAAAGTTACTGGGAATTGGGAAAACCAATCTAAGGAGTTGAAAGGAAAATTTTCTCAATTGACGGATTCTGATTTAAAGTACGAATCTGGTAAGGAAAATGAATTATTGGAACGTGTAGAAAAGCGTTTGAATAAAAAACGTGAAGAGGTGATCAACATCTTGAACAATACACAAGCTGCTCCAGTTAAATAAGTTCTTTTAACATTACCTGATCTCTTTTTAGAGTGTTAGGATAATTTTAAAGCTAAATGGTCATCTAACTTAGATGACCATTTTTCAATTCCTTGCTTAGCGCCAATTTCTAATTCCATTTCGAACTTCTTGGTTAAAGTAATTGATACATTTATTTTATATGCTTTTATGTATAAAAATGTTTTAAGGACTTACTTTATTAACTTCAAAATTTACTAGTAGCGTGCAACATGCTATTTGTCCTATTAAAGCAATGACCTCGATCGGTTCATTAGTTTAGTAGATACAATTGTTTTTAGCTGGTATAATAGTTACATTTATTTATTCAACTTATAAGGCAAAACATTTGATTTATCAATTTAATGTTGTATATTCCTGTTTTAACAATTATCAGAATTGGGTGCGAATAGGAAAGTTCAAAATTTTGTCATCCTTTTTTATTGCTCGAAACAAACTATGAACCTTAAACATTGGAAAATTATGAAAATATTCATACAAAACATGGTTAGTTTGAGATGTAAGTTGATGGTCAAATATCAATTAGACAAGTTAAATATTGCTTATAAGTCGATAGAACTTGGAGAGGTTGAGTTGGTGTTGCCAATATCGCCAACTATTAAAACTGTTTTAGGTACAGCATTACACCAATCTGGTTTGGAGCTCATGGACGATAAGCGAGCTATGCTCATTGAAAAGATAATCAATACCGTTGTTGAGATGGTGCACCACACAGAGGAACGCCCAGGACTAAATTTTTCTAATTTTTTAAGTGAAAAATTACAAATGGATTATCAAAAGTTATCAAATGTGTTTTCGCAAACTAAAGGAGTGACTATTGAACAGTTTATTATACTGCATAAGGTAGAACGTATAAAAGAATTGATCATTTATGATGAATTAAATTTGACAGAAATTGCGTACAAGCTACATTACAGCAGTGTTTCCCATCTCTCTAATCAATTTAAACGTGTTACAGGGCTTACACCTACATTTTTTAAAAGTTTGAAGAAAAGAAAAAGAATCAATCTTGAGGATATATAGCGTTTACTGCTTAAATCTTGTAAATCTTTCAATGAATAGTGTAAGTATTTTTCCCTTTATGTCAACTACCTTTACATCTATTGAAAATGGTTTCAATAGATAAATCACATTATAATGAAAACAATCATTTGGGTGTTAGCAGGAACAGTCATTTTAACTGGAATTATGGCAGCCAGTTGTTACGACGACAAAAAAAATGAAGAACTTACCAAGTCAAATCTCACAAAAAGGGCGCCGGACTTAAAACATGCGGAAGCTGATAACGAAAATGAATTCAAAAAATTTATTTCAGCAAAGAAGTTGGAAATATTGCAAAATGAAAAAAGTTTACAAGATTTTCAATTGAAGATAGCTAATCAAAAAAAAGATGTACGTGAGGATTATGAAAAACAAATTACAACCTTAAATCTCAAAAACACTGATTTAAAAAAACAATTGGCTGAGATTGAGTACACAAATAAAGATGATTGGAAGTCTTTTGAAATATCCATTGTGAAGCAAATGGAGGAATTAGGTAAAGCCATAAAAGTATTCACTACAACCAAAAAAGATGAGGGAAAGTAATAGTTTTTCTGGTACGATCTTATACACAATTGCGATTATACTAGTCACAATTTGGGCAATAGCTTATTTTGGGTATAATTCTAGGGACATGGTTCACGCGCTCCTTGTAATTGCTTTAGTGATCGTTTTATTTAGAATAATGCGTGGTAGTTTTAAAAAATAAACAAATAAAAATATGAATAATTGGATTAAAATTGGATTAGTTAGTGTTGTTTTCACAACTGCAACCGCAGTTCTATCTCAAGATGAAGAGGACGATAGACGAGAAAAATTGGAATTTGGTGCTCGTGCTGGATTAAACATTTCTAACGTATGGGACGAAAGAGGAGATGAATTCACTGCAGATTCGAAATTTGGTTTTGCAGGGGGCTTATTTGTCGGTATTCCTATAGGAAAGTTCTTAGGTGTGCAACCAGAGGTGATTTTATCTCAAAAGGGATTTAAAGGAAAAGGGTCGTTTTTATCTGTACCCTATAGCTTTAAAAGAACAACCTCTTTTATAGATATACCATTGCAGTTGCAATTAAAGCCTGCTAATTTTATCACTTTCTTGTTTGGTCCACAATTTTCCTACCTTATTCATCAAAGAGATGAGTACGCTTTTGGATCAAATAGCACCATTTTAGAGGAAGAGTTCGAAAATGACAATATTCGGAAAAATATACTAGGATTTGTTGCAGGAACAGACATCATTTATCAAAATATTGTGATTTCTGGTCGAGTAGGTTGGGATTTTCAGAATAATAAGGGAGATGGAACTTCTGTTTCTCCAAGGTATAAAAATCAGTGGCTGCAATTTACACTAGGTTATAAGTTGTAACTTAACTGACTTAGAAGAGCTTGTAAACACAAAGAAAGCAGGGGAACATTTCGTTCTCCTGCTTTTTTATTTAAAGAAAGTATTGAAACATTTACAAAATCAGTTTCTTTTCTACCGAAATACTAACTACTTACTTATTAACGAGAATATCCTTATGGTTTAATTAACTTTTTACGCAAACTATATAAATCTTTTCTCCTGTCTTTTAAATTGGTAACGCTTCCGTAGGAATTCAATTCATTAATTAAATCGATATCGACATCCGCAATTAGAATCATTTCAGTATTAGGTGTAGCCTCAGATTTAATTCCATCAGTTGGAAAGGCAAAGTCACATGGAGTAAATACCATGGATTGTGCGTATTGGATGCCCATGTTAGCAACATTTGGTAAGTTGCCAACACTACCTGCTATAGCCACGTAACATTCGTTTTCAATTGCTCTAGCTTGCGCGCAATATCGAACACGAGAATATCCGTTTTGTGTATCAGTAAGGAAAGGAACAAATAATATGTTCATGCCTTCGTCTGCTAAAATTCTTGGTAACTCAGGAAATTCTACGTCATAGCATATTAAAACTCCAACTTTACCACAATCTGTATCAAAAACATTCACCTCATTACCTCCAACAATTCCCCAACATCTTTTTTCATCTGGTGTAACATGTAGTTTCTCGAAGCGATCCACTCTTCCATCACGATGACATAAATAGCCTACATTATACAATTTCCCATCAACCAATTCAGGCATGCTACCCGTGATAATGTTGATGTTGTAAGAAACAGAAAGTTTTTGGAATTCATTTACAATGTCTGCTGTGTATTCAGCTAATTTTCTGATGGCTTCAGCTTCACCTAAATGGTTGTATTGTGCCATTAATGGTGCATTGAAAAATTCAGGGAATAATGCAAAGTCGGCTTTATAGTCACTCAAAGCATCAACAAAAAATTTGATTTGTTGCATCAGAGATGGTAAGTCAGGGTAGGAACGCATTTGCCATTGAACTAACCCCAATCTAATGTCTTTTTTAGTAAAACTACCATCAATAATTGGTGCCTCGTAATAAATATTAAACCACTTTAGTAAAACGGCATACTCTTTCGAGTCTTTATCGCCCTCTAGGTAACCTTGTAATATTTTGAAAGGCACAAAGTCATTTGATAAATGAAAGACAAGAACAGGGTCATCAATCTCTTTGGACTTTACTTTTTCAATGTATTGTTTTGGAGTGAGTTCATTGGCGTAAGCATGGTAATTTGGAATTCTACCACCAAAAATTATTTGTTTCAGGTTTAAACTCTCTGCCAATTGCTTTCGGTATTCATAAAGTCTTCTTCCGATTTTTAGACCACGATAGTCTTTCTTTACAAAAACATCTATTCCATAAAGTGTTTCACCATCATCATTATGGGTGTCGAAAGTATAAGCACCAGTAATTTTTTGGTAACTATGTTGGTCACCATATTTGTTATACTCAACTACTATAGCAAGGGCGCAACCAGCGATTTCCCCATTTACCCTAACAACTATTTGACCGTCAGGAAAAACCTCAATTAATTTCAAAAGTTGTTGAGAAGTCCATGAAGGGTCTAATACGTTAGCATAAACTTCTTTCATGATAGCTTGAACTTCCGACACATCTTCAGGCTTTAATAACTCTAACTCTATATTTTCTATTGGTTCACTCATGTAATAATTTTATTTTTTTCGGTAAGAATCTTTAAACGTTTTAAAGATAGTCAAAGTTGCAGGGAATGAATTGTTTTATTGTATATAAAATTCTAATAATGGTTAAAATTGAATAATTCCATAATTGTAAGATTCCATCTAAATAAAAATAATGTATATTTACCGAGTAATATATGTTGCATTTATTTGAAAAAATTAGATTATGAGTAAAAAAGCATTAGTAGCAATTGTCCTTGTGGGCGCATTTTTATCCTCTTGTGCGGTAATTAGACCCGGACAAATTGGAGTTAAGGCAAGATTTGGTAAAATTACAAACAAAATGTCTAGTGGCGGTTTGATTTTTTACAACCCCTTTACCTCCAGTGTGATTCGTGTGACAACAAGAACTGTAAACAGAGAGTTAACCATGAATCTTCCTTCCAAAGAAGGTCTAACTGTGCGTTCGGAAGTTTCCATATTATACAGAGTGAAACCAACCGCTGTTAGAACAGTAATTGAGGATGTAGGTTTGAATTTTGATCAAATTATCACTGCCGTATTTAGATCTGCTGCTTCGGATGTTTGTTCACAGTACTTTGCTAAAGATATGCATAGTGGTGAACGTCGCGGAATTGAAAACAGGATAAATGATTTGATGAATGAATATCTTGGACCAAGAGGATTCATTATTGAAGCAGTGTTATTAAAAAGCATCACATTGCCTCCAGGTCTTTCTAAGGCGATTGAGATGAAGTTAGAGTCTGAGCAGGACGCATTAAGAATGGAGTTCATCAAGCAAACAGAAGAGCGTGAAGCTGAAAGACAGTTGATTAGAGCTGAAGGTCGTAAAAA
>JAFIEX010000054.1 GCA_020832365.1 Crocinitomicaceae bacterium
TTTTTATGCAAACCACTTTTAAAAACAAGACCTTAAGTTCGGTAACTCAAGCTGGACTTATCAACAACCTAAACGACGGAATGATTTGGGGGTTGTTACCTATGGTGCTTTTAGCACTGAATTACGACCATGATTATATTGGAATAATCACAGCGATATATCCAACCGTTTGGGGAATTGGACAGCTTTTTACTGGAAAAATGTCCGACCATTACTCAAAGAAAGCCATGCTTTTTTGGGGAATGCTTCTGCAAGGTTTAGCGATTTTGTTTATTCCTTTCAGTAGTGGTTTTTTCGCTTTAGCAACTATTTCAGCCATTTTAGGTTTGGGTACAGCGTTGGTTTATCCAACATTTTTATCCACCATTGCTCAAGCGACAAGCCCAAAACAACGCGCAGAAAGTATTGGAACTTTCCGTTTGTGGAGAGATTTAGGTTATGCATTTGGTGCAGTTATTTCCGGTATTACAGCAGATATTTTCGGAGTAGAATACGCTATTTTCTTGATCGGTGGATTAACGATTATGTCTTCACTTATTATCAAATTCCGAATGCCTGAACAGATAAAAATGACGGTAGATGTAGAGCTAGAGTAAGAACTGAGGGTGAGTATGCTTTTTTTCATTTATTCTACTTCTCATTCTGTTGAGGTGGTCGCTCAGCAGATGACGATAAATTGTTAAGAGAACTTGATTTTATTGTGGTTTTGCTGTGTGGCGGTACGGATAAATGGCTGACTATTCATGGCTGATAAAAACAAGGCCTTATTTACAGAACTCATTAGCTGTGTTGCTTTCAAAATGGAAATTCGAGAAATATATGTAGAGAAGGATTAGTGGATTACCTATGCATTATTTCAAGATTTCCTGAACGATACCGAAACAAAAGCCTTACAACAATTTAAGAACAAAATCATGCAAACCTGCGGCATTAATCAATTACTCAAAATGGCAGAAGTAATTCTTCAAGTCATAATTTTTTTCTACATGCACTAATTTATTTCGGCGAGTAGTAAATTTGCTTGATCTGCATAAAACCCACCTTCAGCAGCTATTTTTTGTAATAATTCTACGGCATCTTCAATGTTCTCTATTTGCACCAAGGATTGAGCAATTAGCCATAGTGCTTCTTCTCGGAAATTTCCAATGTTGTAGGAATAACTTTTTCTGAAAAAATCTAAACTCAATTCATATTCACCGTTATGATAATGTAAGTAACCCATGTAAAAATTAGCGTTTACATCCTCAGGGTAATTAGATAGGATGTCTTCAAATTGTTTTTTAGCTAAACTCCAATTTTTATGCTTTAATGAATACATCGCATTCGCTAGATAATCTATATAGTATATTTCTCTAGTTACCGCCAGATTTTCAGTGATATTGTTTTCAAGCATTTCCATATTGTTGATGTGCGCCTCTTGCAATCCAGTTAAATAGTCTAACTTTTTTTCTTCTCTTAGACCTCTATAATCAACTACTTTATAGTCACTCATATACAACTCTTTTTGTTGTTGGAAAGTAAAATTTCTCGGGGTGGGTGTAAACAATTCCTTTGGAGCTAGTGCGCTATTTCCTAATACTTTTAGTTCTTCATGGTTTTCCGCTGAAGCGATGTCTTCGTGCGCATCACCCAAGCCTTTAACAGGAGAAATTTGCTTTATTGCGTTTTGATCAACTTCGTTTAAATCACTATTCTCATTCGTTGGTCCGCTGGCTAAATATTCTGATTTATCCGAAGCATCAACTTCTTGTTCGAATTGATTCTCTTCTGGAGCTGTGGAGGCTTGATTGACCTCCTGTTGAGCTACTTGAATGCGACTTTCTTTATCTAAACCAAATAGCCATATAAACAGTGCAACCCCTGCGGCAAGCGACGCAATAGTAGTGATTACTTTGCCATTAAAGTTGGTTTTTATTCGCTTAGTAAATCGGTCATCCAAATTTTTCATAGCTCCGCTATTAAGCTGCTGTTTTTCAAAACCTTCTAACGCATCGTGGTCAAAATCATGGCTCAAGCTCTTTTCCTCAATAACTTGCTTTTCCTCATTGGAAACGTCCTTATTTCGATAACCATCAATGTCTTCGCGTTGCAGGCTATTCTTTGAACCAAAAATTCTATTAAGCAGATTTAAAAATAGCATGTTCTTGTAATTTAATTTTTAAATTTCGCTTTCCATTTTGAATAGCGCTTTTTACTTTGTTAATCGAAAGGTTCATTTGTGTGGCGATTTCTTGGTAGCATTTCTTTTCTAAATAAAAGAGTTGTATACACTTTTTTTGTTCCCCATTGAGCGACTGAATAGCGTCGTTTAATCTGTCTATTTGCTGTTCCAAAGAGATTTTTTCGTTAATGGTACTTTCCACATCATTTTCGGCTATTTGCAAAAGGTCAATGGGTAATTCCACATTTTTCTTTTTTCTTAAGCGCATCAAACATTCGTTTTTCGTTACCATATAAAGCCATGATTTGAAATATTGAATTTCGTTTGCCTCCAACAAATTGGGTAGTTTTTGAAAAATATCCATTACGCAATCTTCTGCATCATTTTTGTTTTGTAAATATTTCAAACAAGTACCAAACATAAGGTGACTAAAACGCTTGTAAATCTCCTCTAATACCAGCGATTTTCGCATTTCACGGAATGCAGCGGGCAGATCATTGTCTGCTATGGTTTGGTATTTTTTTCGACTAAACATTTAAATAGAGATGCAGCGATGTAAATTTTCCATAAAATTCTCAAAAACACAAAACCAGCAACGACTAACTTTGTAAATTTATTCTTTACTTCCCACTGCCCATCTTGCAGTTGCAGCGATGCGTTGGTCCACAAAATTTCCAGCTCGGTATTGGTAATATCCAGTTATAGCAATCATCGCACCGTTGTCTGTACAGTATTCAAATTTTGGAATATGTGTATGCCAGCCTCTTTTTTTGCCTTCCTCCTGCAGCTTAGTTCGAAGACCACTATTCGCAGATACTCCTCCGGCAATAGCAATGTCCTGAATATCGAAGTGACGAACAGCTGCAATTAACTTTTCAAAAAGTATGTCGATAATAGTTTTCTGAACACTTGCGCAAATATCGTTCAAGTTGTCTTGAATAAAAGCTGAATTAACTTTTTGATTTTTTTGAAGAAATTGTAAGATGTTGGTCTTTAATCCACTAAAACTATAGTCGAAATCAGAAACTTTTGGTTTGGTAAATTGAAAAGCGTTGGGATTTCCTAATTTCGCATATTTATCTATTAAAGGTCCACCAGGGTAGGGAAGACCCAATAATTTTGCCGTTTTATCAAAAGCTTCACCCGCAGCATCGTCTTTGGTGCTGCCTACTATCTCCATATCTAAAAAATCACGCACCAATACAATTTGTGTATGTCCACCTGAAACCGTTAGGCACAAAAAAGGAAAAGAAGGTTTTTTATCGGATTGTCCATCTATGAAATGTGCTAAAACATGCGCTTCCATGTGATGGACTTCAATGAGCGGAATGTTGAGTGCAAGTGCTAAAGCCTTGGCAAAGGAGGTGCCGACAATTAGGCTTCCCAACAACCCAGGCCCTCTAGTGAAAGCAATTGCTGTGAGTTCTTCTTTTGTTATACCTGCTTTTTTGATGGCTTCATGCACGACAGGAACAATGTTTTGTTGATGTGCTCTTGATGCCAGTTCAGGCACAACCCCTCCCCATGCTTTATGCACATCTTGAGACGCTGTTACATTAGATAAAATGGTCTCATTTTTGATAACAGCAACAGAGGTGTCGTCACAAGAACTCTCAATACCTAAAAGAATGATGTCTTTATTTTTCAACTTTGAATATCTTTGTACTAAACATGGCAAAAGTAAGTAAAATTATAGGCATTCTGGCAATCGGATTTTTCGAGTGGCTCACTATTTTGCTAATTGTAATTGTTTTTGCTATTAGAAGTTATAGTGTGCAGACATTCTTAGCCCAAAAAGCAACTGCCTGGCTCACACAGGAATTAGGAACAACGGTCAATATTGATCGGGTGGAAATTACTTTTTTTGACCAAGTTTTCTTCGATGGCTTGTTTGTTGGAGATCAAAATTCAGATACCCTTGCTTTTATTCAAGAAATAAAGTTAAACTTTAACCAATTAAATATCCTCAGAAATCCACTACTCATGGATGATGTAAGGATAAAAAATGCCGTTTTCAAAATTGCTAAATACGAAGACGCAGATCAGCTGAATTTTCAGTTTATTTTGGATGCTTTTGCACCAAAAGAAAAAAAAGATCCCACTGATTTTGCTTTGCAAATCAAAAATCTGGAATTGATTGATGTTTATTTTTCTTTTGATAATTACCATTATCCAGTAACCGACTTTGGTATTGACTACAACCATATCGCTACGAGTGATTTAAATTTGAATTTGAAGGACGTAGTTGTTGGAACAGATCAGTATGGGGCTACAATTAATACCTTGCGTTTTCGAGAAAGAAGTGGACTTGTTTTGAATGACTTTCAAGCAAATCTTGGTTTTAGTAACCAAGGTCTTTCCATTGAAGCATTAACTGTTGACCTGGGACAATCCGACCTTTATGCCGATTATGTTTTCTTGAAAACATCTGAATTGAAGGATTACAGCAATTTTGTGGATAAAGTTTTATTAGAGTTAGATTTAAAGCAAGGAAATATTTTTATGCAAGATGTTGCAATGTTTGCTCCTGTTTTGCGCGGCATGGATGCACAAGTGCAGTTATCTGGTAAAACTATTGGAACGCTATCCGACTGGAAAATGAACGAAGTTGAAATTTATTTTGGAACACAGTCTTATTTGTGTGGAGATTTTCACCTTCCAACAAGTGAGGATATTAAGAATTACAACTTCCAGCAATTTATCCGCAAGTTAAATGTAACGGTAGAAGATTTAACTCAATTAAAATTACCCGGTGAAGACGAAAAATACTTGGAGATTCCAGCGCAAGTCCGAAACCTCGGTTGGGTAAATTTAGAAAATTTGAACATTAACAGTAAATTTAGAAAAACCCTTGTAGATGTTGGGCAAATAAGCACTGGTATTGGCAACATCACTTTTCTCACACCTGTTTTAGTTGATCCAACGAAGGAGAACGATGTGATACACTTTGGAAGTAGTCTCGGAAAGAGGAAATACATACAATTTGACAATTTTAACCTAGGGAGACTGTTACAAAGTAATCAACTGGGTATTGTTCAAGGTCAAATTGGACTCAATTCAGCTTTTAAATCCGATGAATACTTTTTAATGAAAGATGTCTATGGTTTACTCAATCGATTTGATGCCGTTGACTACCCCTACAAAAATATTTTACTCGAAAAAGTAGATGTTGCTGTTGAATTTGGCAATCGAAAGAGTAAAACTGACATCGATGGGGTGTTTTATGTGAGGGATGAAAATTTGGACCTAACTTATAAAGGATATACTTCATTTGGTGAAAAAATGATTTTTGATGTGGTTTTAGATTTAGAATGTGCTAAAATGGAGTATTTACATCCTGTATTTACCAATCGAGGAGAGTTGTTTGCGCAATTTAGTTTCAAAGGTGAAGGAAGTGAATTCGACGACTTTTTTGGAGAAACATTGGTTGATAGTATTTTTTACAAAGAAGGGGAGAATAGTTTTTTCATCAATCATTTTGAAGCTAACCTGTCAAGATTATCAGATGGTGATGAATTAAATATTCATTCAGACATTCTGGATGCGCAAATAAAAGGCAGTGTCGATTTTGATTTAATTACAGATAATGTGCTTTATCAAGCGAGTCGTATTTTTCCTGTTTTCTTCACGGAAATGGAGGCATCAGTTGATCCAAACATCAATTTTAGCTACAATTTTGAAGTTCAAAACTTGAATCCAATTATGGCTGTTTTTGCTCCACAACTTGAAATAGCAGACCAAACAAGGATTAGCGGGGCTTATAACGGAGGAAATAATACGTTTGATTTGAACATTAATTCCAATCAAGTTAGGTATGGCGATTTTACTTTTAGTAATATTCGTTTATTCCAGGAATTACACCGTGGAGAACTTCTAGCGTTTTACAGAATTGAAGGTCTGAATAGAAAGGATTCTCTTGTTTTAAGGGATATTCGTTTCACAAATATCGCCGCAAATAGCTTTATGGATTCTCAACTGATTGTGCACGACAAAAAAAACGCTCGATCGAATTTAGAATGGCAAACTCTGATTTTCGATACAGATGGTTTTGACATAGATGTGTTGCCTTCATTTTTTACAATTAATAATCACCGCTGGGACTTAAGAGAACTAGCCCATATTAATTTTTCTGGTGATTGTTTTTTAATTGAGAATTTCAGGTTAGAAAGAGAAGAGCAGTACGTTGACATCAATGGACAGGTTTCTAGGGTACCAACGGACTTTCTTCAAATAGAAGTGAATAATTTGGATTTAGAGGATGTTGCCGCTTTATTGCTGCCAGATCAGCGAGTTTCAGGAAGAGCTGACATTTCTGGAATTTTAAAAGACCCTTATGAAACCATCAAGTTTTCTGGTATTAGCGAAATTGAAAACTTAGTCATTGATGATACTCAAGTAGGTAATATTGGCTTTATTGCAGATTTTGACCCGGTAGAAAATAAAATTTCTATGAACGGAGACTTACTGCACCGATCCAAAAGAACATTTTTATTTGATGGCGCTTATTGGTTAAACAGAGAGGGCGAAGAGTTAGATTTTAAGCTCAGTTTCAATCAAACGGATATTGAAGTATTAAATTCCTTTATGGACGAAGATGTGGTTCGCGGAATTAGTGGGAACTTAATTGGTTATTTTGATTTAAGAGGGTCTGTTAATTCCCCAATATTAGATGGTAGGATTACACTCAAAGATGGAGCGGTAGAATTAGCCTTGCTTGGTGCTTCATTCCAGTTCAATGGTGATGTAATCTCCAATGATTTTGGGATCTTAATTAACAACATGCCTGTAACAGATGAGGAAGGAAATATGGGGGCACTTAGAGGTCAAATTTTACATGATCGATTTACTAACTTTTTGTATGAATTAAATTTTGATTTTCAAAATCACCCTTTTGAAAGAAATCCATTGAACAGGTCAGAACCTTTGCGTTTAGAGCGATTTAAGGTGATGAAAACGAGGTACACAGAAGACGCCGTTTATTACGGTGATGCTTATTTAACAGGGAATGCATCTGTTTTTGGTACAGCGGATAATATGACCATTAATGTTAATGCGCGAACCAGGAGAGGAACGTGGATTAATTTCCCCATGTATGGCCCAAAAACGATAGCAGAGGAAGGTTTTATCACCTTCAAAACTGAGGATGTTGAAGATATCCTGGAGGAAGCAGGGATTAATTTTTCAGGAGTGAATTTATCGCTAAACTTTGATGTGACACCAGACGCACGAGTAAAATTGATTTTTGATGATCAAATCGGAGATGAAATAAGCGCCAGAGGGGAAGGACTCATGAAAATTGGATTGGATAATTATGGTGATATTTCGTTGAATGGAACTTACCGGGTAACAGAAGGTGTCTATAATTTCGTGATGGGACCAATTCGACAGAACTTTTTTATCTCCCCAGGCGGAACAGTTCAGTGGACTGGAGATCCATTTAGTGCGCAATTGAACATAGAAACTTTTTACATTACCACTGCAAATTTAGGTTTGGTAATGGCGGATGTGATTGAGAATAGAGCAACACAAAACGAAGAGATTTTCTCTTACCTGAGATTAGTAGGTGACATGACAAGACCAGAAATTTCTTTTGATTTGGGCGTGCCAAGGGGGTCTGAAGCCAGTAGAGCAGTAATTAATAGAATTAGAGCAGACCAAGAAGAGTTAAATCGACAGTTTTTCTCCTTATTACTAACGCGAAGTTTATCGCCTTTGATTGGTCAAGAAAGTCGGGCACAACAAAGTAGTAATAACGCAGCTTTAGATTTAGTTTCTAACCAAATTAATGCGCTATTATCTAAGGTGTCACAAGATTACAGAATGAATATCAACTTAGAAAGTGATGATTTAACCGGTGAAAGCTCTGTTGAATTTGGAGTGAAGAAAAATTTTATGGATGACCGATTAATTGTATCGGGCTCTTTTGGTGTTGCTGGTCAACAAACACAAGCTTCACAACAAAATAACCTTATTGGTGATTTATATGTTGAATATTTACTGAATGATAAAGGTACCTTCAGAATTAACGCTTTCAATGAATCGAATGCCAACTCAATAGTTATTAATACGAACCGAGGTCATTTCACGCAAGGGGTAGGTATCAATTATCGAGAAGAATTTTATAACTTGCAGGATTTTAATACGTATCAATTTATTGCCGATATATTCAGGAGTGATAAGCAGTTGAATTACAGGGATTTGTCAAGATATAGGCCAATACCAGCAAAGTATTTGAAACGAGAAGAAGAGAGAGAGGTTGAGGAGAGCGAGAGTGAGAGCGAAGATGAGAGTGAGAGTGAGGAAGAGAGTGAGGAAGAGAGTGAGAGCGAGAGTGAGGATGAGAGCGGAGAGTGAGAGTGTTTATTAAAGATTAAATTTACGATATGAAGAAAGTATTAGTTGCGAACAGGGGGGAGATTGCCAGAAGGGTTATTCGAACATTGAAAAAAATGAACATTGCTTCTGTTGCGGTTTATTCTGAGGCGGATAAAAATGCGCCTTTTGTTTTTGAAGCGGATGAGGCTGTTTTTATTGGTCCAGCTCCTTCTTCTGAAAGCTATTTAGTGCAAGATAAAATTATTGCAGCAGCCAAGCAATTGGGTGTTGATGGTATTCACCCAGGGTATGGTTTTTTATCAGAAAACGCAGCTTTTGCTGAGCGATTAATGCAAGAGGGGATTACGCTAATTGGTCCTTCACCTGAGGCGATGCGTTTAATGGGGGACAAGTTAACAGCTAAACAAACGGTAAAAGGGTATAATGTCCCTTTGGTTCCTGGTATTGATGAAGCGGTCGCTGATTTTCATAAAGCAAGAGAAATTGCAGATCAAATTGGATATCCGGTGCTGATTAAAGCTTCTGCTGGAGGAGGTGGAAAGGGAATGCGTTTGGTAGAAAAATCGGAGGATTTGGAAGAACAAATGGGGTTAGCCCAGTCTGAAGCGCGATCTTCTTTCGGTGATGATGCGGTTTTTGTAGAGAAATTTGTGACCAAACCAAGGCACATTGAAATTCAAGTTTTTGCTGATAATCATGGAAACGTTGTGCATTTATTTGAAAGAGAGTGCAGTATTCAAAGAAGGCATCAAAAGGTAATAGAAGAAGCGCCAAGTGCTGTTTTAACACCAGAACTAAGAGACGAAATGGGTAAAGCTGCCTGTGATGTTGCGAGAGCTTGTAATTACAGTGGGGCAGGTACTGTTGAGTTTTTGGTAGATGCTGACTTGAATTTTTATTTCTTGGAAATGAATACAAGACTGCAAGTGGAGCACCCAGTTACGGAGGAAATCACTGGTTTGGATTTGGTCGAATGGCAAATTCGTGTAGCTAGAGGCGAAACATTGCCACTGCAACAGCATGAAATTGAAATGAATGGTCATGCGATGGAAGTGCGTGTTTATGCTGAAGATGCTTTTAATAATTTTGCGCCTGATATTGGAACTTTAAGACGCTACCGCAAACCGCAATATGATTTTGTTCGTGTGGATGATGCTTTTGAAGAAGGCATGGAAAT
Source organism: Crocinitomicaceae bacterium (assembly GCA_020832365.1). GTDB lineage: Bacteria > Bacteroidota > Bacteroidia > Flavobacteriales_D > Crocinitomicaceae > JAFIEX01. The sequence goes on from JAFIEX010000054.1 coordinate 9,675, forward strand.
TCCAATTTATTATGATCCCATGATTGCTAAATTGGTTACAACGGGTAAAAATAGATTGGATGCGATTGATAAGATGATTGATGCCATCGATCATTTTGAATTGTCGGGTTTAAAAACAACGCTCGATTTTGGAAAATATGTCATGCGTCACCCAGCATTTCGATCCGGTGATTTTGATACCAACTTTGTCAAACACTATTTTCAAGATCCAAAAATCATGAATGAAGCGCAACAAGATGAAGAATTGGCGCTTTTAGCCTGCTTAGATGAAGTTTGGGACAAAATAAATGAACAAAAAAACAAGCACTTCGCATCTAAATCTATTTAGTTTTGAATCAGATTATTAAGTTTTAAAAATTAATTATTAAATATAACTCCAAATGAAAAAGTTGTATATTTTTCATGTTCTGCTTCTGACTTTAAGTATGCAGAGCTGTTTCGTAGATCAAAATACCGCTACAAATAATAGCGGAGATGATTTACCTACCTTAAATATTTACACGGATAGACACTACCCAATTGATGACACCATTTTCAGAAAGTTTGAAAAGCAATATGGTGCAAAAATTAATGTCGTGAAAGGTAAATCAGAAGATTTATTAAACAGAATCGATAAAGAAGGAGCAGCAACTAAGGCTGATATTTTTTTAACTGCTGATGTTGGTAGAATTTACCAAGCTAAACAAAGTGGCTTTTTTCAACCTATGCAATTACCAGAAAACATAAATTTTGTACCAGATTACCTCTACGATGAAGATGGGGTCTGGGTTGGTATTACTAAAAGAGCCAGGGTAATTGTTCATGCTAAGGATTTTGATGCAAGTAATTTAAATGATTATGAAGACCTTGTTTTACCTGAATTCAAAGGTCAAATAGCCGTGCGTTCTAAGGAAAATATATACAATCAATCCTTGTTAGCAGCTATTATTGCTAATAATGGTGAAGACGCAGCCTTAGAGTGGGTGAAAGGCGTTGTAGCCAATATGTACCAATCCCCTAAAGGAAACGACAGAGATCAGGTTAAAGCCATTTATGTAGGTGACGCAAAAATAGCTATAGTTAATACTTATTACCTGGGCCATTTATTAACATCAGATGATGCGGAGGAGGTAAAAGCGGCTCAATCTATTCAGGTACTTTTCCCAAACCAATCCAATCGAGGGACACACATCAACGTCAGTGGAGGTGGCGTGTTGCAATTCTCTGAAAACCTTGAACTCGCTGAAAAATTATTTAATTTTCTTTTGAGTGAAGAGGTTCAAAAGTTATATGCTGAAAGTAATTTTGAATTCCCTGCTAGAAAGGGGGTTCCATCAAGTGACATTGTTTCACAATGGGGCAAATTCAAGGAAGATGACACCCCTCTTTCAAAAATTGGTGAACTGAATACCCAAGCAATAAAACTCTTTGATAGAGGCGGCTGGAAATAAATGAAAAAGTTCCTTTTAGGCAAAAATAAATACCTGGGCTGGTTGCTGCTAGCGCTAACTTTGACATCACTATTGTTTTTTCCTTTAATATTTATCTTGGAAGGACTTGGTGATTCAAGCAATGAAAATGTGCAACACATTCAGCAATATTTATTATGGGATTTGATTCGAACCACGATAAGAATGGTATTAGGAACTGTTGCTATTGCAGTAGTGCTCGGCCTACCTATAGCCTACTTGACAGCCACTTTCGACTTCCCTCTGCGAAGACTTTTGAGAACGGCCAATATTCTGCCTATTGCTGTCCCAACATATATCATGGCCTTTGTTTATTCCAGTATTTTTTCTGTTTCTGGTAGTTTTATAAAATTACAGCTTTATATTTTTGGAGAAGATTTTATGCCTTTCAGAATAGATGTAATGCGTGAAACTTGGCTAATGTTATTTCTTGGTTTTGCACTGTTTCCATATGTTTATTCCGCTTGCTTAGCATCATTCAGTATTCAAAATAAATCGCTGGATGAGGCCGCAGCATCCCTTGGCGCTGGAGCATGGAAACGTTTTTTTAAACTTCATTTACCTTTAGTTTTTCCAGCTTTATTAAGTGGAATAGCACTGGTTACCATGGAGGTGGTTAATGATTATGGGGCAATGAGTTACTTTAATGTGAACACAATTACTGCGGGTATTTTTCAAGCTAAACAGATGGATTTTAAAAGTTCAGTGTACCTTTCTGCTATGGTGTTTATTGGTATCTTTTCGTTTTACATGTTGTTTTACTTTTTTAAATCTACAAAGAAAATAACGCATTTAACTACTTCAGGAAATAATTTAAAACAGTTGACAAAATTCAAACGAATTTTAATTACTTTTTTTGTCGCTATTCCTTGCTTGTTGGGTTTTATTGTACCATTGATGGAATTGTTGTATTTGGCTTCTTTTCGACTATCCACATTAACATCTTCACGATTTCTAATAACCATCTTTAACTCGGCTCAGCTGGCAATTATTCCTGCAATAATTGTGGTCATTGTAACTTTGATTCTTTTATACAACCAATACATTAATAAAGGAAGATTGAGTGAGTTTTTGTCTTATTTGAGTACTTTAGGGTATGCTATTCCCGGTGCAATTATAGCTGTTGCAGTCATGGCATTTGTGATTTATTTTGACTCCCCAGAAAAGAGATTTTATCATTGGTCTATAGACGCCTTAGTTTTGTTGATTTTTGCTTACATACTCCGTTTCTTAGCAGTAGGATACCATACATTGGAAGGTGCGTTTCTGCGCATAAGTCATACAGTTCCAGATGCTGCTAGGAGTCTTGGTGCTTCTCCACTAAAAACATTTTTTAGGATTAGTTTTCCGATTATAAAGCCAGCTGTATTAACTACTGTTGCTGTTGTAATGGTGGATATTTTAAAAGAATTGCCTATTACACTTTTACTGCAACGGTTTAACTTTGATACATTAGCGACAGTTACTTTTGAGAAGGTTAAAATTACTGAATCAGTTAGAGACGCTTCACCTTACGCTTTATTACTTATTTTTGTAGGAACTATTGGCGTATTACTTTTAATGGGGAAAGAAAACAAAGGCTAAATGAGTGTATTAGAACTGCAAAATATTTCAAAATCTTTTGATGGGAAAGCGGTACTCAATGACTGTTCTTTGGAGGTTTTTGCCAACGAAATTCTTGCTTTAATTGGTGAAAGTGGCTCTGGAAAATCTACTTTATTGAGAATTATTGCAGGATTTGAAATAGCTAATGAAGGAGTAATGCGTATTGGTGAGCAAATTCTCTTTGGCGATAATCACTTTGTTAAAGCCGAGAAAAGAAAAGTAGCGATCGTATTTCAGGATTATGCTTTGTTTCCTCATTTAACGGTTGATCAGAATATTCGTTTTGGTATGCCTAAGACTGCGAAAAATGATAAAGAACTCAATCAGTTACTTGAAATTTTTGAGTTAACTAATTTTCGCAAAAATAAACCAAATCAATTATCTGGGGGGCAACAACAGCGAGTTGCAATTGCCCGAGCTATCGCCTCTAAACCAGATGTATTGTTATTAGATGAACCTTTTTCCAATTTAGATCAGTCCTTGCGTAAAAAGGTGAGAAAAGAAATTCTGAAAATTAAAGTGGATTTCCAATTACCTATTATCATGGTTACACACGACCCAGAGGATACAATTGCACTAGCGGATAGAGTTGCTGTTTTGGAAAATGGAAAAATTATTCAAACTGATAGTCCTTTGAAACTTTATCACGAACCGATTAATACCTACGTTGCTCAGTTGTTTGGACCAGCTTTTGTTTGGAAGAATAAAATCTATCGCCCAGAACAGGTAAAGATTACCCCTCACGGTCAAAGGGATAAAGTGGTTGAAATCAATCCTAACATCCATTATCATCTAGTTTTATTACAATCTCAGGTTATACTAATGGACTACGCGAAAAAGTTAAAGGTAGGAGATGATATTACATGGTCCATAGAATGATTTTCTTTATCAATACTTTTGTAAAACTGATTTTTATCATTTGAATTGCTGATATACATCATGTTGGAGTTGATATAAAGTCATTTTTTCTGCGCATCACTTTTCAAATATTTGCAGAACAAAATGATGAACCATGAATTTAAAAAATTACTTTATTGCACTTTTAACTTTTTCTTTATTTAATTCAGTTGCTCATGCAGCATCTTGCACCTTAATTGATGTAGGTGACTCACCACAAGACGCCCCTCAAAACTGGACCACTTACTGCGGAACTTCCAATATTGACACCCTTTATGTTCGGGCGGAATTGATCATTGATGGTGAAGTGGATTGGAGACCTTTTGGCGCTATTACCTTAATTGTTGAAGGCACAGGCCCTTTTGCGAGTGCCATGTTACGCTTCCCTAATGGTCCAAATAGACTCTATCTAGCAGAAAACTCTGTCTTGATATTAGCGAATGGAGGAATGTTAGAAGGTTTACCTGCATGTAGCAATGCAGACAGGATTTTTATCGGTACGCGCCCATATGCCCGTTGCTCAGGAGTTGGAAATGCAGATTATTTGTTTAGTGAATTAAATAGTTATGGCGGTTCTGTTAGGACAGTTGTGAACGCTGCACCAGTGGAGCTTTGTCAAGGAGGATCTTTCAGTATGGAGGCTTCTGTGGAAGGAGGTTTTCCGGATTTTACAAGAACAGAATTGTGGGTAAAGCCGCCCAATAGTGCTAGTGAAATCAAAATTTATGGCACTTTTCCAGAGGTTGTTTGTGATCCTGAATCACCATCTCCTGCAGTAGCTCCATTTGATATAACCTTTAATTATGGCAGTGCAGATGATTTACTAAACTTTATCTATCATACGCCTGGCGTTTATGAGTTTAGGGCAAGAACAACTGACCGTCTATGTTTTTGGCATGAAGTAACTTACCAAATTGAAGTGTATGAACTTCCAGAAGTCACTTTGAGTGGAGATTTAACCGCTTGTAATAGCACTGAGTTAACGCCTACTGTAGTCACAGATGTCACAACCTATTATCATGGCACTAATTCGAATAGCTTTGATGAAACCACAACTGGACCTCAAACATTTACAACTTCAGGCACTTACTATTTTAGGGCCAAAAGTGATTTTGGATGTTGGGGACCATCTCATGCTGCAATCATTGACTTAGACTTTGTCGATGGTGGTGATTTAAATAGCCTCGGACAAAATTTTTGTTTAGGCGAAGAAATAGAGTTTGAACTAAAAGACTACATTGGGACAGTGCTTCAGTGGGAGCGAGAAACTCCTGCGAACTCTGGAAATTGGGTAACAATTGCTAACACGACGGATGAATTGTTGGATGATCCCAATGATACGGATGTTTATGCCTATCGCGTAGCCGTGGAGGGCAATGGTGTTTGTCCTACGGTTTACAGTC
>JAFIEX010000055.1 GCA_020832365.1 Crocinitomicaceae bacterium
AATATCACCAAATTCAAAACAAAATAGAACAAAGCAGGTAAGGACTGACGAAAGCTATCTTTTACTTTAATTCGGACGCCAAGGCCTGCGACCATTAACAGAACTAGACCACCGGAAGAAACCAGAATGAGTGGCTCAAAAAAGAACAGTCCAACGAGTAAGCCAATAGCGCCTAAGATTTGAAAGGTAGCTACAACCGCACCTAAATTAGGTAAGCCAAAGCGGATAAATTCTTCTTTCATGGTCGGAAAAACAAAATAAGTCACACCGTAAGCAAGAAAAGAGAGACTTGAAATCAAAATGAGTATTACTTCCATAATTAGACTAATTGATGAGTAAAAATTTCACAAATAGCCATTTGAAAAACACTTCCTCAACGATTAAAAAACGCTTTGTAGCAAAAACTTTTTATTTTAAAATTAATACTTGCAAGCCTAAAATAATAACACATCAAAGCCTTCTTTGTGTTCCTTTTATGAAATAAAATATATGCCTGTGTTAAACTGCTTCTATAAGAAGAAGCGTAATGGATAAAACCAAAAAGATAAATGCAGGAAGGGAACGATTAACAGGATCTTTAATTTTAGCGTGCATGAATATAGCTCCCATCATCATAATAGCCATCCCTGTGGCGCCTATCAAGACCAAGGGTGCATGAAAAATAGAGGCGATAATCAAAAGTGAAAGCACAATTTTAATAGCACCTACGATTTTCATAATTGGTTCAGAAAGCCCATAAGCTTTAAATTCTTCTTTTAAGGAACCTGCGTTTGCCCCTCGCCATTGTGTCGTTTTATTGGCTCTGAGTAACCAAACATTCAGTACACTTAGTCCAATGACTAACTTGATAATAATTGCTAAAATTTCCATTCTTGTTTTGTTTTTGATGAATCAATACTATTCTTAAACTCGGTTGTAAAGAACGATTTTAGCAATTGAACTGCACTACATAGTTTAAACCTATCCTATAAAGATAAGAAAAAGATGATAACATCAATTGTTTAATTGGTAATTTATCTAAAACATAAAAGACTAATAGCGTTCTTTCCTTAAGATCGTGGTATTCAGCAAATTTTGAAATGCAAAGCATCTTGTCGTTTAAACAGTTGGGATTATTCAAATAATGAGGGTTATTTTTAACCATCATGACCTATTAATTACTCCTGTTTATAAGGCGCTATTGCGGAACATTGAAGAACATCAATTACCGATTCTAAAATTTAATCGTCGTAATCCATTGTGGCAGGCGAATTACTATGATCACATTATTCGAGATGGTCAAGCGCATGAACGTATTGCGGAATATATACGCAAGAACCCTATGAAATGGGAGCAGCGAAATATCGAATTACACGAAAATAAGACGCGATGAAAAATCCTCAAATAGAAATGGGGGTGCGCAACGAGCGCACGTTTATTCGGTTGGATTAACCCCCTTCACCTTCTTTTGCAAGGCAGTCAAAAACGTCCTTAGGTATTGGTCCATCAACGGACGGTAGGAGCTGTGGTCGGGATGCCGGAAGAATGAACTTAATTCGGGTTTGCTGATGGGTTTGCCAGCTGACGCAAACAGCTCGCGTATTTCTTCGGATTGGAGGTTGAGCGCAATTTTAAGTTTGCGTAAGATGCCGTTATTGGTGAGGTAGTCCTCGGGTTCGGGATGCGGACCTTCCTTTTCGCCGCGCTTGTCAACGATCAATCCATTTAAAAAAGTCGCGAGCTCGCGGTCAGTCATCGCCACAAAATCAGCATCATCTTCTTTCTTGAGCCAATTGACTACCTGAGCTTCATCTATAACATAATGCGCTAATTTAAACAAAGCCACAACCCCTGCATCGCTGAGTCGAAAAAGGTAGCGGAGCCGCGCTAAAATATCGTTGTTCGTCATGTGTCTGCTATTCATGTCCGCGGTATTGCACCATCCGCTTCATTAGGAGGTAAAACTACAACTAATTTTTGAACCTTAGGCAAGTAACCACTCTATAATTGCAAGCTTCTGATAAGCACAAAGTAGCGATGCCTTTAGACTGGAGACCCGGCGATAAAGTGATTGTTCCTCCACCAAAAACATTGGCTCAAATGGACGAGCGTATCAACGATGCTTCTTGCGAAAAGATTGATTTTTATCTCGCTAAGAAAAGTATATAATTGATTTCAACATAGGGTGTCTAAATGGCACCCTTTTTTGATCCTAACCAATAACAAAACAATAATTTACCCTCCTACTACTTCCCAATACAAAAGTTAGCAAAAATATTACCCAGCAAATCGTCTGTTGATATTTCACCAGTAATTGCGGATAGGTTGCGGATAGCGCTGCGAATGTCCATAGCGAGTAAATCTCCTGGAATTTGTTGTTGCAATCCTTCTTCAATCTTTTCGACATCCTTGAGGGTTTCAGAAAAAATATTTAAATGTCGCGCATTGACAACAATAGTGTCTGACTCCCCCATTCCATCTTGCACAAAAGATTTCAGCTGCTCTTTCAATTCGGAAATTCCCTCCCCTGTTTTGGCAGTAGTTGGAATAACTGGTGTATTATTCCATTTTTCAGACAAGTTCGCCACAGCATTTCCTGTAATATCCATTTTGTTGGCTAAAACAATGATTTTCGATGGACCATTTGCGAGACTTTCCAAATCCATTTCTACTTCTTCCCTGCGCAATGCTTGGGCATCGTAAACATAAATCAATACCGTAGATTTTTGAACTTCATGCATAGTTTTGGACACACCTATTCGTTCAATTTCGTCCTCTGCTTCTCGAATTCCAGCAGTGTCAATTAAACGAAAAACAACTCCATCAACAACTAATTCCGCCTCTATCGTATCTCTAGTAGTACCAGCAATATCAGACACGATGGCACGCTCCTCATTCAATAGTACATTCAACAAAGTCGATTTGCCAGCGTTTGGTCTTCCTGCAATCACCGTTTGAACACCGTTTTTTATAGCTGAACCAATCGAAAAGGACGCAATGAGCCCCCGTAGCTTTTGTTTGAGTAAAGCAAGTAATTGCCAAAGCTCCTCACGAGAGGCAAACTCTACGTCTTCTTCAGAAAAATCCAACTCCAGTTCAATCAAAGAAGCAAAATCCATTAACTTTTGTTTCAAGTCTAGAATTTCATTAGAATATCCCCCACGCATCTGATTCATGGCTAAAGCATGAGATTTTGCAGAATCTGAAGCAATTAAGTCCGCAATCGCCTCCGCCTGTGATAAGTCCATTTTACCATTAAAAAATGCCCGCATGGTGAACTCACCAGGGTCAGCCATCCTACACCCTTTCGATACCAAAAGGTTCAAAAGGCTAGCTTTAATATAAGGAGAGGCATGGCAAGCTATCTCAACAGCAGGTTCACCCGTAAAACTTTTCCCATCTTGAAAAACAGTGACTAAAACCTCATCTAAGGGCTGTCCTTGTTCATTTCGAATCACGCCAAAATGAACTGTATGACTTGGTTTGTCTAATAAGGGTTTTGAAAAAATAGAACTTACCAAAGCAATCGCATCCTTTCCCGAAACGCGGATCACTGCTATGGCAGCAACTGCCGATCCCGTTGCTATGGCACAAATCGTATCTTCACTCTTGTAATTCACTAACATCACTCCCCTATTTTATGAACAAAGATAACATGCTTATAAATGATTTGACTGAAAGAGCTACAAAATTCTACTACTTCAACAATAAAAATTATGGATTTTCCATTATTTTTGACAAAAAAACTCGATGATCCTCAAGTTAAGCTACGCTTTATTACTATTGTTCTTTGCCATGAATAGCATTTTCAGTCAACACCATTTTCAGTGTGCCACAGACGAAATGCACCAACAGTTATTTAACCAAAGACCCGATCTTCATTCCGGCATCATCAAGGCAAACGAAGCATTAAATGTCTTCACCAAAAACTTCCAGCTATCAGAAAATAGTAGAAATGGTGACCCCTACATTATTCCTGTTGTTTTTCATGTCATTCACAATTTTGGACCAGAAAACATCAGTGACGCTCAAATTTTAGATGGTTTACACCAAACCAATATTCAACTAAGAAAATTGAATGCAGATACTACAGATATTGTTACGGAATTCAAAGGAATAGCGGCGGATGTTGAAATTGAACTTCGCTTAGCAAGAAAAGATCCCGATGGGAATTGTACCAATGGCATTACACGAACCGTTTCTCCGCTTACGAACATTGGCGACCACCAAGTCAAGTCTTTGATTCAATGGCCACCAGACAAGTATTTGAACATATATGTTTGCAACCAAGCGGCAGGACTAGCAGGTCATGCTATGTTGCCAGGGGCTGCAGATACGATTCCAGCGTGGGACGGCATTGTCATGCAACACAGTTATGTCGGAACAATCGGCACATCCGATTTTTTTAGAAGAACAGTTTTGACACACGAAGTAGGACACTATCTCAACTTACAGCACATATGGGGTGGCAATAATGTCCCCAACTATTTTTATCTACCCGTTGCCCAAGCGAGCAATTGTGACCACGATGACGATGTAGCTGATACACCAAATACCATTGGTTGGCAATCTTGTAATCTCACTGGAAATTCCTGTGGTTCGCTAGATAATGTACAAAATTATATGGACTATGCCTATTGTGCTCGCATGTTTACAGAAGGTCAAAAACACCGCATGCACGCTTGCTTAAACTCACCTATCGCTGGTCGAAATAACTTATGGACCACTACTAATTTAGCTGAGACAGGTGTAGATGGTAATTTTGAACCACTTTGTGAAGCCTTCTTCTCTGCGGACGAAACGGTAGTTTGCGCTGGTGAGAGTGTCACTTTTTCAGACTTGTCCTTTCATAGTGTAACCAACAGGGCGTGGACATTTGTTGGAGGGAACATTACTCAAAGCGCCGACTCCTTAGTTGTCGTTACATTCAACCAACCAGGAACTTTTGATGTAACACTGAAAGTAAGTAATGGAATAGATACTTTGACCCTTTTTCGCGAGAATTACGTCACCGTTTTACCAGCCAACGGAGCTTGGACAGGCATCAGTGAAACGTGCGAATCTATCGAAGGGTTTTCCTCCAAATTCATCATTGAACAAACGGAAAGTCCTTATGCTTGGCAAATTGGCACACCCGGATATCAAAGTGATGGTTCAATTCAACATTTAGGATATGATGCGCCAAGCGGTACTTATTCTTTTTACAGTAAACCAATAGATGCCAGCCAGCTCAACACCCTTGTCGTGAAATTTGACGCGGCATTCGTGGGTGATCAAAGCAGCGCTAACGATATTTTGCGCATTCAAGTTTCAAATGACTGTGGGCAGACTTGGACAACGCGCAGAAACTTTTCACCTGTCTCATTAAACAGCGTAGAAGAAGAAATTACTGGCTACTTCGTTCCTACAAACCAACAATGGAAAAAGCACGAAGTCACTAATTTCTCTGCACAATTTTTGTCAGAACAAACCATGGTCAGGTTTCAATTCACGAGTTCAGGACAAGGGAACAACTTTTACATAGATAACATTCAAATTGGTGACCCAGATGCGCTAAATGTAAATGAGTTGCCTCTGAATAATTCAGCAATAAGTATCTATCCTAACCCAAACGCTGGCACTTTATATTTTAAAGGCTTAAAAAATGAAGCAACATATACTGTTGTTATTCAAGACGTTCTTGGAAAGACACATCTGTCAGCAACACTTCTAGGTGAATCGTTGAGTATCGAACAGTTCACTAGCGGAATCTACTTTTGTAAACTATATCAAGATGGTAATTTAGCCATGACTAAAAGGCTGATTAAAAGATAACATTAAAGGAAGGCTCATAATTTTTATTATTTTTGATGAAACTAATAAAATTATTAGCCATTATGCGCATTTTCGTATTAAGTACTGGCAGAAGTGGCTCTACAACTTTTGCAAGGGCCTGTCAACATATCAAAAATTATAGCTCAGGGCATGAAATCAATGCTGGAATTATTGGGGAAGACAGATACAGCTACCCCGATAATCATATTGAATCTGATAATCGCTTATGTTGGCACCTTGGCCAGCTGCATGAATTGTACAAAGATGAGGATACGGTCTATATATACATCAGAAGGGAGAAAAACAAAATCGCTAGTAGCTTCATGAAAAGATACTTTAAACCTGCTAGTATTATCGATGCTTTCTGTGAAGGAATTCAACAAATGCCACCTGAAAAATTAACTAAAGCTGAACGACTGGAAGCGTGTCATGATTATATAGATACATTAGAGGCAAATGTCCGTTTCTTCATGTCTCATAAACCGAATACCTTTTTTATGCAGCTGGAAAATATTCAGGAAGAATTCGAACGATTCTGGGAATTCATCGGTGCAGAAGGGAGTTTAGAAGCTGCCCTAGAAGAATTTAACAAACAGCACAACGCTTCTCAAAAAAGAAAGCTTCATTTTCTTTATCGCTATAAACTGTTGGCAAAAAGAGAAATCAAACACTGGAGAACAACGATTGAGGAACAAATCAAAGCTTAAAATCACTTAGATATATTGAAAAACTCGTGTTTTACGGACCACTATTAGCAGCGACAATCTCGACTTAAATCACTATTCTTACTAATGATTATAAGTCTCCCCATCTTTATAGAACACAAAATTCCCGCGATTTACCTGAACCCTAACAGTGCTGCCATTAACCTCGAAAGGGGCATTTTTTAGATTCGATATTATCCTAACCTCACCTTTATCAAATACACTAACGCCGCCGTTTAAGTTTCTGAAGGCAACAATGCCATCTCTAATTTTATATTCTTCAGGGATAAAATTCGCAATTTCATATCTTTTTCCCTTATAATAACAGAACAACAAACCCGCTTCATTCCATACGACCATGTCCCTGAAAACCTCAAAAGATCGTGCATTGAAATTACTAATTTCACTAACTTTATAGTCTTGGTAACAAAACAACTGTTTGTTCAAGTCTCTGTACACTACGATGTCCCAACCAACTTGGTAATCCGTAATCATTATTTCCTCAACATCAACAATTTCTTTTTGGTGAACCACTGCAAAAGATTGATGAAAAGGATCATTAAACGCCACTTTATTTCCACCAGCTTTATAACGAACAGGATCATTAATCACTCCAATTTCTAAAATTTTTCCTGCTACAAAGGCCTTGTGTACATCCCCATTATCTATAAAAGCTACAGAGTTTGTTCCTACAGCAAGAGGAAAACGCGGAATATCAACACTACGCACTAATGTATAAACGCTATCATTATAATATACCATAATGGCGTTTTCCATTAAATCTTCAAATACAACCAAACTATCTGTGACCACATAGTTTCTTCCGAACTGTGTCAAGGTACGTTTTTTACCTCTATCCCACACATTCACCAGAGGACCTGCATTCCATGCTACGAGGTGATAACCCAGTTGAAATCTTGTAGCTAAATTCGATAATAACTCTTTCTTTTCACCATCAAAAACAAAGAAGTCATTCTTGTGATCAACAAAGGCAATGATTTTTTCAGAAAACTCTACATGTTTTGGAGGGATATATTCAATTTGCACGACTTTTCCATCTTGGAAACTTCTCATGTAGCCAATATTGTCAATAAATGGGAAAACATCTTGTGCGAAAACCTGAACTATGCCCGAAAAACTTATAGCGAAAATTAATAATCTCATCATGATAACTGAATAACAAAAAAGGTGCCTAAAAATTTAGACACCTCTAATATAAGATTTAAAGTTTAAAAAGGATTGGCAAAATGACATTATTTGCAAATCTCTTTCCTTGGCAACACTTATTTTTTAGTTCTTTCCTCTGCTAATTTTAATGCAGCTCTTACATCAACAACTCCGCCAGTAGCTGAAAGAATGCCAAATTTAACCAGTTCCTCGGAACCTGGACGCATTTGATCAGTTTCTGAAAAATCCTTAGCACTATCCAAAATAATCTGTCTTACTTCTGACATTTTCAACTCAGGATAATATCCTTTAATAATCGCGGCTACACCTGAAACCATTGGAGCAGCCATTGAGGTGCCCTGTAATTTTTTGTATTTGTTTCCAGGAATAGCATTATATATTTCAAACCCAGGCGCAAAAACATCTACCCTTGTTTGTCCATAGTTTGAGAAAACAGCTGGAAGTCTTTCCTTATGCACCCTTGTAGATGCACCAATTGAAAGATAATTATTAAAAGGTTCCGTTTGAAAAGGAAACATATTCGCTGGGAAATTAGGATTTTCATGCAAATCTAATGCAGAGTTACCAGCAGCGTGCACAAACAAAACATCATTTTGCTCAGCATATCGAATTGCCTCATAAACAGCCTCTGGAATTTGTGCATAAGCTTTACCAAAAGAAGCGTTGATGATTTTCGCACCATTATCTACAGCATAACGAATAGCTAGTGCGATGTCTTTATCAAATTCATCACCATCTGGCACAGCCCTCAACGACATTAAAAGCACGTTATCCGCTACGCCATCGCCACCTAATCCATTCCCTCTTAATGCTCCAACAATACCACCCACATGTGTTCCGTGAACCGCATCAGGACCTTGAACATCATTGTTTCCATAACCAACATCATTCATGTCCAAATAATCATCACCAATCAAAGAACGGTCATCATAATCGGCATTGTAATGGTAATTCACCATGGAATTAATCTGGTCGATTTGCTCATTGATTACTTCTTCATTTAATTCGCCAGACAGCAAAGCCAAAGCAATTTGTTTCATTTGTTCGGATTGTAAATCCTTTGGCTTCCATTTATCCACATCTTTTTTAGTGTAATTCTCTTTTCCAATGGCAGAGGCAATCATTGCAGGCAACATAGGCAACATTTGATCTCTAAACTGCTCCATTTGTCCGACCATTCCCGCATACTGCGCTAGGTTTTTTTCCACCTCCTTTTTCGTTTCCAAGTAAAGCTCATAATCCTTTCTGTCTTCAGTAGCGACATCTGCTTCCTCAATATCAGCAAATCGATCTCTCAACCTTGCATAGATTCGCGTTACCTCCAATCTTGCCGGACCTTGGTTTTCACCGTTCGCATTTCCGAGAAAATTCCACCCGTGAATATCATCTACATATCCATTTCCATCGTCGTCTATTCCATTGCCCGGAATTTCTTTGGTGTTGGTCCAAATGCGTCCCTGAAAGTCTTCGTGATCCACATCCATTCCTGAATCAATGATGGCTACAATCACTGTTTCAGCCTCTTTTTTCTTCATAGACTTCAATGCCTTGTCGGTACCCATTCCAACTTTATGGTTATTGTACCAGTTAAGGACCTTCTTATCTACTTGTTGTGCTTGAGAAAATGCAATTGACCCAACAAACAGCAGTGCCAAAAACATACTTTTTACATTAACTTTTATCATTCTTTTATTTATTTGTGCTCCGAAATTAAATTATTTTTAAATTTACTACTGCAAAACAAAGGATTAATTCTCGTTTTTGTACTTTTATTTTGTAGACGGTTAATTATTCAATACAAATGGCGTACCAAAAGTTTCATACATTGTGCTTAGGATTGTTTTTATTGGTGCAACAAATTCTGTTTGCCCAAGTACCGAAATTTCAATTCGATGCAATTCAAAAAGAATGGCAAGACAATGGAATCCCTGTCGCATTAGTCAATAATTCAGAAAATTTAAGACTGGTGCATGGAGATGAAGCCATACATTTGAAATATACATCGAAAGATTGGATACACGTTCAGATTGCTCCAAATAAGATTGAAACCCTGTACAAGGAAGGTGTTTTGGATGATTTTTATTTAGAATATGCGCCAGGCGTTGAATTAGATGACACGGTAAGGACGGTACAATGGATTGATAGTGTGCACGCTGGAAATACACCTCTACCTGCTGGATACACAGGGAAAAATATAATTATCGGTGTTGTTGACTCTGGTTTAGACCATAACCATCCAGACTTCCTCAATCCGCAAGGAAATAAAAGGTTAATCAGATATTGGGACCATACCATAACGAATCCTATTAGTAGTCCGCAGCCCTATGGATATGGACAAATCTGGACGCAACAAGACATTACTTCAGGCGCTATAACTAGCAACGAAACACAATCAGGGCATGGGACGAGTGTTACTGGTATCGCAACAGGAAATGGCCTAGCCAATGGCACGAATATGGGGATGGCTCCAGAAGCATTGATCATAGCCGTAAAAACCAATTTCAGTTTACCCAATTGGACATTGACGATTGCTGACGCTTGTGATTATATCTTTCGAGTGGCTGACACCTTGGGTATACCTGCTGTTGTCAACCTAAGCTTAGGAACTTACTTGGGCAGTCGCGATGCCAAAGATCCAGCAGGTATGCATATTGACCAGTTATTGGGAGAAAAAAATGGTCGTTTAGTTATCTGTGCTGCGGGCAACGCAGGCAACTGGCCAGATTGGCACGTCAAAAATGACATCACGATAGACACTTCTTTTGTTTGGATTAAAAATAATCCTAATTCTAGTTTTGGCACTAATAAAATCTATTTTGATCTCTGGTCAGATTTAAGTGCAGCCACTTATCAGTTTGCTTTAGGTGCTAATTTACCAAGTGGAAGTTATGCGCTGCGGGGAAGAACAAATTTCTATGGTGCTACTGCAAATCTTGGTAGTGTTATTTTCGATACCATTTTTAATTCAAACGGGCAAAGACTGGCAACAGTTGAAGTTTATCGTGAAATCATTGGCACGAATTATCGTATGCAAGTGCTGTTCTCGAATGTAGATAGTACCAGCTATAATTTTGGGTTATTTACTACCGGAAGCGGATCCTATGACTTATGGACTTCAACTCAAATTGGGCTGAATGAAATAGTGAAAAATGTGCCGAGTATATCAGCATATCCACCGATTGCCAATTATGCACACCCTGATAACCTTCAAAGTATTGTATCTTCATGGAATTGTTCCGAAAGAGTTGTTTCTGTAGGTAATCTTCGAGGCAGATTTAGTCACATCGACAAAAATGGGAATATGTTTGCTGGCTCAAACATGGTGTCTCCTGGAACGATCTCTATCAATTCGAGTAGAGGCCCCACTAGAACTGGTTTTGTAAAGCCCGACATCATGGCTCCTGGAGATGTGACACTTGGTGCTGGCCCAGCATGGATACTGAATAATCCATCCTTTAATTCAACAATAGAACAAGGCGGTTTTCACATAAGAAATGGTGGTACATCCATGGCTTCTCCAGTGGTAGCAGGAACAGCAGCACTGTATTTAGAAAAATGCCCGCATAGTAACTGGAATCATTTCAAACAAGATATACTTGCTGTGGCTTTCGAAGATGCACAAACTGGCTCTGTTCCTAACCCACATGGTGGAAATGGTAAGTTTAACTCTTTCGATTTATTAGTGGCTTCGAATAAAACCATTCAAATAATTGGAGATACGGTTTTATGTCAAGGAGCGGTTAATTTAAGTACTATTCCTCAACTCATGCAATATACTTGGTCAACTGGTGAGAACGCTTCCATAATTGGTGTAAATCAGCCGCAGGATGTTTTTGTTAGTGGTAGAGACCAACAGGGATGTGTCGTTTTTTCAGATACTATTTCCATCACAGAAGGAGAGTTTCCTCCTGCACCAATTATTACCGTATTGGATAGTTCCTTGATATCAAGCGCTGGACCAAATATTCAATGGTATCTGAACGACTCGCCAATTGCAGGTGCCAACTCACAATTTTTCACACCAAATCAAACTGGTTTTTACAGTGTGTCTTTTACTAACGCGGATGGCTGTACTTCTTTTTCTACAGCACAATGGTTTACTTTAAATCTAATGGAGAAAGCGATCGCTTTGTTGGACATTTTTCCAAACCCAACATCCGCTAAAGTGCAACTATCTTCAGATAAAGTGATAAAATCCATTCAAATAGTTGATAGTAAAGGTACAAGTGTTTTTGCAGCTGCTATTCATGAGCACTCACACCAAATTGATTTGAGTGATTTGGCCAATGGCATTTACCACCTACAAATTACGTTTGAAAATGGAATAATACACCGCAAAATTGTTAAGAATTAACTCGGTTATCTGGTTGATTTCATCTAGTTTATCAAATCTTTTAGCGGTTATATATTTATTTCAGTTGCACAGCTAATTTATGTTTTTATTTTTGCGCACGATATAAGAAAACACAAAATGGTAAATTTAAGCGGAATTATAGCAATTGCAGGTAAACCTGGATTATACAAAGTATTAGCGCAGGGAAAAAATAATTTAGTTGTTTCTTCTTTGGCGAATGGAAAGAAGATGGCTGCTTTAGCCACTGATAGAATTTCTGCTTTGGAAGACATCAGCATATACACCCACGACGAAGATGTGCTGCTCAAACAAGTCTATTTTAATATTTACAACAAAGAAAATGGCGGAAAAGCTATTTCACACAAAGAGGATATCTCTGCATTGAAAGACTATTTATTGGAAGTACTTCCAAATTATGACGAAGAAAGGGTCTATCCTTCTGATATTAAAAAGCTTTTTCAGTGGTACAATATGATCCAAGAAGCAGGTATGCTGGAATTGGTGGAAGAAGAAAAAGCTGCTGAAGAAAGCAAAGCTGCATCTTCAGAAGAAGAGGAATAGATTGACTTCTTAACGTTTGTGCTAAAACAGTTTACTGTTTTACAATTTTCTTTGTTGCAACGATTTCTTTTTGTGCATTCAACAAAGTAATATG
The DNA here is from genome assembly GCA_020832365.1 of Crocinitomicaceae bacterium. Taxonomy (GTDB): domain Bacteria; phylum Bacteroidota; class Bacteroidia; order Flavobacteriales_D; family Crocinitomicaceae; genus JAFIEX01. The sequence goes on from JAFIEX010000055.1 coordinate 12,695, forward strand.
GTAATTCCCTACTGGAAGGTGATGAACGGCTATTTTTGTGAAAGGATTTATAGGCTCGCACTTATCAACTAATTGACCGTTCGAACTATGTATATGCACTTGCCAGTTATCCTTTAGTCCTTTTGCAACTTCTATCTGAAGGAAATCTGTCGTGGGGTTAGGAAAAATACGCACCCAATCACCTTCAAATAACTCAAGCAAGTCGCTCAAAGAGAAAAGATGACCAATATCAAAAGCATAAACTCTTGCTGGCCTATTGATTTGCGTCAATTCCTCGGAAGTAATGTACCCTTTAAAATCTCCTGTAAATGCAATTGCTTCTTGTTGCCCCATATCACTTAAAGTTCCCATTTCTATTCTCCGCTTGTTTCCTGTGAATGGTAATCCATTTTGAAAATCCCACAATAAAAACATAAAAGGCTCAAAAAATGGCGGAGCATAACCAATCAGGGCAATTAAACTGTCACCCTGAATTGCAGAAGCGGTAATTTGTCCGCCAACCCATATACTATCTCTTAAAATGGCAGTATGGTTTCCAATTTCATTGGGTAAGACATAATGCTTAGTATAATCATTTCCCCAATGTTTTGTAAAGAGGTGTAAACTATCGTTGTGAAAAACAAAAGCTTCACAATCAAAAGAATGGTTGTTACTTGAAGTAAAGTCTGTTTGATCTGGATAAGTAAAAGCGATGAAATCTACCTCTATAGAATCTATGGACGCATCATTTAACAAATGTTTTTCAAAACGTAAAATGCGTAAATCTTGCCGATTTCCATTGTTGTTGCCAAAATCACCAATAAACACGTGCGTATCGTTACTGGCTAGCTCCTCCCAATCAATATTAGGTGCGTTTTTAACAACCAAAGATCGCACTAATGTAAACTGTGTGGGATGCAGTAAAAAAAGTGCTGGCGTATGTCCGCTATCGTTGTGCGTCCAAATACCGTTTTCATCAACTAAAACGCCAGAAGTTTCTCTTACCTCCTGAGGTAAGTCACTCAACAAGTTCGCAGAAATGCTCGTGGGTGGATACAAACAACTTCCGTCGTTGAATTGGGCTGTAGGGTCAAAATTTTCAGCAAGTGGATCAGTGCAGCCAAATTGCGCGATCATCAAAATCGGCAGAGACAAAAAAAAGAACAGTAGTTTCCAACAAGACATTCGAAATAGATTTATTACTTTTAACCAATTACAAAATGCATATTTTGATGGGTAAATATAGTATGAAATTAGCAGGCATCAAAGTTTTGGATTTATCATCGGTATTAGCTGGTCCTTCTGTGGGAACATTTTTGGCGGAATTGGGGGCAACGGTTGTTAAAATTGAACATCCTGATATTCCTGATATTACAAGGTCTTGGAAGTTAACAAATGAAGACAAATCAATTCCAATTAGTGCTTATTTTAGTTCCGTCAATTATGGAAAAAGTTACAAGCAACTCAACTTGACCTCAGCAGAGGACTATGCCGTTTTTTTAGAATTATTAAAGCGCACAGACATTCTATTAATGAATTTTAAAAAAGGTGATGACGTCAAATTAGGACTAACCAAGGAAAAACTATTAGCCCAAAATGCTCAATTAATTATTGGGAAAATAACAGGTTTTGGTTCTGATGCTGACCGCGTAGCTTATGACTTGATCTTGCAGGCGGAATCCGGTATTATGTCTATGAATGGCACATCGGAAAGCGGCCCATTGAAAATGCCCATAGCGCTGATTGATGTGCTGGCAGCACATCACCTAAAAGAAGCCTTGCTTTTAACACTTTTAGAAAAGGAAAGGACACAAGCAGCTTTCCAAGGTGAAGTAGTTGAGGTCTCACTTTATCGCGCTGCGATATCATCCTTGGCTAATCAAGCCTCAAATTATTTAATGGCAGGTCATATCCCACAAGCCATTGGTTCTTTACATCCAAATATTGCGCCTTATGGCGAAATTTTCAAAACAAAAGATAAGGCGTTGGTTACATTTGCAATTGGCACCAATAAACATTTTAATCTTTTATGCGATTGGTTGGGCCTAACAAATTTAGCTTCAGATGAAAAGTATGTTTCCGTTCAAAAAAGGGTTGAAAACAGAACAGCGCTTTTTGAGCAACTTCAGTTAGCTGTGCAAAACTACACAGTCCAAGAATTGCTCTCTGCCATGGCTGAAAGAAACGTTCCTTGCGCTAAAATCAAAAATTTACAAGAAGTATTTGAAGACGAACAAGCAAAATCGCTGATCAAATCAGAATATATCAATGGTGTTTTAACCCAACGTGTATCACAGATTGCTTTTGAATAAGGC
>JAFIEX010000056.1 GCA_020832365.1 Crocinitomicaceae bacterium
CTTCTGCTCTTTAGAATTAGAACCATGGGGAGTATTGGGATTTGGCTTTTTGCGTTTTTTCTTATTTTTCTTTCTTTTAAACACATCATCAAACCTTCCTAAATCCTCTTGACCTACGACATTGGTATAATCCTCCACAATAGGCGAAAGGACTTTTTCTTCAAAATCTTTTAAATCAGCTGGTTTTTGACTCTTTTTATTTAACTCAATAATTTCTTTTACCCTTTCAGGAGCTAATGGAATAATTGCTGGACCACCAACTGCCTTTGTATCATACAAATACCACATTAGCTGTTTAAAAACATCAGTTTTCAAATGGAAAGCCACACCTTTTTCAGTATATAGTTTGATATCTGTGCTCGGGAAGTCTTTAACGACCTCCACATACATGTCTAATTCGTAGTTAAGACAGCACTTCAATTTTCCGCATTGACCAGCCAATTTTTGCGGGTTAAGCGATAACTGTTGATATCTCGCAGCACTTGTTGATACGGATCTAAAATCCGTTAACCATGTCGAACAGCATAGTTCTCTTCCGCAAGAACCTAATCCACCTAAGCGTGCAGCTTCCTGTCTAGCACCAATTTGTCTCATTTCGATGCGCACCTTAAAGGCATCAGCCATATCTTTGATTAACTGACGAAAATCCACTCTTCCTTCTGCGGTGTAATAGAAAGTAGCTTTTGAACCATCTCCTTGAAACTCAACATCTGAAATTTTCATTTCCAAGTTAAGACGTATAGCCATTTCTCTAGAAACATGCATAATTTCTTTCTCTCTGTTCCGAGATTCCACCCACAAATCCACATCTTCCTGATTTGCAATACGCAGAATTTTTTTTGTCTCGTGCGCTTTTAAATTCGCAGCTTTTTTTTGCACCTGAATTCTGGCAAGTTCTCCTACTATCGAAACAACTCCGATATCCTTTCCAGGAGTGGCTTCGACAACAACGATATCTCCAACATTTAGAGAAAGGTTTTTGGCATTGCGATAAAAACTCTTTCTACTGTTTTTGAATCGTACTTCGACTATATCATATTGGCTTCTTCCATTAGGTAGCTTCATATTTGCTAACCAATCAAAAACGCCTAATTTATTACATCCGCCAGAACTACAGGTCCCGTTATTTTGGCATCCTCGTGGTGTTCCTCCACCGGTGCTACAACTAGAACATCCCATAGTTTCTTTATTTAGATTTCAAAGATAATAAAAGTAAAGTATAAAGTATATAAAGATAACTTTATCGAATCGATTTTATTGCTTTAGGTAAAAAATGATCCCCTTAATTGAAAGGAGGTTTTTTGTGTACGCAGCAAAAACTTTATTAAAAAATTACGATTGGGTGCACTTCTGTACGTTGATTTGTTCGGATAATAATCGAATAAGTACCTTTAGAAAAGTCCTGTGCTTGGAAAAAGAAATGTTGTTCACCAACCTTGAAGCCTCCTTCATGTATGCGCTGTATCAGTCTTCCAGTTGCATCATATAAGCCAATTTCTCCAAACTCCCCTAACGCACCATCAAAAGGTATGGCAGTTATGGCACTAGCTGGATTTGGAAAAGGCGATCTTCTATTAAGCTGAAGTTCTTCTAAACTTGCGCTGCCCTCCCCAAAGACCTTAAATTTCCAATAGCCATCAGGAGCTGGCATTGGTCGATTTTGTTTTTTTCCTGAATTAGCTGTAGCTTCTATGTAGTAGAAAATTTCAGTTCCTTGTTGCTGAGCGGGAATTAATACAGACCAATTATCATTCCCTAAATGTAGCATTGGAAGGGGGGTATAGGGGTCATTTTCATTGAGCTTGTAATGCAATGTAGCATTAGCTATTCCAGAACGGTGACTAATAAATGCTGTTATTTGATAAGGGTTGACATTATCATATGTATCTTCCAAGGCTTGATGACGAATAATTAATGGTGCCTGTGTACCAACAGAATGCGTAATACAATGAATGGCACCACCTGCAGCGATTAATTGTTCGCCAGACTGTGTATCCACATTCACTCCAACAATTTTGTATCCTGGCAGCGCCTCTTTTAAAATACGCTCTGCAATAGTGTCATATTCCTCTCTGTAATAGGGCACTATTAAGGTATTGTTCACAAACACGGAGTTGGTGTAAGTTCTATACCAACCATTGTTATCAGGAAATAGTCCACTAGTAGATGGTGGGACAACAATACGAACCAGTTTAAACGGTGTCCCATATACAGACATGTGATTATCAAGTACATATTGAATATTAGCTTCTATTTGTGGCCCATCGGCAACACCTGTTGGGTATTCACTTACAAGTAACGTTTCTTCGTCCAACAATTTCATGTGCATATCAATGTGATCAATTGCATCGTAGGGTAAATTTTCCATTTTGATATAATTTGATATACCCATAAAGTCACTAAATATTTGATCGATATCTGCTTCTGTTTTTGGTGTAACGCCAAAGCCATTTCCTGGGCCATTTTCATCCAAAATAAGGTTGGAAGAAAAGGCAGTTCCAAAACCATCTGACATAAAATTCCCTCCAGTACCAATAACGTCAGTTGGAGGTGTAGTCATTTGATAAAGTGGGATGCCCAACTGGTCTGCAATTGCTGATGGAGAAGAGTTATCCAAAGGTCTAGGTCTATTGTAAATCCAATCTACTAAAATTAAGGAATCGTTAAAGTCTTTATAAACAGAGTTCGCTGCATAGTCTCTAATCCAAATGGTATTGTAATTACGCACTAAGAATTCAACGCTATCTAAGATTGCTGAAGAGTTTTGCAGCACCGACTCAACATTTGATGAGTTTGGAGTAATAATTAATACTTTACATTCTTGCGTTGCAGCAGCTACAATATTGGTCAATGTTCCAGAATATGCAGGCACCCAGGTTACGAGTAGATAGTCCACTTGTTCCCATTCCGCCATCGTCCTCAGATTACCTTCGGGCGGTGTCGTAATACCTCTTTCCGACACATCACCAATAAAATTGTAATTTTTAGAAAGTTCAACCTCTTCAGGTGTCATCCAGATAGGAAGATTGCCTTGTGCTAAAATTGAAAAGGAGAATATAACTGATAAAACTGAAATTATATAAAGTTTTGTACTTCGCATTATGCTGTTTAAATTAAAATTTTGCACAATTTAATCATTTTATTTTTTATTTCACTTAAACCAAATAGAAAACCACAATTTTAGACCGTTTAAGTTTTAAGGGGTAAAGATTCAAATCAACTGAATATGCAATGGTATAAGAATAGCATAAAGTTAACGTGTAAATAAAATTATTAAAATATCGCTGATAGGCCCTAATAGACTCCATTATAGAAACATGAACCATTTGACAAGTGCGTAATCATTTTTTTTTTTAACTTTACCATGAAATAAGTGGCAGTGAAATTATACACCGACAACATTACAAAGACTTACAAAGGAAGGCAAGTAGTGAAAGGAGTTACAGTTGAAGTAAATCAAGGAGAGATTGTAGGCTTGTTAGGACCGAATGGAGCTGGCAAAACAACTTCTTTTTATATGATCGTTGGATTGGTCGCCCCCGATAGTGGGGAAGTTTATTTAGATCAAGAGGAAATCACAAACTACCCGATGTATAAGCGTTCCCAAATGGGTGTGGGATACTTGCCACAGGAAGTTTCAGTATTTAGAAAGCTTAGTGTAGAAGATAACATTATGGCCATATTAGAAATGACGTCGCTTAAAAAAGAACAAAGGGAGTCAAAACTAGAAAGCCTCTTAAATGAATTTAGCTTACAACATGTGCGAAAAAACTTGGGGAACAGCCTGTCTGGTGGGGAAAAAAGAAGAACGGAAATTGCGCGGGCTTTAGCAACAGACCCCAAATTTGTTTTATTAGATGAGCCATTTGCTGGAGTTGACCCCATTGCAGTGGAAGACATTCAGTCCATCGTTTCTGAATTAAAAAAGAGAAATATTGGCATCTTAATCACTGACCATAACGTTCAAGAAACGCTTTCCATAACAGATAGAGCCTATTTGCTCTTTGAAGGAAGTATCTTGAAATCAGGTAGCGCTGAGGAATTAGCAGAAGATGAACAAGTTAGAAAAGTTTATTTAGGACAAAATTTTGTGCTCAGAAAAAAAGTTTAGTATATTTGTACAACTTATTTATCAATTGTAACTATGAAAATTACCGTAATATTTGTTTTGTTAGCTTTAGTAGCGCTTTCCACGTCTTGTTCTAAATGTGAGACTGGAAATTTATCAACAGGTGAAATAATTGAAAATTCTATAGTTAGATCTTGGAGCAATGCCCCTGGTCAAAGAGTTATTCGTTCTGCAAATAATTTTGGAGCAGCGCTTGAAGTTTCATTGAATGAAGGACAATCATACAGCCCTGTTAATTTCGAGCTTTATTCCGTATTAGCTTTCCCAACTGTTTCAAATTGTGCCGCAAGTTTCATCCGTGATGTGACTTTTGATGAAGCCAATCAAATGGTAATCTATAAAATCACTATCACTAACTGCCCTGACTGCACAGGACAAGTTCAACAGTCGAATTTTGTTTTAACACGAAAAATCCCTGAAAACTTTACAGTAAATTTTGAGCTTGTTAATAATTAGTATGCATAAAAAATTGATTTAAAGCTGCAGAAATGCGGCTTTTTTTTTATAAATAAGTTTCAATTGGTTCTAAAAAATTCTGCAGCTAAATATCGCAGTGTCATCGACTAACATTTCTGTTTTTCTCCACTCATCTAACTTTGAGAAAATGATGTTATTCAAGTCCTCCATTTTTAAGGGATAAAACTGATGAATTAATCTTATTAGTCTATCTATTTCAAAGTATTTCCCTTCCTTGTTTCTCAATTCTACGACGCCGTCCGTGTACAAAACTAAGGTAGCATTATTTGGAACAGTTACTTCATCAGGTTCAATAAATGGCAGTTCGTCCATCATTCCTAATCCGATACTTCCTTGACTCAATAAAATGGCTTCCTTTCCATTTGTTAAAATCGGGTAATTGTGCCCAGCATTGACATAAGTAAGTATCCTGTTTTTTGAATTGTAGTGCGCAATGAAAAAAGTAATGAATTTCTCTCCCTTTGCACTCTTCATGACTCGAGTGTTTAACTCTTGCAGCAGGAGTTCCAAATCAAGATCCATAAAACTGAGCAATGTTCTGACTGTAGCTTGAAAATTGGCCATCAACATCGCTGCACTAATTCCTTTTCCTGACACGTCAGCAATACAAACAATAAATTCATCAGCATTAATTGGGATAAAATCGTAATAATCACCTCCTACATCATGCCTAGCTTTATAAGTTGCGGCCAAGTCAATCCGTTTATCCGAAGGTAACTCTTGTGGGAAAAGCATTTTTTGCATTTCCGACGCAACCTCTAGTTCTTTTCGAATTCTTTCTTGTTTCAGGTTTAATTTTGCCATTCTTTTGTTTTCTATGGCAACAACAATAATATTTGTTAGCGTTTGAATAAAATTGAGATTATTTAAAGAATGATCAGGAGCCAATAAGTCTTGCTTTTCAATTCCTTTCAGCAATAAGAACGATAGCGGCTGATCTTTGTGATATACAGGAATTACAACATCAAATTCGTTCAATATATGCGATGCAGAAGATTCTATAACTGTAATATCCTTGAAGCGAAGTAAATCTTTATCTATGTTTATTTCTTTCGGTTTGTTTTTGATGCCTGATTTTAAAAGATAATTCCACTCATCTTGTTTAACAAACAGAACGAATTTTTCAAACCCCAATTGTTCCTTCAGTACAAAAGCGTAGATGCGAAGCAATTGTTCAATACTATCATTAGCATTAATACTATTGGTGATTTCTAAAAGTGATTTTAGCTTAAAATCCTTACTTTGAACTTGTTTTTCGAGCTTTTGCGTTTCGTCCTGAGACATTTTTAAAGATTTTCTAAAATTTCAGGCAATCTTCTCAATGCAGCCATTTCTCTATATACGAGCTTAATATTTTTCGCTGGACTTCCGAAATAAGTAATATTTCCCGGTAAGCTCTTAGAAATACCTGACTGTGCTAGAATAACCGCTTTCTCGCCTATAGTTACATCACTGGCACACCCCACTTGCCCCCAAAGTGTTACATGGTCTTCTATATTAACACAACCAGCTATACCAACATTTGCAGCAATTAAGCAGTGTTTGCCAATTATCGTATCATGCCCTACATGTACTTGATTATCTAGTTTTGAACCATAACCAATAACAGTACTTGCAGTAACCCCAGCATCTATGGTACATCCTGCACCTAATTCAACGTTATCTTCTAAAACCACATTACCGCAAGTCAACAATCTATCAAAGCCATGTTCTTTCTTTTTGTAGTAAAAAGCATTAGAGCCGATCACCGTATTAGGGCCAATAATTACATTTTCGCCGATCACTGTGTTGTTCAAAATAACGACACCTGGATAAATTACAGTTGATTTTCCGATGCGTACATTATCTCCAATAGTAACATTTGGGTAGAGAATTGCCTCAGGGTGAATACTTGCCTCACTTGCATTAGCAACTTTAAAAGCCTTACTTGGCGATAACCAATGAATGAGTTGATTAAAGTCATCGAATGGGTGTTCAGAAATCAGCAATGCCTTTCCCTCTGGGCAATCCACTGATTGATTTATAATAATCGTTGAAGCTTTACTCTTCAGGGCTTTTTCGTAATATTTCGGATGGTCTACAAATACTAAATCACCTACTTCTACCCTATGAATCTCGTTAATTCCTAAAACGAGGTGATTAGGATCGCCCACAAAATCACAATTTAACTTTTTAGCGATTGTTTCCAAAGAAATACCTTTCTGCAATTTCATCCTACTAATTTCCTATAAAAGTACAAATAGCTTAAACGCAAAATGCGTAGATTCAGAATACTTTTCCTCTAAGAAATGTTTAAATCGTTATGGATTAAAAATAGTAAAATAAAAACAGGATAGATTTTGCTTAAAATTTTGATTCAAAAGGATTGAACTCAGTAATCCCCATTACCTCATTAATGGTCTTATGCTCTACACGAAGTACTCTTCCAGGAAATTGATCAACTAAGTTCAAATCATGGGTTGCCATTAAAATTGCCGTGCCCTCGTTAGCAATGGCTTTCAATAATTTCATGATTTCTTGAGAAGTTTCGGGATCTAAATTTCCAGTTGGTTCATCTGCAAGAATCAACTTTGGGCCATTTAACAATGCTCTAGCAATAGCAACTCTTTGTTGTTCACCACCAGAAAGTTCATGAGGAAGATTAGCTGCTTTATCTGCGACCCCAACCATTCTAAGCACTTCCAAGGCGCGGTCTTCCATTAATTTTTTCTTTTTCCAACCAGTGGCTTTAAGCACAAAAAGTAAATTCTTCATAACAGAACGATCCATCAAAAGCTGAAAGTCCTGAAAGACTATGCCAATATTTCTACGCAAGATAGGGACGTCTTTTTTCTTGAGTTTGACTAAATCAAAGTCCGCAACTTGACCACTACCACTTATTAGTGGCAATTCGCCATACAACATTTTAAGAAAGCTACTCTTACCCGTTCCAGTTTTTCCGATTAAATAAACGAATTCTTTCGGAGCAATGTTCACATTTAAGCCTCCTAAAACTAATGCTCCTTTTTGATGCACTTCACCATTTTCAATCTGAATAACAGGTGTGTTTTCCATTTTTGCTGAAATATTTCTGTAAATTTAAAAAAATTGTCATTTATAATCATCAGAGCACTACAAATGTTCCATCAGGTAATTATAAACCTCAACCATACTTTGGATATCACTAATAAAAACCTTTTCATTTGGAGAGTGAACATTATCCTCTGCGGCGCCAATGAAACACCAGTCAAAAGGTAAGTCAGATTTTTGTAACATTCCTCCATCACTTCCCCCCCCCGATTCCACTTCCAATTGATAAGCTATCCCAGATGAAGCAACCAAATCTATAATTCTATTCAAATAACTTCTTCTTGGCAATAAGCTATCACGCATAGAAATGGCAACTCCTCCACCATGCTTGACGCCTTCAGTTACCCAAGTTATATCAGCTATTAGCGCTTGTGCAACACCATAATTTTGGAACAAATAATTTGCCATGTAACCAACAGTGTTTCCACCATGCTCCTCGTAAGTCGAAAATGCTATAGCTCCATTTTCTAATGTTTCAGCGACCTTTAGTGCAACAAAATTACCTAATCTATTATCAAGATAAGCACTTTGAACATACGTTTCATTGATCCTGAAATCTGGAAGAAAAGTTAAAATTGTACCCCTATCAATACGCCTATCGGCAACATATTTCAAGACGTTATCACCGTCTTCATTTTCAATCAAAACTAGCTCAGCTTCCACTTCTCCTGAACTATCCTTACCAACTAATCTTGTCCCATCAATTAGCTTTGCCCCCCCTATTTTAATAAGCTCTTGGTTATATCCTACAGAAAAACCAATAGTATCTATGTGAGAAAAAATAACCGTTTTTGGCTGACCAAAGACTAGCAATAGTGTATCTTGAAAAAAACCACCCTCAACAATCTTTGGCTGAACTTTCCAGTGCTTGGCGTTTGCTAGGACATAATTTTTAATAAATTCCTTAATGCCTGATTCGTCACTTGAAGCGCCTCTTACTCTAATTAAATCTGCTAATAACTGAATATCTCTCTCTTCCATTAAACTAAAATTTCATAGGTTAAAGAGTCGTAATTCTGAACTCTATCAAAAAACTCCGACTTTTTGGACAAAGGTAATGCAATATCCATCTCACAAAACACATCCAGCTTTGCATTAGAAAAAGACACATCCATTTGCTTCAGATCATTCATTAGAAAGGGCATTTGTTCAGCACTAAAAAATATCCTCATTAGTTGAGACACCTCTTTTTCTACAATTAAATTAGCCTGTATTACAAATTTAGCGGCTTTTTTATAGGCTTGTATGAGACCTCCAACACCTAAGTTTGTACCGCCATAGTAACGAATTACACCAATCAAGGTGTTAGTCAAATCAAAAGATTTAATTTGTCCTAGTATGGGTGCTCCAGCAGAATTACTTGGCTCTCCGTCATCATATGCTCTAGACTCTGCATTTTCAATACCTATTCTATAAGCATAACATAGATGAGATGCTTTAGGATGCTCTTCTTTCCATTGTGAAAGTCTTGCAAAAACAGCTTCCAAGCTATCACAGTGAGCAATTAAACCGATAAATTTCGATTTTTTCTCATTGAAATCAATAATTAGCTGACCTTCAATCGTTTTATATTGTGTTTTCATTTTGAAAGGACTTTTTCGGTATTGATTCAACAAAAATGCATATTTTTATCTAAACAATGCTTATATTTGTAGTGTGTTAACTTTGAAAGATCAAAACTTTTAGATGAAAGGAATCCAACCATATAATTGGTTATTTTATTTGTTTTTTTTGACTTTTTTGAGCTGTCAGAAACAATCAGTCGAAGATGACCAATGCTCTGATGGTGTTTGGGGACCTGGAGAAATTGGAATAGACTGCGGGGGGATTTGTCCGCCTTGCTTTCCTGAAACGGAATCTGCTTTTGCTTTTGCAGAAATCAGAGGTCGCGTTATTCAATTTTCAAACTATATTTTAGAGAAACACGACGATTGGATTTTAAGATTTTACAATGATAGTATTGATATAACAGTGAATATCGGAAATGGAGATTCTCTTGGAGCGAGACCGCTAAAAGCACAATATTCAAGAGCTTTTTTTAAACCGACACAATTTAATAAACTAGCCAATGGACTTTGTGTCTTTAAAGAAATAGATGAGGAAAACCAAACCTTGAGTTTCTTTTTTGAAGCTAGCTTTGGGATGGATCCAAATGGACCAAACTATAATGTTTTAGATTCTCTGCATGTGCGCAATGGTGATTTTGAAAACATTAAATGGAGTAACTAATCAAATTATTCTAACACCTTCTCTTAATTATAAACAAATCACATGAAGAGGTTGTACAAATTTTTATTGAATACGCTTCCAAGGCCACTGCTTATTCGCTTAAGCTATCCCTTTAAAGCTGTTGCTCCAATTATTTACCGAGGAAGCAATGTTACTTGTCCTGTATGCGAAAATTCATTTAGGAAATTTCTATCCTATGGATCTAATGTAGCGCATCGAGAAAATGTTTTATGCCCGTATGATTTAACTTTAGAAAGACACCGTTTAATGTGGCTTTACTTAAAAAATGAAACAGACTTTTTCACAGCGAAGAAGAAAGTATTACACATCGCTCCTGAGCAATGTTTTCATAGTACTTTCAAAAAACAAAAAAATTTAGATTACTTAACTGGTGATTTAGAGTCTCCTATAGCAGACATGCATTTTGATTTACACAATGTACCCTTAGAATCCAACCAGTTTGATGTCATCTTTTGTAATCATGTCTTAGAACATGTTGAGGATGCTAATAGGTGCATGAAAGAATTATATAGGATGATGAAGCCAGGCGGATGGGGGATTTTTCAAGTACCACAAGACTTTAATTTAGAAGTTACGCTTGAGGATCCTTCCATTACAGACCCCAAAGAAAGGGAAAAGGTGTTTTGGCAAAAGGACCACGTGCGATTATTTGGAAAAGACTATCCAAAATGGCTAGAAAGAGCTGGTTTCAATGTTACTGTCTTCGATCCGCAACAACATTTTTCAGTAGAAGATATAGAAAAACATCGCTTGATGCCTAAAGAATTACTATACATAGCGAACAAAGCCATTGCATAAGCATATTTACATGTATCGCATTTTAGATGTAATGGTTTTCTTTTCTCCCTTTTTCACATGAAACTTAAATTGTTGAAATTTGGGTTTTGACATTCCTTCGTGGTAATAATTAGAGAATCCGAAACCTTCTTTAGGAATTCCAAAGAAATTATAATCCATTTCGTTGTTTTTGTTTTCATCATCAACTAAAGTGATGGCATAAGTACCTGGTGGTAAAGAAAATCGGATCTTCAACTTCGCATTTTTCATTGATTTTTTGTCAAAAACTTTATCATATTTGGGCTTTTCGGCTTGAAACGAAGCATCATCCTCAAACACAGCTACAATAATTTGACCTTTATTGTTACGCAAATTATCCACATTCATTGTAATAGTCTGCCCAAAGGAAACGTTACACACAGCAATTAACAAGAAAATAAAAAAGATGACTTTCATTGATTTAAAATTTGTTCTTATTTACAACATAAAAAAGAGGTGTCAAATTGTATCAAGTCGTATTTCTTAAATTTCTTTAACAAAAACTTACGCATCCTTAACCCAAATCGCTCTAGGAATATTTGATTTCTATTTGAAAGAGTCTTGCTACTCAATCCTGTTCCACTATTTCAGCTCATTTTTTATCAAAATCTTTGGTAACGGATTTTTTTGCATAAATGGTAACTTTTCAGACCTACCTTTTTTGAAAATTTTATTGCTGTTATTCAAGCCTTTGCGCAATTCTCTTTGCTCTTCTTCGGGTAAGTGAATTACAGATTGACAGTCTGCGGAACAACACCCCTCATACTTTTCTTTGCAACTATCACATTGAATAAAAAGCAAGTGACAAGCGTCATTCACACAATTCGTATGCGTATCACAAGGTGCACCGCACTGATGGCAGTTCGCAATCACTTCCTCAGAAATACGTTCCCCTCTGCGTTCATCAAAAACAAAGTTTTTACCAATGAACTTATTTTCAACTCCTAAAATTTCACAATCTCTGGCGTATTTTATAATTCCACCTTCTAATTGATGTACATTTTTAAATCCGCGGTGCTTGTACCAAGCAGAAGCTTTTTCGCAGCGAATTCCTCCAGTGCAGTACATTACGATATTTTTTTCTTCATTTCCTTTAAGGATTTCCTCTTCAATCACAGGCAATGAATCACGAAATGTATCCACATCAGGGGTAATCGCTCCTTTAAAATGTCCGACTTCCGTTTCATAATGATTGCGCATATCAATCAATATGGTATTAGGATCATCAACTAACTGATTGAAAGCTTCCGCATTCAAATGTTTACCTTTATTAGTAACATCAAAAGTCTCGTCATTTAGACCATCTGCAAGGATTTTTGATCGAACTTTTATTTTTAGTTTCAAAAATGGAAACTCAGCTTCCGACTCATCAACTGCAAGGTTTAAACGAATACCATTTAAAAATGAAATTTGATACAACTCTTCTTTGAACTGGTGGAATTTATCAGCTGGCACCCCAATTTGAGCATTAATACCTTCTTTGGCTACATAGGTTCTACCAACAATTCCCAATTTATCCCATTGAAGAAACAAATGGTCACGAAACACTTGAGGATTCCCAATATTCGCATATTGGTAAAAAGAAACAGTAACAAAGCGCGTTCCTCTTTCTTTTAATTTTTCGATGAGCTCCTCCTTACTCAATTTATTCCACAGTTGCATGCTATGTATTTATTAAGTTTAGAATTCACAAATTTAAAGAAATCATGAATAAATAAACTAAAATCAAAACTATTGATTGGAGGAATAACCAAAATATGGGAAAAGATCAGTTTTTTGCAAGGTAATCACATCGCCAGGCGATAACCGTTCACCATTGAAGGTTCCAATTTTACCACGCATTAATCTTAGAGTAGGCAGACCAACAGCTGCTGTCATTTTTCTTACTTGTCGGTTTTTTCCCTCGCGCAATATGATTTTTAGCCAAGTTGTAGGAATATTTTTCCGAAATCGGATAGGTTTGGATCTTTCAAAAGTAACAAAGTCGGACATTATTTCAACCTCACAAGGGGCTACCCGATGATTTCTTCCTTCATGTTTGATGCTAATTCTTCCACTACTTAAATTCGTGATTTGTTCTGATGACGGCACACCTTCCACTTGCACCCAATATTCCTTCGATACCTTAAATTTGGGCTCTAATAAAAATTGCTTAAAGCGATTATCATTAGTCAACAACAATAATCCCTCAGAGTCTTTATCCAATCGACCGACTGGATAAACATCTTTAGGGAAATTGAACAAATCTCCCAAAACTGCGTCGTTCGCTTCACCACTAAACTGACTTAGCATACCATAAGGTTTGAATATCAAATAGTAGTGATACGTCTTCATTTTCAACTCGTTTTTTTCAATAATTTCGGCAGTAAATTAACCGTAAAAACACCGATCAAAATGATCAACATGGCGAGCATTTGTTGTAAATAAAGTTTTTCCCCATCCCATAAACCGATGATGATGGCTACGATAGGGATGAAATATGTAACGCTACTTGCAAATATTGCTGAAGATCTTGCAATGAGATAATTGAATAAAATAACTGACAGTGCCGTTCCGATAATCGCCAAAATCAATATCGGTAACAAACCACGCCACATCATCGGATTGTTCATTATTACATCCGATGTATCTTGTGTCCATACAAACATTGCAGAAGACGGCAATGTTGTTGAAAAAGCCATGGCAGTGATGGCTAACGGTTTCACACCAACCAACTTGTATTTAATGGTATTCAAACTCGTTGCGTAAAAAAGCGTAGCAAGAACAACAGCGAGCACATGCCAAATCGTGCCTGTAACGGAAAGCGAACTAGCACTGCTCACTAACCAGATAATTCCTATGGTACCAATGGCTACACCAACAATTTGAACTTGCAATACTTTCGTTTTAAAAATCCCGTATCCAATGATGATGGTGAAAATAGGGACACAACTATTGAGCATTCCAGCTAATCCAGAAGAAACGCCAGTTTCCGCATAGGTAAATAAAAAGGCAGGAAAAAAATTACCAAAAAAACCTACAATCAATAGTGGTATTAAGTATTTACGCACATTGATTTTCCTCCAATAAGGCAAGGCCAAAGGAAAAAGAAAAGCTGCAGCAATAAACATGCGTAATGCAGCAACCTGACTGTGGGAAAAAATTAGTTCACCAGTTGCTTTGTCAAACATGCCTCTTTTCATTAGTAAAAAAGAACTTCCCCAGACGATGGCAAGCAAGAGAAGGATGAGCCAGTTGAATAGCTCTCGTTTGAAGTCAACCTTGTTGGTATCGATGATCATAAAATGAATTGAAATAATATTCTTAAAACATACGAACACAAAAATAGTTGGAATATCGGAAGGAAAGATGAGTATTGCAAAGATGTTGCACGTTAGTGCTAATCCTATGCGATTTATAACCAACCAAAAATATACCTTCATGCATATATGGTTCAAAAATGAATGGTTAAAAGTCATCTTCGTAAGTTGCATTTGCACCAATAATTCGAACTGCTTACCAATTTCAGTCGAAATTCTTAGTAATTTCGCTAGTAGAAAAAAGATTTTAACCCATGGTTATTCGGCTTTATTGTATTGGAAAGACGGGAAAAAGCTTCTTGCAAGAAGGAGAGGATTACTATGCAAAGCGAATGAATCATTATGTACCATTTGAAAGAGTAATTCTTCCAGATGTTAAAAATGCTTCGAAGAAATCAGCCGAAGAAATAAAAAGAGAGGAAGCTCAATTACTTTTAAAAAAGCTAGGTCAAGAAAAGTTTTTTCTTTTGGATGAAAAAGGGAAAAGCTTCACATCCGTTCAGTTTAGCACCTTTATTCAAAAACAATTTAACCAGGGAGGTCAAACACTTAATTTTATAATTGGCGGCCCCTATGGCTTCGACCAACAAATGTATGATAAATCCTTGGGTAAGATTGCTTTAGGGCCAATGACATTTTCACATCAAATGATACGGGTATTTTTCATTGAACAACTATATCGTGCTATGACCATTTTAAAGGGAGAGCCTTATCATCATGAATGAGTGATAGTTTCTTTACTAAACAAAAAAAGAGCTAACCGCAAGGCTAACTCTTCTTTTTGGG
>JAFIEX010000057.1 GCA_020832365.1 Crocinitomicaceae bacterium
GAAACCAACTAGAAACATGAAAATTTCTGCAAAACTGACATATACAAAATGTTGTGCCCTGGCAGTCTTTTGTCATATATTTATTCTAATAACCAATCAATTAAATTGGTTTTCTGAATGCCATTGATACTAGTATTATCGTAATCTAACGTTAAAAGAAATTTTGGATAATTATCTTTAATTCTGTCAAATGCCGAAATTTCACGATTAAATGTTTTTTCGTCATTAACAGTATATGCCACTTGGTAATATTCTTGTTCATTGTTCGCTTTTTGAACCACAAAGTCAATTTCCCTATCGTTATGTTTTCCAACATAAACTTTTCCTCCTCGTCTTAATAATTCAAAATACACTATATTTTCAAGCTTCCGTCCTAAATCAGCTTCATGTTTATTTGTTGTCGTAATATTTTTTAAACCTAAATCAACAACATAATACTTTTCATTTGTGGAAAGCAATTCCTTGCCTTTAATGTCAAAACGAGGTGCAACGTATAAAATGTATGATTGAGTAAGAAAATCTAAATATTTGATGATTGTATTATGCGATATCTTCTTTGGGGAATTTTTATTTAATTGAGCTGCTATATTGGTTGGTGAAACATAAGAACCAATTGAATCAAATAGAAAACTGACAATACGATGTAAATTGTTTACGTTTCTTAGATTATGTCGCTGTGCAATATCCTTTATTATTACTGTATCGTATATTGATTGTAAATAGTCATTCACCAAGTTTTCATCACTTTTAGAAAGTGTAACTGCTTCAGGGAAACTACTTTCATTAATGTATTTTCTAAACAGTTTATCTGTGTTTGTCTGCTCTTTGAACGCCGTGGTATATTCTTTAAAAGAGTATGTTTGTAAATTTAATGCAATATACCTTCCTGTCAAGAGCGTTGCTAATTCACTCGATAACAAATAAGCATTTGAACCTGTGACATATAAATCAATATTCTTTTTCGTGAATAAACTATTAACAAGTTTCTCGAAATCAATTACAAGTTGAACTTCATCTAAGAAAATATAGTAACTTTCCTTGGGATTTACTTTTTCGATAATCTCGTCATATAGCGTTGTCCAATTGGTGAGATGCAAATTCTCTCGCTCTTCAAAATTTAGAAAAACAATATTTTCAGGTGCTACACCATCATTAATCAACTCTCTTTTAAATGCCTCGAGAAGTGTCGATTTTCCACAACGTCTTATCCCAGTTATTACTTTTATTAAGTTCTGGTCTTTTAATTGTCTTAATCGTTTTAAGTATAATTCTCTTTCTATCATTCTTCTTTTTTGACAAAGATACACTCTTATTGACGAAAACAAAAGAAATAATCATGTTTCGTCATTAAGAACCTGTTTCTTTAATTGTGCACAAATTCGGCGCTATAGTTCAAACAACTCCCCCGCTACCGCATGATTACCTTCGGCGCTACGCGGTCATAACACCTTAAAAATGAGTACACAGCTACAAATTTCACTTAACTCTTTAAAAACCAATTTATTTTCACCTGAAAAATTTAGAAATTTAAACTGAAAAATTCTTTGGACAACAATTGGACAAAAAAGGTATGAAAAATAGGATAAGTTTTGTTGGATTATTTGCTTTTTACCTCCATTTCAGGCTTAATATCGAACCTCACAACCTAATTTATTAACTTTTTTTCGTTCTATTGCTGTTTCACAACATTTAAGAATTTACGAGAAAATGCAACTACAGCCTAAGAACGAAGAAGGTTAAATGAGGATGACGCATTTAAAATCTCAATTTCCCAGCTTCGCTGTGTTTATAATATTGCATTTTACTTATAGATATTTTTCCTATGTCCAAGAGCAATTACATCAATAATAAGCTCTTCATCAATAATTTCATAAATAATGCGGTAGTTGCCAACACGAATGCGATAACTTTCTCTGCCTTTTAGTTTGATAAATCCGTTTGGACGTGGTTCAATTTCAAGATTAGAAATGGCTTCAATAATTGGTTGTGCAATATTGTCAGAGAGTTTGTCGAGTTGTTTTTGAGCTTTTTTGGTTAAAAGAATTGTGTAGTTAGGCATCTTTAATTTTTCTTTTTTTTAGGTAATCAGAAAATTTAATGCGCTTTCCATCGTCATTTTTCTTTACTTCATCATAGATGCTAATATCTTCGAGTTCATCGAGCAAATCCATTAATGAATCAAATTCTTTTTTAAGCAAGACAACCATTTTTTTGCCTGAATTGTCCTTGATGTATTGCGGGTGTATAGTTAACATAGTTTTATTTTTTAAAGCGTTACTACATTTTTATTAAGATAATCTCTAAATTATACTTCAAAGATACAACTTTTGTTATCCAAAAAGAAAAAAATCCTTAGCTTAATCATTCAGAGGGTTACTGAAACTTGCATATCACAAAACTTTTTCAACAAAAAACCCAAATATTTTCCCTAATTTTATTCCAACGTAAACCAAATAGCTTGACACAACAACGATATAGCACCAACGAATTTGACTACTCGCCTACCGAACGCAACATCTACGGCTCCTCTCGCTTAGGCAGAAACAGCCATAAAGTAGATATGCTCTACTCTACCCCATATAATGCTGTAACCTATGTTGCTGGTGAGAAGTTTTATGAGTTATCCAACCACCTCGGCAATGTACTCACAGTTATTTCTGACATCAAATACCCCGTTGAAGATAACGGCTATGTGGATTATTTTGAAGCTCACAGTTAGCCTAAACATTAAATTTATAATTGACCATGTACTAAAAACACAAATGAAAAATTGACAATACACAAAGCGCATCTGATGAGGAATTGAAAAATTTCAATAAATAGAATAGATATCATTTCAACCATACCACTATATTTGCGGTCAAAATAAAATGTATGGCTCTAAAATGCGGAATTGTTGGCTTACCTAATGTTGGGAAATCTACGCTTTTTAATTGTTTATCGAATGCTAAGGCACAATCTGCAAATTTTCCCTTTTGCACCATTGAACCAAATGTAGGTACTATATCTGTACCAGATCCGAGATTAGAGAAATTAGCGGAAATCGTAAAACCGCAAAATGTGGTTCCTACTACCATGGAAATCGTTGATATTGCTGGCTTGGTAAAAGGAGCTTCTAAAGGAGAAGGACTTGGAAACCAGTTTTTGGCTAACATAAGAGAGACAGATGCCATTATTCATGTTTTACGCTGTTTCGAAGACGACAACATCATTCATGTTGATGGTTCTGTAAATCCTATTAGAGATAAAGAAGTGATTGATTTCGAACTTCAATTGAAGGATTTGGAGACCATAGAGAAAAAAATCAATAGCTTCAGCAGGGTAATTAAATCGGGTGATAAAGATGCCGTAAAAGCCAATGATTTAGCCAATAGAATCAAAACACATCTGGAAGCTGGACTTTCTGTTCGATCGCTAGAAATGACAGATGCAGAAAAGGAAATTGTTAAGGGTTTTCAATTGATCACATCGAAACCTGTAATGTATTTGTGCAATGTAGATGAAGCCGCTGTGAAATCTGGCAATAAATATGTGGAAATGGTCAAGGAGGAAGTGGCTAAAGAAGATGCAGAAGTATTGGTTATTGGCGCTAAAATTGAAGCAGATATTACAGAATTGGAGACCTATGAAGAAAGACAAATGTTCTTGGAGGAACTCTCATTAGAAGAGCCTGGCGTAAATCGTTTAATTCGTTCAGCCTATAAATTATTGAACCTGGATACTTATTTCACTGCTGGGGAAAAAGAAGTGCGTGCTTGGACTGTTAAATCTGGATCAACAGCACCCCAAGCTGCTGGTGTTATTCATTCGGATTTCGAGAAAGGATTTATTAGAGCGGAAGTAATAAAGTACAACGACTATCTGGAATATGGCTCTGAGGCAGCTATTAAAGAAGCTGGAAAATTCAGAGTAGAAGGTAAGGAATATATCGTTCAAGATGGCGATATTATGCACTTCCGATTCAATGTTTAGTTTCTAAAATTTCAAACAGAAAGTAAAGAATATTGCTTTTTTCAAGTCATTAGTGGGCTACTAGATGTTTACATCGTGCGCATGAACTGTGATTTTATCGAATAAAGTGTTTCTCGGTTAACCCCAAATTCATTTTTGTATTCTTAAAAGGCATAATAACTTTTCGTTCCTTGCAAAGCACACCATCGGAAGCGTCGATTTACAACTTATACAATAGGCATCACCAAGCTATTTTTTCCTGTTCCAAAAAATTGGATAACAGAAAAATTAACTTGCTAATTCGAGTCTTCAATAGGAAAACTTAATTAATTTTATGCTAAGAGTTCAAATAATGAAAGAATATATTTTAAAAAACACAACGCAATTAAGGGTCCGCTATGGTGAAACAGACCAAATGGGTTACTGCTATTACGGTAATTATGCCCAGTACTTCGAGGTGGGTCGCGTGGAAGCCATGAGAGAGCTTGGAATGCCCTACAGGACACTTGAAGAGTCTGGCGTGATGTTACCCGTTAGCTCGTTTGAAGTGAAATACAAATACCCTGCAAAGTACGATGATTTATTAACCATAACAACTTATATTATCGGAGTAGAAGGAACAAGAATAACCTTCGATTATACCATTCACAACGAAGCGGATAAACTAGTGGCTTCAGCTCAAACCGTATTAGTTTTTGTTAATAAATCTACTATGCGACCTATGGCCCCACCCGCTTCATTTTTATCAGTTATAGACAATCATTAATATTCATCAAAATGTTTGTATTTCAACCTTACGCTTTAGAAGAATTAGCAACAATGACGGCTACTAGGGCTGGAGATTTAAAAATCGGACAACAACTATACGAAGAAAATGAAGCAGAGTATATCATCTTCGGCATCGAGGAAAGTGTTGGTCCACAAGCCAATCAAGGTCGAAGTGGAGCTGAATATGCCTTCCCGGCATTTTTATCAAAGTTCTTGAACATGCAATCCAATGCTTTTTTATTAAGTAAAAAAATTGCGATTGTCGGAAGCGTCAAAGCTGAAGTATCCGCTCCAGAACTAAGCAAGAGTTCAGCTGTCGAATCCTTAGACGAAATTGTTACTGCTATCTTATCAAAATATTGGACCATTGGAAAAAAAGTCATTGTTATTGGCGGTGGACATAACAACGCCTACCCCATCATCAAAGCAATTGCACAACAATTAGAACGACCATTAAACGTAGTGAACCTCGATGCACATGCTGACTACCGTCTAAAAGAAGGAAGGCATAGTGGAAATGGATTTCGATATGCTTGCGAAGAAGGATTTTTAGACCAATATTTCGCTTTAGGGCTTCATGCTTCCTATAATGCTGCATACATGTTAGAGGACTTGACTAAAGCAGGACACCAATTCACTTTTTTTGAGGACTACGTAGATGGTTATCGCGATTGGTCTCAAGATTTTCAACAATTATCAGAAAAATTTGATAAAAGTAAAGCTGCGATTGGTATTGAATTAGACTTAGATGCGATTGCCAACATGCCAAGCAGTGCTTGCTCCCCAAGTGGTATAACCTTAGAAATTGCTCGAAGCTATATCAGAACATTAACGAAATCTGATAACTGGCATTACCTGCACCTTACAGAAGGAGCACCAACAGACAAAAAAGAAGATGAAATAGTGGGAAAAGCATTGGCCTATTTGACATTTGACGCTATTGTAAACAAGACACCTAATATCCAAAAAGGATGATACATAAGATAAAATATTTTTTGCATTGGATATTTATCGGTGTTAGAGATTTCTTTCCTTTTCATCTTGTCTTGGCCCAATTCAAATACAATTTTGTCATTCTTTTTTACTGGCTTTTCTTATTCGCTACTATCAATGGTTATTTTGGGGCTTCATTTGGTATTCAAAACCTTTTTACATCCCCAGAGTATTTAGGGGGAACGAGTATTTTATCTTTTTTCCTGCTTGGATTCAGTATAGGTGGTTTTTTTATGGCTTTTCACACCTACAGTTACATCAGAATTGCTCAACGCTACGCATTCATTGCTACTTTGGAAAGACCCTTTTTTAAGTTTTGTATAAACAATTCCATTGTACCAACGCTTTTTGTGATCAACTTGGTCGTTGTAATATGGACTACACAAAGAGAACAAGAATTATTGACTACTTGGAATGTATTGAATCTGACACTCTCCTTTCTTGTTGGTATCATATTCTTTCTCTTTTTATCATTTTTATATTTCTTCCCAACCAACAAAGACATTTTCAAAATAAGTGGTAAAAAGAAAAGTTATTTTGAGGACACAACTTCCAACATTCAAACCGTTTTGCACAAACAATCTAAATGGTACAATAAATTTTTAGCTGGAAACGAAAATCGATATTTTTACATTGGAAAGGGCGCCAAAATAAAACGTTCTCGTTCTACTGAACATTACGATATTTCGATATTGAATAAGGTTTTTGCGCAAAATCAAACCAATGCCTCTATTTTTGAAATTGCCTTGCTAATTTCTTTTTTAATCATTGGTTTTTTTAAAGCTTCTCCTATTTTTCAAGTACCAGCAGCCGTAAGTTTAATGCTTTTACTTACCATTGTTTTAATGGTTATCAGTTCCATTTATTCCTGGTTTAAAAATTGGACCTATCCCATTCTTATTTTCAGCTTTATCGGCTTAAATTATTTAAGTAAAAACACGGAAACATTTCGTTTTCAGAGCTATGCTTTTGGTTTATCTTACGAAGATGAAGATAAAATTGAATTTTCACCAACCATCATTCATGACTTGTGCAATGATGAGGTGATGATGGAAAAAGACTACCAATATTATCTAAAAACATTGACAGCATGGAAAGAAAAAACACAATTCAAAAAACCAAAACTCTTTATTGTCAACACTAGCGGCGGTGGATTAAGAAGTGCACTATGGACGTTCTCAGTCTTACAAAAACTGGATAGTTTATCTGAAAATCAATTCTCCGACCAAGTTCAAATGATTACAGGCGCATCTGGTGGTATGATTGGCGCTGCCTACTACAGAGATTTACTATTGGACTATTTCAATGGAGAATTGGAAGATTTAAGTTTGGCAGCATTCCGTGAAAATATTGGTAAAGATTTACTGAATAGCGTTGCTTTTGCCATTTCAACAAGTGATATCTTCTTTAGATTTCAGCGGGTTAATCACTTTGGTCACTCTTACTTAAAAGACAGAGGTTTCGCTTTTGAACAAAATTTAATTCAAAACCTCGATGGGAAATTAAATACTCAACTGAAAGATTATACAGCTGCCGAACAAAACAGCCAAATTCCCACCATGATATTTTCCCCTACCATTATTAATGACGGTAGAAGGTTGATTATTAGCGCACAAGGCATGTCTTTTTTGAATAGAAGTGAATTTAATCACGCTGCGGCAGGTATTGAAAGAGTATATGAGAATGTAGATTACCAGGCATTCTTTAACAAAACCAACGCCAATGACATTGCGTTTTCTTCTGTACTTAGAATGAACGCTACTTTCCCTTACATATTACCAATAGTTTCCTTACCAACAGAGCCCGCAATGCTAATTATGGATGCTGGAATCAGAGATAATTACGGGACTAAAACTACCATCAATTATTTGAAAAGCTTAAGAAATTGGCTAGCTGAAAACACCTCTGGTGTTGTATTGATTAAAATTCGGGATACAAAGAAAAAATTAAGAGGAGAAGAATACCGCAGGTTAAGCTTACTCAACAAAATGATCGTCCCTTTCGGCAATCTTTATGGTAATTTTCCGCGTGTACAAGATTTCGACCAGGATGAATTACTCATTGCGAAAATCGGTGGTTCTAAATTACCTTTTGAACAAGTGACTTTCAATTTAAGGGAGTCCACAGACGAAGTAATTTCCCTTTCGTGGCACCTTAACAAAAAAGAAAAACGTGCCATTTTTCAGTCCCTCAATTCAGAAGCCAACGCTTTAGCATTTCAAAGGGTTTTAAAAATAATGGAACAACAACGGTAATGAAGAAAAAGCTGCTTATATCTTTTTTTTGCTTATCCTGTTTATTGATTTTTGGTCAAGAGCTCAATAAAAATCATCAAACCTTAACACCAGAACAAGAAAATGCATGGGTGTTAGCAATAAATTATGACCGACACGACTTTCACATTACTTTAGGTAAAGAATTCTACTTTGAGTTTCCACTTTACATGCGCCCTTCCTTAAATCTCGGTTTGGGTAGTTTATTTCAATTGCATTCCTTTTTCCCTGGAGGAGAATTAGCTATTGGTTATCCTTTAGGTTGGCAAAAACTGCAAATCGCCCCTGAAATTGCTATGACTGCCGCAACACACCGTTTGAGTGAAATCACACAATTATTGTACTTCTCTCCTGTTTTGGGCTATGCATTACATACAAGAAATACGCAATGGCAGTTTTTTCAAGCAGCACATTTAGGTTGGGGAAATGAAATCGTTTCCCAACAAAATAGTGATAAAAAACATTTCAGTTTTAGGCATTTTCAATTTAAAATTGGTGTTCGTTATGCGATATAGTATCTTTTTCTCTTTTGTTTTGTTGTTGTTTTCTTGCGATAAAAAATCTTTTCATTCAGAGGTACCTATTGTTGCGCACGCGGCAACAGGCCTATTTAACCCTAAAAGACTTTTTCACGACAATACAAAAGAAGCTGTTGAATATGCCTTAAGTTTCCAAGAATTAGATGCCATTGAATTAGATGTACAATTTAGTGCTGATGGCACGCCTTGGCTCTATCATGATGAAGACCTAAGCTCTCAAACCAATGCTAGTGGGAAAGTCAGGAATCAAACAGACGATTTTCTTTCTACTGTACATTACAATAGTTTACAATATGAGCAAATAAGCTCCCTTGCTGCAATTGCATGGGAGGCTTATAACAATCCAAAATTATTGTTTTGGGATATCAAATTATTTGGAATTAACAGTACTGACTCCGTTCTATTAACGAATTTCGTTGAAATTTTAAAAAAGTTCCCTAAGCAATACGCACACGCTATCATCATCAATAACAATAGTTTAGCGCAACACCTTCGGAGTTTTGATTTTCCACTTTACGCTGATGCGATTAATGTGGTGAATGCTCAGGAAATCCTATCCTTGGATTGGTATGACGGCATATTTATCCGAAATAATGTCGTTGCTAAAGAAGACATTCCGGTCATGCAGCAAAATGGAAAAAAGGTTGTTATTTTTGATGTGCGTGTTCCAAAATCTATTAGAGAAGCCGCTGCAAAACAACCAGATTTTCTGATGGTAGAAGAATTTCGAACCGCGATTAGTATTTTAAAAAAATAAGATCATGGCAAAAAATAAAAAAGGTAAAGTAAACATTGTTTACAGCACCAATCCAGACTTTTCTTATGATGAAGAAGAAAGCGATGAAATGGAGGAAACGCTTCCACCTGCTGAACAAAAGCTCTATGTAAGCATCGATAAAAAGCAGCGCAAAGGAAAAGAGGTCACTCTCATCGAGAATTTTATAGGAACCGCAGATGACCTTTCAGACTTGGCTAAAAAGTTAAAGAATAGCTGCGGCGTTGGCGGAAGTGCCAAAGATGGCGTTATTCTCATTCAAGGGAACCACAGAGATAAAATTGTTAGTCTACTAGAAAAAGAGGGCTACGCTGTAAAGAAAAAGGGAGGTTGATGCATTCGAACTGAAAAAACGCAAATTTTGGAACTACAAACGGTAATTTCGGATATAAAAGCCGCACTTCGCAAGGAGGAGCAAGCCCAATCCAAAGCATGGCAAGTAGGAAGCCGCAGTATTACTCAATTGCGGAAGGAAGGAAAAATCGTATACCCCATACATGTCCAAAAAATCACTTATGGTTATGGAGATTATCCTATTCTGCATTTTAGCTTTCCACATGATTTAGAAGGGCGATTTTTTGCTAATGGGCAACCTATTTCTTTATTTGGTAGCGATACGGATGCAACTATAAAAGGCACATGGATCGGAAATCAAACTCGTTCTGGCGAAGCGATTTTCTACACTGATGACCTTTCTGCTTTCATCGAGGATTCCGAAAAAATTGGTATTCAACTAGTTCCTGACGAAAAATCCTTTCGGATGATGCATGGTGTTTTGCAAGCCATAGAAAAAAACGAATTACCTCACTTAACCAAGCAGTTCACGCAGATACAAGGTATTCAAATAGTTTCAGTTGATGAAAATCATGGAGAAAAAGTAGTTTTTCAACCAAAAAAAGAAAGTTATAAAACACTAAATGCATCGCAACAACATGCTGTGGAAGCTATCTTCGAATGCACAAATCTACTAATTGTGCATGGCCCCCCAGGAACTGGTAAAACAACCACGCTTTGTTCAGCTGTCGAAGAGCTTGTTGCTAAAAACAAGAAAGTACTAATTGCTGCTCCAAGTAACGCAGCAGTGGATTTTTTTGCCACTAAACTATTGCAACTTGATGTGCCTTTTCTTCGATTGGGGAATAGTTTGCGCGTAAATGAGGAAGTTTGGAAGAACACTCCTGATGGACTGCTGCAACAACCTGTCATAGCTAAGCAGCTGAAAAAATTACAAATTCAAATGCAATCCTTTCGCAAGATGGCGGCGCAATATAAAAGAAATTTCGGCCCAGCTGAAAGAACGCAGCGACAGTTATTAAGAAAAGAAGCCAAAGCTTTGCAAAATGAAATCAGGGAATTATCAGATTATCATTTGCAGCAATATTTAGAAAATGTAAATGTCGTTTTAGGAACGCCTGTCAGTCTCCAAGAAGCATGGGTAAAAGACCAGCAATTTGATGTTTTTATCCTAGACGAAGCAGGACAATGCTTAGCACCTTTAGCCTTTTTAGGAATGCAAAAAGCCCCTGTAACTATCATGGCAGGAGACCCATATCAGTTGCCACCTACTGTAATCGACCAAGAAGCTTCAGAACTAGGATTAAATATTTCTATCCTTGAAAAAGGTTTTGAAAATAACATACCAAAGTTACTTCTTGATACGCAATATCGCATGGGGGAAAAAATCGCTGGCTTTTCAAACAGCTACTTCTATGCTAACCAACTTAAAAGCGCAACTGATTATGCAGGAGCAATCATATTCATTGATACTGCTGGCGCTGATTTCACGGAGCAAAAAGAAAATGGCAGTGCGTTCAATATCAAAGAAGCGGAATTTATAAAAAATTACTTAGAAGCGGAAAATATCGCAGCTCAAGAAACTGTAATTCTTAGTCCGTACGCTGCGCAAATTCAAGTGCTTAAAACAACTTTGACACCTTATAAAATTAGTACAATCGATGCTTTTCAGGGTCAAGAAGCAGCAACTATCGTGATTTCCTTGGTGCGTGCTAATGAAAGTGGAACCATCGGCTTTTTAAAAGACTACAGAAGAATGAATGTCGCACTTACACGAGCTAAAAAAAGGTTGATTGTAATCGGCGATTCATCCACCATTGGCAATGATGCTTTTTATAATGCCTTTTTAAATTATGTAGAAGAAAATGGAACCTACGACTCCGTTTTCTCCTACCCTTTTACAAATTATTGATGTATTAATTAATGAGGAGCAAACTATACAAGTTCTCCTGTCCATTCCATAACGCCACCTACTAAGTTGTAAGTTTTTTCAAAACCAAACTGTTCCATAATTTGGCAGGCTTGTCCACTTCTATTTCCACTTCGACAATAAATGAAATAGCTTTTTGATTTATCCATTTGCTCGATTTCCGCAACAAAATTTTGCGTATCCATGATATTTAACTTTTGAGCACCAGCAATTATACCTTCAGCCCACTCTCCTGGCGTACGAACGTCTAATATTACTGCATTTTCTTCGTCATTATATTGCGCTAACCAAGTTGTTTGATCTAAATGTTCCATTTCCTAATTTTTTACAAAAATAAATAAATTATCAGCTTCACTATGCAACTAATGCTACAAACCCATTATGCCATTCACAAGGTCTAACTTTCTGATAAATCAATTCTTATTAATTTCAAAGGCATTGTTTCCAACAACTGCAATAAAATATTTCTAGTAGATCTTACGTTTTAATAATAATCCATGTAACCATTTAAAGTTGGCACGTTATATGGACAACAAATGACTGCAAGCATTCGTATAAACCCAAAAAGTTAAAACCATGAGTAGCGTAAACCCCACGTATCATCACACGCCAGATCGGTTAAAGACCGAGTTGGAGTGGATTGAGCGAGCCAAGGGCGACCCTAGGCACTTCGCTCCACTTTATGAAAAATACCATGAACAAATTTTCAGGTATATCTATCAAAGAATGGATGACCCGGAATTGGCGGATGATGTTACTTCTCAAGTATTTTTCAAAGCTATTAAGAACATCCAGCGCTTCGAGTTCAGAGGTGTGCCGTTTGGCTCATGGTTATATCGTATTGCCAAAAGCGAGCTCAATCAAGCTTTTAGAGATCGAAAAGCAAAAAGAACTATCAATATTGACATGCAGCACGTTGCAGTTTTCATGGAAGTTTTTGAACAAGAAGAAAATCAAATCAATCTTAAAAAACTAAAAACAGCATTGGTAGCGCTTGGAGAAGAAGATGTACAACTTATTGAAATGCGCTTTTTTGAAGATCGGCCTTATAAAGAAATAGCTGAAATCATTGGAATCACAGAGAACAATGCTAAGGTAAAAACCTTTCGCGCATTGGAAAAGTTAAAAAAAATATTTTTTAAAAAATAACGGTAATGGAAAACCGAAAAATAGTTATCAACAGAGCAAAAGTTTCCTCCGCTGAAATAGAAAAGCGAAGGAACTTTAATCGTGTATTGGAGGCGGTCAATGCAGCACCTTCCCCTATCCCAACAACAGATTTTTGGAAATCAATCGGCTTTTGGGGGCAAACAGGGCTGGCATCGATCGCAGCAATTGCACTTTTAAAATTAAATGGAGTTAATGAAAATCAAAATTTAGCGTATGACGAGAATATTACTTTAAGTAAATCAATATCAATAGAAGAATTACCGCAGGACACACCTTGTATTCAGCCAAAAATAAGCGGCGTTGACCTTCCTTTCGAAACTTTCAATTTAATTGGAAATAATGGTCACCAAATAACGCTTTCAGATGGTTCTAGTATTCTTATCCCTGCTGGAGCTCTAGAAATTGGTCAAGAAGATAATTTTACGCTCAGAGCAAGAACTTTCCCTGATAAATCAAGTGCATTCATTGCAGGAATCCCTATGGATCATGATGGTGGCGCTTTTGAATCTGGTGGAATGATCGAGTTACGAGCAGAAAGAAATGGAGAAATCATTGCAATTCGTTCTGAAAACCCCATTCAAGTCGCCTTGAGCTTAACAAAACCGTCGGATGGTTTTCAGTTTTATCAATTGAACGATTTATCTGGAGAGTGGCAAAGTTATCCAGCAACTTTTACTGATCGTTCTAATGATAAAAATATTTCGGAAAATGCCAATAATGAAGCTGCTCAAAAGCTTTTAAGTACCAATAAGCAAATCCAATCGGAAATACAATCTATCCAACAAGAAATATCGCAAAATCCTCTTCCGAAGAAAGAAGCTTATCAGTTGCCCATCGACAAAGACCGCATATTCAAAATTGAGTACGACGCCTATGAATTTCCAGAACTTGCAGCGCTTGGTAAAAATGTAGAATTTGAGGCGCTTCCCAACCAACCTCAATACAATGCAATGTTTGAGCAGTCTTGGTCCTACTTTGACTTAAAAGAGCAAGGTGGTTCATTTTCGGTAGTCTTTGGTGATAACCAGAAAAAAATGACTTTGAAAGTGCGCCCTGTTTTGAAAGGAGAAGCCCTTGTTGCTGCACTATCTGCCTACACAACAGCCAAGCAGGAGGTGGAGCAAAAACACAGAAGATGGCAGGAAAAGCAGAAAGAATTAGAGCTAGCACATGCTGCAAACGAAGAACGCATAGCAACCCTAAAAGCAACACAAAAAAATCACAACATAATGTTGGACATCAGAACCGATGCGCAAAAGGAACAAGATGCTTATTTACAAAATTTGAAATTACAACATTCAAAATCAATTATTAATCAGCAAAGATCTGCCAACTTCCAAACCAGTAATTGGGGAGTGTTTAATGTAGATAGACCAATTGCATATCCAACTCCTTTTGATGCTCAAACAATTTATGCTTTAAAACATGCGGTGCCTGGAGAAAAAATAAAGGAGGTTTATGTTTTTGATTTAGAAAAAGACGTAAGGTATGCATTCGGATCAGGGTCAAGAGGGATCGCAGACGTTGGCGTTTTCAACAATGAAAGTGTTCTACTCGTTTTGTTAGAAAGTGGCGATATCGCCTATAAACAATTGTCGGGTATAAAGGATATTTCAAACAATCCAAGTCTTCAACTAACACCTGTTAAAGCCCACGCATTTGATATTCAACTGCTCCAATCATTACTCCATGAAGGCAGAGTGGTGGCTTAGGAGAATTGGCTTTATGCTCATCTTATTTCCTGCCATAACTTACGCGCAAGAACCGCGTTCTGTTCAATTAAAGAAAGATTATGGTGAAATGGATTTTGCGCCACAAATTGTAGGTGTTTTCTCAGGGGAATTAGCTGAGGATTTATTTTGTCATCCCGAAGGTATTACAACTAGTATTGGGATTAAAATTGTGAGCTTTCAACTTTTTTATTGTCTTGGCCCAGATGAAGGCGTGAGAATAGCAGGAAATACCATCCCGGATAGTATTTGCTTGCAAGTTAGAAGTCACTGTGAGCAAAGTGATGTCTTCATCAACCAGATAAAAGCCGTTGATTTAGATGGTAGTTTAAGGAACTTGAATCCTATGCGATTATGGATTGTACCTAA